>NZ_NFHX01000039.1:0-16417 GCF_002161515.1 Faecalibacterium sp. An58
CACCATAAGGAGGAAAAATTCATTATGAAACTCAAGAAGATTGCTTCTCTGGCGCTGGCCGGCATCATGGCCGTCAGCATGCTGGCTGGCTGCAAGGACGGCGGCAACAGCAACAGCGGTTCTTCCAGCTCTGAAGTTACCACAGTGAGTGGCGCTGCTGCTGCTCTGAACAATGCTTTGTCTCAGAATAAGGATGTTGTTAAGTTCGAGGATGACTCGAATCTGGACAAAAACCTGGAAGCACACTTTAAGCTGAATCCCATTAAAGGCGATGAGTGGGCCGAATCCAATTATGGTAAGATTGGCCAAGCCAACACGGATTACGCTGAGCTGAAGAGTGTTGTTGGCGCTAGTTACATTGGCTTGACTAATTATGAGCAGATAGTTGAAAGCAAATCTCCTGACTGGAATGATAAAAAAGTTGCTGTTGTTGGTATGTTCAATGCGAAAGTTTATACTCAGGCAGAAGCTTTGAAGATGGTTGGCAAGGCTATTGATAACTTTGACTATGCTGAAGATACCAATATTACCGATGATGGCAAGGAGTTTACTTATTCTGGCAAGGCTTCTGTGCTTGAGGTGAAGAGTGAGGGCGGCACTGCGAGTGTTTGGGTTGTTGTTGCCGTTGTAACCAGAGGGTATGAGAAAGTCTAAACTTTACTTATACACCCCCGGGGCACCATACCGGGAGATGATATAAGGGGCGTGCGGGTGCCAGAGACCACCTGCACGCTCGGGTAAAACACCCATCCGATGTGGCGGCAAAGAGGAATAGAACCAATATTCCTTCTGTTGTTGATCGCACCAAAACAAAAGAACTTTTGCGTCACGAAAGATAGGGTCCCTCTGCGGGGGCCGGCTGTATGGCCGGCCCCCGCATTGTTTTGTGTGTCGAAAACGAACGCTCCAGGGGGAACCCATTTCTGCCTGCTGCGCAGTCCCTAATATCCCCCTTTTGGACAAAATTTGCCGTCGAACCGCGCACTCGGCCTAGCGTGCCTCTTGCGCTTAGCCGATTTTTGCGGCGCGGGACGGAGCCCGCTTGCAAAAACCGGAGCGCTGCGCCAGCCGCGCCTTCGCTGCTTCGTCCGCAGGACGCGCTTGGCGCGGCTGCCCGCACGCACGGGAGCGTGGAAGGGAGTATGCGGCAAATTGGATGATTGGGCGAAAGATATAAAATTCTATAAGATTATTTTGCGAAAAATTGATTGTAAAATCATGTCGAAAGTTTTATACTGAAAGCAGCGACCCCTGACCGTTTTAAATTTAAAAAGAAAAGAAGAATGGAAAAAGGAGTGACATACTGTGAAAAAGATGATCTCCCGCCGCGCTTTCATGCGCGCAGCCGGCATCACCGCCGCAGCCGCCGCGGTGACCACTGCTGCACCTGCCGCTTCGGCCGCTTCGTTCTGGCCCTTCACCATGGACCTGCAGATCCTGGCCACCAGCGACACCCATGGCAAGTTTGACCCCTGGGACTACGCGGCCAACAAAGAGGATACCAGCGGCAGCGTGGCCCAGCAGGCCGCTGCCATCAAGCAGCTGCGCACCCCCGATACCCTGGTGATCGACGCAGGCGACACCATCCAGGGCAACTCCTCCCAGCTGTTCCTGGAGGACGATATCCACCCCATGGTGGCTGCCATGAACGCCATCGGCTATGA
This sequence comes from Faecalibacterium sp. An58, assembly GCF_002161515.1. Lineage (NCBI taxonomy): Bacteria > Bacillati > Bacillota > Clostridia > Eubacteriales > Oscillospiraceae > Faecalibacterium > Faecalibacterium sp. An58. Next base: position 1,665 of record NZ_NFHX01000039.1, read on the forward strand.
TATCTGGGTGCCCGGCAACCACGAGTACAACTACGGCATGGACGTGATCCAGAAGGTGATGGCCCAGCAGAAGGCCCAGGTGCTGACCGGCAACGTCTACGCCCCCGACGGCACCCCCCTGGCCAACAGCTACACCATCCTGAAAAAGCGGGATGTCCGCATCGGCCTGATCGGCATGGTCACCCCCAACATTACCCGCTGGGATGCGGTCAACCTGACCGGCTGGACCGTCACCAACCCTGTGGATGAGTGCCGCAAAGTCATCGACCAGATCAAAGACCAGGTGGATGTGCTGATTGGCGTCATGCATATGGACACCGAAAACGAGTACGGCGTCTATGGCTCCGGCGTCACCGACCTGGCCAACGCCTGCCCCGAGTTCGACGTCATCATCGCGGCCCACGGCCACAAGGAGATCCCCGGCGAGGAGATCAACGGCGTGCTGGTGATCGAGAACAAGAACGCCGGCGCTACCATGTCGGACATCCACCTGCAGCTGCACCGCAAACTGGACGGCGGCTGGAAGGTGGCCAGCCGCAGCTCCGAGAGCATCCAGATCAAGGACTACCAGGCAGACCCCGAGCTGGTGGCCCTGCTGGCTCCCTACGACGAGCGCGCCAAGGCGGACGCCGTTATCCCCATCGGTGAGCTGGTGGGCGGCAACATGGCCCCCGACAACGAGATCGAGAACATCCCCAGCCCCATGGTACAGGATACCGCCCTGCTGGACTTCATCAACGAGGTGCAGCTGTACTACACCGGCGCGCAGGTGTCGGCTACGGCCATGACCTCCATGACCGGCCAGATGCGGGAGGGCACCATCCGCAAGTGCGACCTGACCAGCATCTACACCTACGAGAACACCCTGTACAAGCTGCAGATGAACGGCGCACAGCTGCGGGATTACATGGAGTGGTCGGCTGCCTTCTACAAGACCTGGCAGCCCGGCGACCTGACCATCGCCTTTGACCCCGACACCCGCTATTACCTCTACGATGCATTTGCAGGCGTTAACTATGAGATCGACATCAGCCAGGAGCCGGGCAACCGCATCCGCAGCCTGACCTGGCCCGACGGCACCCCCGTGGCGGACACCGACAGCTTTGCCATTGCGGTCAACAACTACCGTGCCACCACCCAGCTGCTGATCGCGGCGGATATCTTCGCCCCCGGCGAGGCAATGCCGCAGCTGCTGGAGATGGATGTCCGGGGCGACCTGGGCGGCATCCGTGAGCTGCTGGGCGAGTACATCCAGACCGTCAAGGGCGGCGTCATCCAGCCCCATGTGGACAACAACTGGAAGCTGGTGGGCAACAACTGGGATCCCGCCAAGCATCAGCAGGCCGTGGAGATGCTGCGCGCCGGCACCCTGACCCTGCCTGGCAATGAGGACGCCCGCACCCTGCCCTCCACCGTCATCACCGAAGCAAGCCTGGGTTAAACCTGGGCCGTTCCCTCACTTGCTGTGCCCCTGCTTTCCTGCCGGGAAGCGGGGGCTTTTCTCTTTTTGCCGACTGCCCGGTAATGTTTCACAAATAAATCCGCGAAAATTGTATGTACAATACAAAAGAAATCCATGTAAAGCGTGTCAAATTATGATATAATCATAAGAAAGAGACGTATGTATACCGGGTCTACATTTGCCGGCGCGGCTGCGCTGTGCCGGCGGAAGGAGGCAGCGAAATGGCCAAAATAGAAACGCGGCTTTTTGGGTTCACTCAGAAAGGCGATGCAGTGAGTGAGTATATCCTTACCAACCCCGGCGGGCTGTCGGTCAGTGTACTGGACTACGGGGCGATCATCAAGAATATCATCGTCCCCGCCAAACGCGGGCCGGTGGATGTGGTGCTGGGCCACGACACCCTGCAGGAGTACGAGGGGGACACCGCCACCTACTGCGGCGCCTTTGTGGGCCGCTATGCAAACCGGATCGAGAACGCCGCCTTCTCCCTCAACGGCAAGACCTATCAGCTGGAGGCCAACGACGGCGCCAACCATCTGCACGGCTGCTTTGCCCGCAAGATGTACAGCGTCAAGGCCTTTGGGGATACCGTGCTGATGGAGGCGGACAGCCCCGACGGGGAGGACGGTTTCCCCGGCAACATGAAGATCGCGGTGCGCTATACCCTGACCCCGGATAACGCCCTGCGGATGGACTACCGGGTATCCTCGGACGCCGACACCATCGTCAACCTCACCAACCACACCTACTTCAACCTCAACGGGGGCGGCTCGGTGCTGGGCCAGCGGCTCAAGCTGTATGCGTCCACCTTCCTGGAGGGCGGCCCGGGCAACTGTCCCACCGGCCGTATCCTGCCGGTGGCCGGCACCCCCATGGACTTTACCAGGGGCAAAGCGATCGGCCGCGACCTGACCCCCGGCAGCGACCAGACCCGCCTGGTGGGGGACGGCTATGACCACTGCTTTGTCATCGACCGGCCCCGGGCCGGCGCCCGCCAGAGCATCTGTGCCTGGGCCACCTGCGATGAAAGCAGCATCAGCATGAAGGTGTATACCACCCAGCCCGGCGTCCACCTGTATACCGGCAACTTTTTGCAGGACTGCCCCACCCCGGGCAAGGGCCTGCGCCCCATGCAGAAATATGACGGCTTTGCTTTGGAGACCGAGCACTTCCCCTGCAGCCCCTCCCATCCTGAGTTCCCCAGCACGGTGCTGCGGGCGGGCAAGGTGTTCCGTGTGTCCAATACCCTTCGTTTTTTTACCGGTAAGCAGTGCGGCGTGATCTGACCGGCTGCTGCCGCACAGAAAGGAGTTTGTATGTCCCGATCCCTGCGCCGCACTGCCGCGGCCCTGCTGGCCCTGTTTGCCTTGCTTCTGACAGGCTGCGGCGGCGTTACGGCCGATGATGCCAAAGCCTATATCCAGGGCTGTCTGGATGCGGCCTACCTTGGCCAGTACAACCAGGATTATCTGGACCTGTCCGGCCTGACCGAGGAGGAATCCCGGCAGGAGGACTATGAATGGAACACCCAGGCAGAGGCCGAGATCCTGATGGAGTACTTTGCCATCTATCCCTCGGAGACGGCTTCCGCCCAGGCGCTGGATCTGGTCAAGGAGATCTACTCCCACAGCAAATACGAGGTCAAGGGCGCCAGCAAGCTGGAAGACGGCAGCTACGCGGTGACGGTGGACATCCAGCCCATCGACATCCTGTACCGCTATTCGCTCGAGAACGATATCTCGGCCGTGTGGGCGGATGTGCTGGCCCAGCACGGCGTCACCTCCGAGGAGGAGCTGTACGCCATGTCGGACGCCGACTACGAAGCGATGGAGGATCTTTATGCGGCGGCGGTGCTGGATGGCATCCACGCCCTGCTGCCCGAGCTGGCCTATGGCCAGGAACAGACCGTGATGCTGCAGCTCGAGCTGGAGGACAACGTCTACACCCTGGTGGATACCGACTGGCAGCACCTGGACGGGATGATCATCGACTATACCGGCCAGTACTGCGACCTGTCTGCGGACACCCCGCAAATGGACGCGGCATAAACGGGCCTGTACATGGGAACGAAGCCAGCCCCGTCGGGGCTGGCTTTTGAGTTGTTTTTTCATTGGGTAAAGGCAAAAAAGAGCGGCGATAAATACTGCGCTGCGATAGTAAGAGACAAAAATCCATGCAGATAAGCGCGCCGCCTCTTGATTCCTGTGAGAGAAAGCGTTATCCTGTAATCAAGGAGCCGGGGCGCTTGCCCGGGCATCACACCCAAGCTGATCGAGAGGAAGGTTTGTTATGGCAATTTTGGTATCGGGCGGCGCCGGATACATCGGCAGCCACACCTGCGTCGAGCTGCTGAACGCAGGCTATGACATCGTGGTGGCGGACAACTTCTACAACTCCTGCCCCGTGGTGCTGGACCGCATCAAGCAGATCACCGGCAAGGACTTCCGCTTCTATGAGGCGGATATGACCAGGGCAGATCAGGTGGAGCACATCTTTGCGGAGTGCCCGGACATCACCGCCGTCATTCAGTTCGCGGCCTACAAAGCGGTGGGCGAAAGCGTCCACAAACCCATCGAGTATTATTCCAACAACCTCAACTGCACCTTGACCATCCTGGACGTGATGCGCCGGCATGACTGCCACAACTTTGTGTTCAGCTCCTCGGCCACCGTCTATGGCGACCCCGCCAGCGTCCCCATCACCGAGGACTTCCCCACCGGCAACACCACCAACCCCTACGGCACCACCAAGGTGTTCACCGAGCGGATCCTCACCGATGTGTGCAAGGCGGACCCCAGCCTGAATGTGGCCATCCTGCGCTACTTCAATCCCATCGGCGCGCACAAGTCCGGCCTGATCGGCGAGGACCCCAACGGCATCCCCAACAACCTGATGCCCTACATCGCCAAGGTGGCTGTGGGCAAGCTGGAAAAGGTGCACGTCTTTGGCAACGATTACCCCACCCCCGACGGCACCGGCGTGCGGGACTATATCCATGTGGTGGACCTGGCCCGGGGCCATGTGTGCGCCATCCGCAAGCTGGAGACCGGCTGCGGCCTGTTCATCTGCAATCTGGGCACCGGCCGCGGATACAGTGTGCTGGAGGTGCTGCACGCCTTTGAGAAGGCCTGCGGCCATGAGCTGCCCTACGTCATCGACCCGCGCCGCCCCGGCGACATCGCGGAGTGCTATGCAGACCCCTCCAAGGCCAAGCGGGAGCTGAACTGGGTGGCTGAGTACGGCATCGAGGATATGTGCGCCGACAGCTGGAACTGGCAGAAGAATAACCCCGACGGCTACCACACCGTAAAATAAACCTGGAACCAACAAGGCCCCTGCCGCAAAGGCAGGGGCCTTTTCGTTGGGACAGAGCGCAAAAACACAGAAAATAAAGGCTTTTTGCCGGCCGGCTTCTTTTTCTGGCTCCGCACGCTGGACAAACGGGGCGGGCTGAGATACAATGGGCCCGGAAAAAGCGCCCCGAGAGCCTGTGGAGGCGCTCTGCGACCAGATACAAGGAGGACAAAACGATGCGCGTTCCCTATCAAACAATGTTGGCTGAATTTGAGCGTGTGCTGAGTCAATACGGCTTTTCCGCCGGCCGTGCCCACGATGCCGCCGAGATCTTTGCGCAGAACAGCCTGGCGGGGGTGTTCAGCCATGGTCTGAACCGGTTCCCGGTGGTGGTCAATTACCTGAAAAAGGGTGAGATCGACCCCGCCGCCGAGGCCGAATGTGTGGCGCGTTTTGGCTCGATGGAGCGCTGGGATGGGCATCGCGGCTTTGGCCCGCTGAATGCGAAACGCGCCATGGACCGCGCCATCGAGCTGGCCAGGCAGAACGGCATCGGCCTGGTGGCTCTGGGCAACAACAACCACTGGATGCGGGGCGGCACCTATGGCTGGCAGGCTGCGGACCAGGGCTGCATTGGCATCTGCTGGTCCAACACCTGCCCGAATATGCCTGCGTGGGGCGCTCTGGATAACCGCATCGGCAACAATCCGCTGATCCTTGCGGTCCCCCGCTCCAACGGCGAGCATATCATGGTGGACTGTGCGCTGAGCCAGTTCAGTTACGGCAAGCTGGAGACCACCCGTCTGGCGGGCAAACAGCTCCCGGTCGCGGGCGGCTACGACGAAAACGGCAGCCTGACCACCGACCCTGCCGCCATCGAAAAGACCCGCCGGATGCTCCCCATCGGATACTGGAAGGGCAGCGGCCTTTCGATCCTGCTGGATCTGATCGCCACCGTCCTGACCGACGCGAACTCTGTGGCAAAGATCGGCAGCTTTGGCAATGAAGTCGGCCTGAGCCAGATCATGATCGCCATCGACCCGTCCAAATTCCAGTCTGTGGAAACCACCGACGCCATCGTGGACGCCATCGCGGCGGATGTGGCTTCCAGCCAGCCTGTGACCGAAGGCGGGGAGGTGCGCTGCCCCGGTCTGGGCGAATACCGCAGCCGGAAGGAAAATCTGGAACTGGGCATCCCCGTTGCAGAAGAAAAGTGGCGCGAAGTGCTCGCGATGTGAGGCAAGATCCCCGCGCTCCCGAATCTGGGTCCCGACCGTACGCTTATGCCGTCCGGCCGGGATTTTTTGCTGCCTCCGAAGTTAGAGATTTCAAACTAAAGAAAATAAAGAAAAATAGGCAAAAATGAAAATTGGGTCTTGACACCGGGGGGGGTATGTTATGATAGGCACACAAAGGAAAGGACCTTCCTTTGAACCTGTTTTGGGTCTCTATCTTTTATACACCATAAGGAGGAAAAATTCATTATGAAACTCAAGAAGATTGCTTCTCTGGCGCTGGCCGGCATCATGGCCGTCAGCATGCTCACCGCTTGCGGTGAGGGCGGCAAGAAGGAAGAGGATCCTTCCAGCTCTGAAGTTACTACTGTTAGCGGTGCAGCCGAAGCTCTGAATGCAGCGCTGTCTCAGAATAAGGATGTTATTAAGTTTGAAAGCGATGCTGACCTTGATGAGGGAGTGGCAGCGTATTATCTTGTCAACCCGATCAATGCAGACAAGTGGAAGGAGTCTTATACTAGCGAGTTTGTTAGCGCCGATGATAACACTATGAAGAAGTACTTTGGTGCTGACTGGACTGCAAAGACTAGCTTCGAGAATGTTTTGAAGGATACTAGCGATACCTATGATGGCAAAGCAGTTGCACTGATTGGTATGTTTAACACGAAAGTTTACACCCAGGCAGAAGCTCTGAAAACTGTTGGTAAAATGATTGACAATTACGACTTTGCTGAGGATCAGAACAACACTAATGATGGCAAGGAATTCCGCTATACTGGCACTGCCTCTGTCCTTGAGGTAAAGAGTGCCAAGGGTGCAGCAAGCGTTTGGGTTGTGGTTGCTGTTGTTGAGAAGGACTACGTTGCTGTTTAATCCAACTCTACTTATAACACCCCCGGGGCACCATACCGGGAGATGATATAAGGGGCGAGCGGGTGCCAGAGACCACCTGCGCGCTCGGGTAAAACACCCATCCGATGTGGCGGCAAAGAGGAATAGAACCAATATTCCTTCTGTTGTTGATCGCACCAAAACAAAAGAACTTTTGCGTCACGAAAGATAGGGTCCCTCTGCGGGGGCCGGCTGCAAAGCCGGCCCCCGCATTGTTTTTGTTTTGGCCGCGCTTTTTGCGTCCGGCCGGTTTTTTTACGCTGGAAGGCGCGGCATTGTTGCGCGCGGGGGGCGAATCGTGTATAATCGTTGCCGTAAAGGAATTTATCCCGTTCTGGAGGAACGTTATGAAACATCGCTATTGGATCTTTGATATGGACGGCACCCTCACCGACAGTATGCCCATCTGGGCCCAGGTGCCCTATGAGCTGGTGCGCAGCTTTGGCAAGGTCCCGGCCGAAGATCTTGGCCGGGTGCTGCTGCCCATGAGCGCGCTGGAAACCGCGCAGTACCTCATCACCACCTATGACCTGCCCCTGACCATCGACAGCTATACCCAGGCCGCCATGGACGCGGTGGACCGGCTGTACCGCACCGTCTCCCTCAAGCCGGGGGTGGAGCAGATGCTGGCCCGTCTGGATGAGGCGGGGGCCAAAATGTGCGTCTGTTCGGCTACCTGGCAGTTTATGTGCCAGCGGGTGCTGGGCCGGCTGGGTGTGCTGGACCGGTTCCAGTTTGTGCTGTCGGCCCAGGAAGGCCGCACCAAGCACCAGCCCGACATCTTTTTTGAGGCGCTGGGCCGGATGGGCGGCGCCGATCCCGCCCAATGCATGGTGTGCGAGGATGCCCTCTACGCCGCCCGTACGGCACGCCAGGCCGGCTTTGATGTGATCGGGATAGCGGACGCAGCTTCCCGGCCCGATGAAGCCGCCCTGCGGGCCCTCAGCTGTCAATATCTAACACAATGGGATCAATTGGACTGGGCTGAGGTATAAAGGATACCTTTGACTGATAGCGCACCCGCTGGAGCCAGGCCTGCAGCGCCTGGCATACCTCGGTGCGGCGCAGAGGGGGCAGAGGGATCGTGGCCCCGCTGTACATCTGCACATGGCGGGCGGCCACCAGCCGCACCTGCGCCAGGTTGATCAGATAGGAGCGGTGCATCTGGATGAACCGGGGGTCATCCCGCAGGCAGGCGGTCTGCTGCACAAAGGAGGTCCGCTGGGTCAGGCTGGACACCGTCTCCCCGTCGATGAGGTGGTAGTGGATGCTGTGCTGGATGCACTCCACATACTCGATGTTGGAAAAGGCCAGCACCCGCTGCCCCCCTGCGGTGAACACCAGGCAGGCGGGACCGTAGGACGGCTCCACAATGCGGCTCAGCAGGGCGGCGACGCGGTCGTACTGCAAAGGCAGCAAAAAGTATTGCAGGGCGTCCAGCTGGTAGGCCTGGCAGGCCCAGACCGGGCTGGCAGCCATAAAGGCCAGGGCGGTGCGCGCCCCCCTGCGGCGCAGCTCGGCCAGAACCTGGATGCCCTGGGGCAGGCAGATCCCTCCCGTCTCGGGCAGATGTACCAGCCACAGGTCCTGCTCGCCGTCCTGGCACAGCATCTCCTGGGGGTCGGCCATCTGTGCGATGACGCATTGATCCCCGCGCCGAGCAAAATAATCCTCGCAGTGCCGCCGCATGGTCTTGAGCACCGTGGCGTCCTGCGCAATGATCGTGATCCGGTAATTCATCCCATTACCCTCCTAACAGGAAAGGAAGTGTCGTTCCATGCCCGACCGCAAACAGCCGCTGGTCAGCATCATCGTGCCAGTTTACAACGCCAAAAACCATATCGCACGCTGCATCGAGAGCATCCGGGCCCAGACCTGGCGCAACATCCAGATCATCGTTCTCAACGACGGTTCCCGGGATGTCAGCCTGCCGGTGTGCGAGATGTTCCGCAAGGTGGACAGCCGCATCCTGCTGGTGGACAAGGCCAATTCCGGCGTGTCCGACACGCGCAACCTGGGCCTCAAGCTGGCCCAGGGCGAGTACATCCAGTTTGTGGACAGCGACGACTACATCGACCCCGACTACACCCAGAACCTGGTACAGGCGGCCGAGGCCCACCAGGCCGACCTGGTCATCGCCCCCTATAAAATGGTGGTGCCCCCTGCCGCAGGCCATGGCCGCCGCCTGCAGGACAAGCTGGCCAGCCTGCTGGCCCAGGACGGCGCCGCCCCCCAGCCCGAGGAGGAACCCGAGGTGCGGGTATACAGTTTCCTGCCTCCGGGGCTGATGGATACCGAGGGCTTTGCCCTCCACCTGATGGATCAGCCCGCCTCCTACTATTACGGCGTGCTGTGGAACAAGCTCTACCGCCGGGATATCCTCACCGGCAACGAGATCTTTTTCGTCAGCCAGATCCACTGGTCCGAAGACCTGGTGTTCAATTTGCAGTACATCCAATACGCCCGGCGGTTCTATTCCATTGACCGGCCCGGTTATTACTATGTGCAGAACCCCCAGAGCATCATCCACACCCAGATCAACCCGGCGGCCATCCTCAAGATGAAAACCACCGTCTTTCCCTATTACAAGGCGCTGTACCAGCGGCTGGGCCTGTATGAGCAGAACAAGGCCGCCATATGCAGGTATCTGGTGGACGCCGCCCCCGAGAACAACCTGCCCACCGACCCGCTGGACAATATGGTGGCGGACACCATCCGCAAATGGGACGGCCTGACGATGGAGGCGGCCAACGCCGTCACGGCGGCTGCCCGCAAAAAGCAGCAGGAAGACGCCCAGCCCGACCGGGACGGCTGACCGGGAATACCTGCGCCCCCCGCCAGAGATGGCGGGGGGCGCTTTTTTGTTTGGGATCAGGCGCCGATGGCGGCGCACTTGGCGGCCAGCCAGTTCCGCTCGTCCTCGGTCAGGCGGGGGGCCAGCAGCTGGAACACCTTGCGGTGATAGCCGTTCAGCCAGTCCAACTGTTCCCGGGTGAGGACGCCGGGCACGATGGGGCTGGTGGCGATGGGCACCCAGGTCAAAGGCTCGAAGCAGAGGAAGGTGCCGTATTGGTTGTCCTCTTTGTGGCGGCACTCCAGCTCGTTTTCGATGCGGATGCCGAGGCGCCCGCCCTCATATACGCCGGGCTCGTCGGTGACCACCATCCCGGGCTGGAACCGGACCTGGTTGCGGCCGTTCAGGGCGTGGGGGCCTTCGTGGACGTTGCCCACAAAGCTGACGCTGTGACCGGTGCCGCAGCGGTAGTTGATCAGATGCTGCCACAGGGGCTCCCGGGCCAGGGTGTCCAGCATCTGGCCGGTGCAGTAGTCCAGCCACACCGCCCGGGCCAGCTCGATGTGGCTCTGGAGGGTCCAGGTGTAGCACAGACGCTCCTCCTCCGTGAGGGGCCCCATGGGATAGGTGCGGGTGATATCGGTGGTGCCGTCCAGATAGGTGCCGCCGCAGTCCACCAGCAAAAAGCCCTTGGGCTGCAGGACGGCGTGGTCCGCATCGGTGGCGTGATAATGCATCATGGCGGCGTTGGCGCCGTAGGCTGCAATGGTGCCGAAGCTCTCCACCAGGAACTTGTCCTGGGCGCTGCGGTACTTGTGCAGGATCTCGTCCACCGTCAGTTCGGTGAGGGTCTCGCCGGCAGCCATCCGCTCCTCCAGCTCTTTCTGGAAGCGCACCATGGCCACGCCGTCCCGCAGATGGCACTCCCGGCTGTGGGCCAGCTCGGTCTCGTTCTTGACCCCCTTCATGGGCAGCAGGGGATCGGGCAGGCTCTTGACGGTCAGATGGGGGTTGCCCTCCAGGGCGCGGAACACCGCGTAGTTCACCGAATCGGGGTCGGCCAGGACGGTCTGCTCCCGATCGTACCGTTCCAGCCAGGCCAGTACGCTGTCGTAATCGGCCAGCTGTACCCCGTCGCCGGCCAGGGCCTGGGCGGCCTCGGGGGCCAGCCGCTGGCCGTTGATGAACAGGACCGCGTCGGTCTGGGTGACAAAGCAGTAGGCCATGGCATAGGGGGTGCACTGGATATCCATGGCCCGCAGGTTGAGCAGCCAGGCGAGGTTGTCCAGCTTGCCCACCATCTGGGCGGTGCAGCCCTGTTCGGTCAGTTTTTGGCGCAGGCGGGCCAGCTTCTGCCCGGGTGTGGCCCCGGCGTACTCTGCCGGCAGCAGCCAGGCGGGGGTGGCGGGCAGGGCGGGACGGCCCTCGACCCACAGCTGATCCTCCAGGGTGAGGGTGCGCACCTCCACGCCCTTGGGGTCCAGCACTTTTTGCAGCTCCCGCACCAGCAGGCAGGAGGCGGTGAGGCCGCACAGGCCCAGGCTCTGGCCTTCGGCCAGGTGGGCGGCGCAGTATTCTTCCACGGTGGGCACGCCCGGCTCACCCATCCGCATCAGCTGGATCTCGGTGCCGGCCAGCTCTTTTTCCGCCTGGACGAAAAACCGGCCGTCCGCCCACAGGGCGCTGCCCTCCATGGTGACCACCAGGGTGGAGTTCTCCCCCGTAAAGCCCGAGAAATATTCCCGGCTGTTGTAGTGGGCGGGCAGGTATTCACTGGAATGAGGGTCCCCGGTGGGGATCAGATAGGCTGCGACGCCGGCGGCCTCCATAGCGCCGCGCAGGGCCGCCAGCCGCTGGCTGACAGTAGACATGATGCAAAACCTTCTTTCTTGCAGTTCGGTGGGCGCAGCACGCCCGCGCCTCTATTGTAGCATTCCGCCGGAAAGAATGCAAACCCCTGCTTTTTTCTGTATGCGGGCATTGACAGGTTTGTTATAATAAAGATGTATGGAACAGTGGGGCAGTGCGCCCCTTTGAGCACGACAAAAAGAAAACGAGGCAATAGACAAATGGCAACCAAGATCGATATTTTCTCCGGCTTCCTGGGCGCTGGCAAGACCACCCTGATCAAGAAGCTGATCCGCGAGTCCTTCCAGGGACAGCAGGTGGTGCTGATCGAAAACGAGTTTGGCGAGATCGGCATTGACGGCGGCTTCCTGCAGGAATCCGGCATCAAGATCAATGAGCTGAACGCCGGGTGCATCTGCTGCTCTCTGGTGGGCGATTTCCGGGAGGCGCTGCGCCAGGTGGTGGAGCAGTACCACCCCGACCGCATCCTCATCGAACCCTCGGGCGTGGGCAAGCTGTCCGACGTCACCCGGGCGGTGGAGGCAGTGGCCGAGACGCTGGACGTGGAGCTGTCCAGCTTTGTGACGGTGGCCGACGTCAACAAGGTCAAGCTGTATATGAAGAACTTTGGCGAGTTCTACAACGACCAGATCCAGAACGCCAGCTGCATCCTGCTCAGCCGCACCCGCGGCGCCGACCCCGACAAGGTGGCCGCTGCGGTGGCCCTGCTGCGGGAAAAGAACCCCACCGCCACCATCGTCACCACACCCTGGGAGGATCTGACCGGCGCGCAGATCCTCAAGGCCATGTCGGAGCGGGAGGACTTTGCCGCCCGTCTGCTGGCCCTGGCCGCCGAGGCCAACGCCGCCCATGCCGGCGAGGATGAGGAGGACGAGCACGAGCATCATCACCATCACTACGACGAAAACGGCGTGTGCAGCTGCGGTCACCATCATCACGACCATGACGAGGACGAACACGAGCACCATCATGAGGATGAGGAGCATGAGCACCATCACCATGAGGAGGAGCACGAACATCATCACCACGATGAGGACGAGCACCACCACGACGGCGAAGGCCATTGCTGCCATCATCACCATCACCACCACGGCCACGACGCCGACGAAGTGTTCACCAGCTGGGGCATCGAGACGGCCCGCACCTATACCCGGGCGGACATCGAGCACGCCCTGGATGAGCTGGAGAGCGGCAAGTACGGCATGATCCTGCGCAGCAAGGGCATCGTGGACGGCGGCGCCGACGGCTGGCTGGAGTACGACTATGTGCCCGGCGAGCGGGAAGTGCGCAGCCGTACCCCCGATGTGGGCGGCAAGCTGGTGGTCATCGGTTCCAAGCTGGACGAAAAGGCCATCGCCGCCCTGTTCGGCTGCTGATCGATCGCGAAGGAGAAACCTTATGGCAAAGGAAATTCCGGTCTACCTGTTTGTGGGCTTTTTGGAGAGCGGCAAGACCACCTTCATCCAGGAGACCTTTGAGGACCCCAACTTCGATTCGGGGGACAAGACCCTGCTGCTGGTGTGCGAGGAGGGGGAAGTGGAGTACCAGCCCGGCAAGTTTGCGTTTCCGGGCACCACCGTCCAGGTGATCGAGGACAAGGCCGAGCTGAATCCCCAGAACCTGGCCCGCCTGGAGAAAGAGTCCGGCGCAGGCCGGGTGGTGATCGAGTACAACGGTATGTGGCTGCTGCAGGACCTGGCCGAGGCCCTGCCCCCCAACTGGCTGATCTACCAGGTAATCGCCACCGCCGACGGCTCCACCGCCCTCACCTACGCCCGCGACAACGCCATGCGCAGCCTGCTGCTGGACAAGATCGCCCGCAGCGAGCTGATCGTGTTCAACCGGGCCGAAAAGGTCAACACCGACGAGGCCCGCCAGGAACTGCACCGTCTGGTGCGCCAGGCGTCCCGCCGGTGCGACATCGCCTATGAGTTTGCCGATGGCAGTGTGGCCTACGACGACATCCCCGACCCGCTGCCCTTCGACATCGACGCCCCCGTCATCGAGATCGGGGACGAAGACTTTGGCATCTGGTATCTGGACTGCCAGGAGGACCCCCAGAAGTATGCCGGCAAGACGGTGCGCTTCCTGGCCCAGGTATGCCAGACCAGCCGGGCAGGCAAAAACAGTTTTGTGCCCGGCCGCTTTGCGATGACCTGCTGCGTGCAGGACATCCAGTTTGTGGGCTTTCCCTGCGTGTACGAGGGCTACAAGGCGCTGGAACAGCGCAGCTGGGTCACCGTTACGGCACGGGTGAGCTGCAAATTCCACAACATCTACCGGGGCAAAGGTCCGGTGCTCAGCGCCACCAGCGTGGAGCCCGCCCACAAGCCCCTGCATGATGTGGTGACCTTCTCCTGAGGCTTTGCCGGCCGGCGCCGGTAAACCATATCCGCCCGCAACAAGGATCAAGCACAAGGAGGGTTTTGAGATGAAAGCGTTATTCCAACTGTTGGGTGCTGTGGCCGCTGTGGCTGCCGCTGGCCTGGGCGCGGCTGTCCTGGCCAAAAAGCTGGGCAAAGAGTGCCCCATCAAGGTCACGGTAGACGTGGCCGAGGACGCTGAAAACGCCGAGAAGGACAAGGAGACGGCCGACAAGACCACCGCAGCCTATGAGGCCGGGGTGGCCGCAGGCAAGGCCCATGCCGAAGCCATCCGCAAAGCTGCCGAGGCCGAAGCCGCCGAAGCTGCCGAGGACGCCGCCGAGTCCGATGCGCCTGCCGCCGATGAGCCGGACCAGCCCCCGCAGGACAAAGAAGCTGAATGACCCTCACAGCCCCCGCTTTCCCGAAAGGAAGGCGGGGGTTTAGCGTGTCATTTGACACGCTTTAGGGTGGACCAATTTCTGCGCGCAGTCGCGCGACAGAAATTCTTCCCCCCTAATATCCCCCTTTTAGACAAAATTCAGCGCAGAACCGCGCACTCGCCGCAAAGCGGCTCGCACACTCTCTGCGCCGAATTTCCCTGTATGTGTCACGACCGTACGCACATGTCGTCCGGTCGTGACTTTTTTGCTGCCTCAAAGTTAGATATTCCAAACTAAAGAAAATAAAGAAAAAATGGAAAAATTGAAAATTGGGTCTTGACACCGGGGGGGTATGTTATGATAGGCACACAAAGGAAAGGACCTTCCTTTGAACCTGTTTTGGGTCTCTATCTTTTATACACCATAAGGAGGAAAAATTCATTATGAAACTCAAGAAGATTG
>NZ_NFHX01000004.1:0-173964 GCF_002161515.1 Faecalibacterium sp. An58
GAACACAGAAGTTAAGCTCACTTGTGCCGAAGATAGTTGGCTGGACACGGCCTGTGAAAATAGGTAGATGCCGGCTTCTCTCAAAACAAGACCCCTGAGGCGTATGCCTTGGGGGTTTTTGTGCTGCAAATCATTCACCTGGGGCGGGGGCGCAGTCCGGTTTCCGGAACGAGTAGTTCCGGCCGGCGGTGCCGCGGAGGCGGGCCTGATAGAGGACACCGTCCCGGGCGTGCAGCAGGGGAGCCAGGCGGTCCAGCCGGCGGGCCAGGGTCTGGCCGGTATCCACCGGGCAGCTGCCGCAGGCGGCCTTGCAGGCGTCCAGAAAACCCTTGGCGTTGGTCTGCCATTTGCCGCCGCCGGCCTCGAGCTGCTGCAAAATGGTCTTTACCAGAGGGTCGTTGGCGTAGTCTGCGGCCAGGACGGCTTCTTCCGCCTCATCCGGGGCGCCCAGACTGTGCCAGCGGCAGCTTGCCTTGTCAAAGCGAAGCACCAGCCGCTGTTCCTCCACATCCCGGCCGGCCAGGTCCAGGATGGTGCGCGGGTCCTCCCGCTTGGCCCTTGTCAGCACCAGCGCCGCATCCGCCGCGCCAAAGATGCCGTTGGAGCCCGCGATGCGGTTGAACGGGTCGGTCTCATCGCTCATCTTGCGCAGATGATGCACCAGCACCAGACACAGCCCGAACCGGTCGGCAAAGGCTTTCAGATGCCCCATGTCGGTGTAGTCCGACGCGTAGAGGCTGCTGCTGTTTTCGCCGCTGCCGCGTACTTTTTGCAGGGTATCGATGACCACCAGCCTGCAATCGGGGTGCTGGGACAGAAAGCCCTCCAGGTAGAGCAGCAGACCCTCGCCCAGGGTGATGGCGCGGGTCTCGAAGTAAAGGCTGCGGTTCTGGAGCTGCTGGTCGTCCAGGCGGGCCAGGCGCTTTTGCAGCCGCTGTTTGCCGTCCTCCAAAGCCAGATACAGGCAGGTGGACGGATGGCAGGGCATCCCCAGAAAGGGCTCCCCCTGGCTGACCGCCAGACACAGCTGGAGCGCCAGCCAGCTTTTGCCGTATTTGGGGGGCGAGGCCAGCACCACCAGGCCCTGGGGCAGAAAGCCTTCCACGACGTAGTACAGCTCCGGCAGGGTCTGGGCCATCAGGCAGGCCGCCGAGAACCAGCTGCCGCTCTCGAGGTTTTGCTCCAGAAAGGCGGTGGGGTCCTCTTTCCAGGCGGCGCGGCAGGCCGTCCAGGCCGCTTTGAAGCGTTCCGCGTCGAGGGCAAAGCCGCCCGACCCCAGCGGGTCCACCGCCAGATGGTAAAGCTTTTGGTCCCGCCTGCGGCGTTCGTCCAGGTCGGGGGTATCCCAGCACAGGGCGAAGGAGCGGGGCAGCAGGGCCTTGTCGGGCGACAGCACCCGCATCTCCTGGTCAAAATATTCGTTTGTGGTCATGTCGTTCTCCTTTCGGTGTTCCTTTGCCACTACAATAACACCTCTGCGCGCCCCGGGACAGTGCGTCCTTTTGGGGCTTCTTTTTTGTGCTTTGCCGCGAAGGTTTTTGTTCGATGTCTTACAAAGTGAATGATTTGAATGAAATGAATGGTTTGAATGATTTCTCGGGCCTGAGAAAATGAATCCTCTTGCGCTTAGCCGATTTTTGCGGCGCGGGTCGGAGCCCGCTTGCAAAAACCGGAGCGCGGCGCCACTCACGGCTCCCTGTTTCGTCCGCAGGACGCGGTCGCTGTTCGTGTAAATCATTCAAATCATGCAGTTGGTACGGTATCAAACAATAGACATGGCTTGTCAAGAGGGGAAAAAGCGCTAAAAAGCGTCGCAGCACAGGATGCAAAAAGTCCCGACCGGACGATATGCGTACAGTCGGGACAGCGATTCGTGCGGCGCTTTTTGCGGCACGCTTTAGTATTCCTTCTTGTTCAGGATCGCGCAGGCGATACGGCCAAGGGCGGCGCCGGCCGCCAGGGCGACGAGGGGGGAGGCGCAGAACAGGGCGACCGCCAGCTCGTCGGTGAGGGTCACGCCGGCGGCCGACAGGATGCCGCCCACCGCCAGGATCAGCATGACCGGGATCATGAAGGCTCCCACCAGGATGATCCGGGCCTTCTCGGCCCCGAACCGCAGCAGCAGCGGGATGGACGCGCTGCCGGTGAGGTAGGCCAGCGCCCAGCCGAACAGCAGCAGCGCCGCCATCTCACCCAGCGGCGGCAGCGGCTGGCCCAGCAGCACCATCACCAGCGCGCCGGCTGCGCCGCCCAGCAGGTCGCCGACGGTGCAGAAGATGGCCAGGACCAGGTACTTGGCCCAGACGATCTCCCGCCGGCTGACCGGCAGCACCAGGGCGTAGCTCATCCAGCCCGCCATATCGTCAAAGCTGAAGGTGGTCACCACCATCATGGCGCACATCAGCGCGCAGGTGGTCTGGTAGCCCGTCAAGCCGGTGGTGGGGGCCAGACACACCCCCAGCACCACCAGGACCAACAGCATGGTCCTGGCGTTGTGGCCGATGTTGTACAGGTCCTTCAAAATCAGGCCCTTCATTGCACACACTCTCCTTTCACATACAGCAGCATGATCTCGTCGATGGTGGCATCGTCCACCACAGCGCCGGGGTGGGCGCGGCGTGCCTGCTCTTTGTCGGGCACCAGGACGTCCCATTGGTAGTCCTCCCGCCGCCAGGCCAGCATTTCCTGGGGCTTCAGCTGGCCGAACAGCGCTGCGCCGCACCGCAGCACCCCCCACTGATACCGCAGTTCATCCTTGGCCCTGGTGAACAGCACCCGGCCGGCATGGATGAAGGTGATATAATCCGCCACCTTTTCCAGGTCGGCGCTGATGTGGGAGGACATCAGGATGCTGTGCTCCTCGTCCTGTACGAAATCCAGGAACACGTCCAGGATATCGTCCCGCATCACCGGGTCCAGGCCGCTGGTGGCTTCGTCCAAAATCAGCAGCCGGGGCCGGTGGCTGAGGGCTGCCGCAATGGACAGCTTGGCTTTCATCCCCTTGGACAGCCCCTTGATCTCCTTTTGGGCCGGCACGGCGAACCGCTCCAGGTAGGACCGGTACAGCCCATCGTCCCACTGGCTGTACGTATGGCGCAGGATGCTGCCCACCTGGGCGGGGGTCAGGGTCTCATAAAAGCTCCCCCCGTCGAACACCACGCCCAGGTCCTCTTTCAGCCGGGGCGCGGCGGCCAGGTCCTGCCCCCAGAAGGCCGCGCTGCCCTCGTCGGGGCGCACCAGGCCCAGCAGGGCCTTGATGGTGGTGCTTTTGCCCGCGCCGTTCTCGCCGATCAGCCCCATGATGCTGCCCCCCGGCACCGAGAAAGAGACATGGTCCAGGGTGAACCCGGGGTAGTGCTTGGTCAGACCGCTCACTGTGAGGATGGTATCCATATCATTCGCCCTCCTGATAGAATAAGGTCAGCACATCCACCAGCGTTTGCAGCGCAATGCCGCTGGCGCGTGCGATATCGGCGGCAGCCTGCAGGTGTTCTTCGGCCCGCCGCTGCTGTTCTTCCTGATAGAACTCCTTGTTCCGGGCCGCCACAAAGCTGCCCCGCCCCACCGTCGTCTCGATGAAACCATCCCGCTGCAGGTCCTCATAGGCCTTCTGCACCGTGATGACGCTGACGTGGATGGACTTGGCCAGCGCCCGCATGGACGGGATGGGGTCGCCTGTCTTGAGCTCCCCGCTCATGATCATGGCCTTGATCTGGCTGGTGATCTGCTCGTAGATCGGCTTGCCGGTGTTGGAGCTGATGATGATCTCCACGTGCTCCCTCCTTTGTGCTTGAGTGTACTTATTAACTAAGTACATTATAGTCAATCAGTACGGCTTTGTCAAGCTTAAATGCATGATTTGAATGATTTGCATGAACGGCGACCGCGTCCTGCGGACGAAACAGGGAGCCGTGAGTGGCGCCGCGCTCCGGTTTTTGCAAGCGGGTGCCATCCCGCGCCGCAAAAATCGGCTAAGCGCAAGAGGATTCATTTTCTCAGGGTAGGGAAATCATTCACTTTGTACGACGCCAAATAAAAAAGCCCCCGGCGACCGAGCCGGAGGCGATGGCGGGAAACGGGGAAGGCGGGGCTTATACGCCGGTGCTGTCCCGGCCCCAGACCTCAAACTGGGTCAGGGCGGGGAAGGGAGAGGGGTCGTCGGCCTGGATCAGCTGGCCCAGCCGGATCCAGGTGATCCCCTTGCGGGCGATGGACAGACGGTGGGGCTCATAGCTCTTTTCCAGGCTGACGGTCTGGCTGGTGCCGTCCGAGAAGGTGAGGGTGACCTGGGTCCACCAGTTGTCGTGGGGGAAGTCGGCGCGGGTGTACAGCACGATGGTGTCAAAGTCCACCGGCCGGCCAAAGTGCAGGGTCCATTCGGCGTCGTCCTGCTGGTTGATGCCCCAGGAGGAGAAGGGCCACTTGCCGTGGGAGCGGTTGGCCAGCAGGCCGTCGATGGCGTTGCGGGCGGCGAAAACGCTTTCGCCCCGGGTCTCCACATTGGCGGTGGCGTGGGGGTAGCAGCCCTCCACGTCGTGCTGGTCGGCGGGATTGAGAGCCAGATTGCGGTAACCCAGCTCCCAGGGCCAGGCGGGGCGCACCATCAGATAGTGGCGGTCGCCGGCAAAGGCCTTGGGATTGTGGGCGAGTTTCTTTTCATCGAACAGGACCGGATACCGCAGGGTGGTGCCGGTCAGATAGACCAGGGCCTCGTCGATGCAGTCATCCACCCGCACCTTGTAATAGCCGGGCTTCGATACCGTAAAGACGATCACGTCCCCCGGGGCGTATTCGCCGTATTTCCAGCCCAGGACCACTTCGCCGCTGCCGCTCAGCTCGGCTTTGGTCTGGCCGTCGGCGTCCAGAATGCAGATCTTGTTTTCCATATCGTTCCCTCCCGGTGATCAGGTTTTCAGGCGGATGCGCTCCAGCAGGGCGCCGTCGGCGTCCCGGTGCAGCACCACCGCCTTGCCATAGACGGGTATATCGTGGCAGAGGTACATTTTGCCGCCCCGGAAGGTCTCCCGGTGCCAGAGCAGGGCGGTCCAGGTGGTGCCGTCCGGCATCCGGAAATCCCAGGCGGTGAGACAGTCGGGGCTGACCGGCTGCGGTTTGCCGAACTGGAACACCGGGGCGCAGCTGGCCTCGATGCCTTCGGCGGTCAGCAGGGCGGCCCAGGTCTGACGGCCGTCCATCACGCCCCGCTTGCGCAGCACCGGCGCGTCGGTCTTTTCGTTGTAGCGCTTGGAGTGGACGGCGGTGCCCAGGGTGAGGGGCGCGTCCGAGAACAGGTTCAGCCGGACGCCGCCGTTTTGCAGGGTGAAGGTCCGGTCTTTGCCCGTGACCTGTACGGCCTCGTCCAGATGGAAGGATTCCTCCAGGACATGGGCTCCGGCGCAGCTGACATCCTGCACCGACAGCCATACGCCCCCCGGCAGGACCAGCACCTTGCGGACGATCAGATAGGGCGTGCCGTCGGCCAGGGTCCCGCGCAGGGGCATTTCGGCATAGGATGCGGCGCCCCGGGTGCAGGTGTAGCTCTTGAGCACCTCGCCGCAGGCGTCGTTGGTCCAGGAGCTGTCCGCGTGGCCCCCCGACTGGCCGTCGATGACGCAGACCGAGTGGGCCTGGGGATCTTTCAGGGCCATCCGCAGGGGATCGTCCTCCCGGTAGGTGTAGCGGCCGCTGTCCACCAGGAAGGGCCGGCCCTTGTGGTACAGGCAGAGCTGGGTCTGGTCCAGATGACCGTGACCGCTGCCCAGGGTGCTGTTTTTGAGCCAGGTGAAGTCGGCGTCCTCCTCCCAGCTGCTGCGCCAGAAGAAGTTGCCCGCATGGTCGCAGTCCCATTGCAGATGGCCGGGGACGCAGGGGGCGCGGTCCAGAAAGCGCTGCCGGCCCGACGCGCCCAGCAGCCAGGCGCTGTCCATGTCCAGACGGCTGCCGGCGGCAAAGCGGTAGATGCCGCCGCCGTCCAGCAGCGCGGCCGACCGTGCCAGCACGTCCCGCACGTCGGTGACGTCGCTGTCGCACTGGGGCAGCTGTAAATGGGCCGGGTCGGCGGTGTAGAGCACATGGCGACTGAGCACCCGCACGGCGCCCCACAGCCAGCCGGGCTGGCCCCGGTCATAGCCCTGCCCGGGGGCTGCGGCGGCTTCCTCCGCGTCGGTCCACAGGTGGGCCCCGGCCAGGGCGCGCCGGGCCCGGGAACACAGCGGCTGGCCGGCGGCCTGCGCGTAGAGCAGGTGGGCCAGCAGCTTCACGCAGGTGTTGAGCACCTCCACATGGTACATGGCCGACTGCTCCCAGTGGGCGCCGTCCTCCAGGATCTGCAGCTCCAGTTCCTGCTCCAGCTCGTCCCAGGCCCACGCCTCCAGCCCGTCGGGCAAAAAGTCCCCGAACCAGGCATAGCCGGCGCAGATGGCGGTGGTCTGCAGCACGCCCCAGTTGCTCAGGGTGTATTTGCCGATGTACCGCGCCCGCATATTTTCAAACTGCCGGGCCATGCAGTCCAGCAGCCGGCCGGCCTGCCCGTCATCCAGGACGTTCCGGGCCAGCAGAGGCAGCAGCAGTCCGCACCAGTTCATGCAGCGGATGCCGGTGTCGATGGTGCGGGTGGCGTCGGTGCCCGCAAGGGTGATGGGGTTTCGCTCCGCCCAGTCCAGCAGGTAATCCCGCAGCGACGCCAGATACCGCTCCTCGCCGGTGAGCTGGGCGGCCTGCCAGAGCTTGAGCAGCAGGTCGTGGCGGTTGAGCATAAAGACCCACTCGGGGTCCCCGTTGGGACTGTACAGCCATTGGCCGGGCTCCAGGGTGTAGGGGGTGGGGCAGGGCTCCATGTCCCATTTGTCCTGGAACCGGAAGGTATGGGCCAGCAGCTGGTCGGCCTGGCGCAGCAGCCCGGCGGCCTCGTCGGGACAGTGGCTGCGGATGTAGCGGGCGGTGCCGGCGGGGTCATAGCACTGGACAAAGCGCTGGCAAAGGGCCCGCAGGGCGGTGAGATCCGGTCGTTCCATGATGTTCCCTCCATAGAAAAAGACGGGGATGCACAGCGCATCCCCGCCCAAAGGTTGGTTTGCAGAGGTCAGGCCAGGATGCCCAGCACCGACAGCAGGACGCCCACGATGATGGTCAGGATGACCAGCTTGTAGGTGGTCCACTTCTTCTTCTTGATGAGATAGAACATCAGAGCGGTGTACAGCACGGGCAGCAGCTTGGGCGCAATGGCGTCCATCATGCTCTGGATCGATACCACCGACTGCTCGCCGGTGGGCATGGTGGAGACGTATTGCAGCGCACAGTTGATCTTGACGAAGTTGACCGCCAGACCCGAGATGACGGCGACGCCGATCATGCTGGCCACGTTGGAGATCTGGGCCATCTTCTCGGACAGGGTGGAAATGACGCTGGTGCCCAGCTTATAGCCCAGATTGCCGGTGAGGAGCTTGATGATCAGCAGGGTGATGTTCATGCCCAGCCAGAAGAACAGGGGTCCCAGCATCAGACCGTCGGCGGCCAGAGACGCGCCGATGGTGCCGAACAGGGGAGCCAGGCAGAACTGGGACAGAGAGTCGCCGATGCCGGCCAGAGGGCCCATCAGGGCCATCTTGATGTTGCGGATCTCAGCGCCGGGGGTCTTGTTCTGCAGCATCACCAGGTGCAGCGAGGTGATGAAGGGGGTGAAGTGGATGTTCGAGTTGAAGAACTCGATGTTGTCCTTCAGGGCAGCCTGCAGAGCGTCATCGTCGTCCTTGTACATCTTGCGCAGGGTGGGGTAGAGCATATTGGCGTAGCCCAGGCCCTGGTAGTTGCCGTAGTTGAAGCCGTTCTGCAAAAAGTAGGAGCGCAGCGACGTTTTGACGATGTCGCCCTTGGTGATCTGATAATTAGATGCCATCTTCGAATTCAACCTCCGATTCTTCCTCTTTGTTGGAGCTGCCGCTGTGCCAGAAAACGATCAGCGCAACGCAGGCGGCCAGGAACGTGACGCCCATGGTGGGCAGGCCCAGGTATGCAATGGCGATGTAGCCCAGCAGCACGAAGGGGATCAGCTCCTTCTTGGCCATGACGTTCAGGATCATGGCAAAGCCGATGGCGGGCAGCATCTGACCGGCGACGCTCAGGCCGGCGTTCAGCCAGTCGGGGATCAGGGCGATGACGGCGCTCAGGCCTTCCGAGCTGAACGCGGCGGCAAAGCCGATGATGAAGCCCACGATGGCAAAGACCGCCACGGTGGCGTTGGCGGCAATGCGGAACAGGGTGAAATTCTTGTTGTCCAGCGCCTTGATGGCGGTGCCGGTCAGGGTGGTGGCAAAGGTGTAAGTAGCGGTGATGACGAACTGGAAGGCCACGGCGAAGGGGATGCTCAGAGCCAGCGCGGTGTTGACGTCAACGCCGGCGGTGATGCACATGATGGCGCCCACGATGCCAGGGCCCATGTGGTTGGGGGGCACCGAGCCTCCCTGGGAGACGCCGTAGCCCATGAAGGCCAGCTCACCCACGGCGCCCATGGCCAGGCCGTTGATGGGGTCGCCCAGGATGATGCCCACGCCGGTGGCCATCACCAGGCAGCGGTTGGTGTAGATGCCCAGCAGGTTGCCGGCCAGGCAGACGGCGGTCCACAGACCGATCAAAAGACATTGTACAATGCTGATTTCCACAAAAGGTTCCTCCCTTACAGATACTGGTTCAGATCGACCTGCTTGCCGCCGTCGTCGCCGGCCGCGGTGGTCTGGGTATTGAAGGTGATGCCGTACTGGTCACGCAGCGTCCGCAGGGCTTCCTTGTCCTCGGGACCCAGAGCGATGTACTTGCTGATCTCCTCCTTGCCGGGCGCGTGGTGGATGTTGCCCACGTTGATCTCCTTGGCAGGCACGCCGCCGGCCACCAGCTTCAGAGCATCCGCAGGGCTCTTGCAGACCAGGAAGATGACCTGTTTGGGCGAAGCCTTGTGGATGATGTCGCAGGTGTGCTGGATCGAGAAGAAGCGCATGGCGATGGTCTTGGGGACCACGGCCTTCATCAGCTGCTGCTGCATCGGATCTGCCGCGGCAGAATCGTTTGCAACGATCACGGTGTTGCAGCCAAGGGCTTTGATCCAAAGCTGCCCCTGCCCGTGGATCAGGCGCTCGTCGATACGGAATGCGACAATGTTGGGTGTCATGACGATTGTTCCTCCTTCATCATAAATCTATTTATACCGGGGACCGCACAGCGGCTCACCAGTACAAATCCCAATCCTTCCAGAACCGGACCAGGGCTTCCATATAATAGTAGTCGCCCCAGATGTTGCCCTCGTCCACGCCCTTGCCGCTGTGCCAGGAGTAAACGCCGTGGTACAGCACAGGGCTGCCGGGGGCAGCCTCATGGCCCTGGTAATTCTGGATCAGAGAGCGCAGGATGCGGTGGGCGGCGTGCTTGTAGGTGTCCTTTTCGGGGTCCACCTCAGGCAGGTATTTGCCCATCTCGTGCATCCCGCATACCGCGATGGCGGCGGCGGAAGAATCCCGCGACTGTCCCGAGCCGTCGCCGAAGATCAGGTCCCAATAGCAGACGTCGTCCTCCGGCAGGCGGTTGAGGAAATAGTTGGTCATCCCCTCGTACAGGTTGATGGATGCGGGGTTGTGGTTCTGGATGTAGTTGAGGGGGATGCCGTAGATGCCCCAGGCCTGTCCGCGGGCCCAGGCGGAATCGTCGCTGTACCCCTGCCGGGTGGCGCCCCGCAGCGGCTCGCCGGTCTTGGCGTCAAAGTAATAGGTGTGGAACGCCGACGCATCGTCCCGGATGACGTAGTTGGCCGCCTTTTCAAAGTGCTTGTCGGCCGCCTGGGCGTACTTGGCATCGCCGGTGATCCGGGTGGCCCAGTACAGCAGAGGGATGTTCATAAAGCAGTCGATGATCAGACGGTAGTTGTCCTGGGCGCCCACAGCGCCCCAGGCCTGGATGAAGCCGTCCCGGGGGTTGTAGCGCTCCATCAGCTTGTCCGCAGCCAGGATGCCGGCCCGCTTGCCCTTTTCCGAGCCCACCAGCTTGTAGCCGGCCACACAGGAGGGCGAATACAAAAAGCCCAGGTCGTGGTGGTCCAGCTCGATGCGGTTCTCCACCCGGTGCAGGAAGGAGTCGATGTTCTCCTCGGCCCGCACCCGGAACGCCTCGTCCCCGGTGTATTCATAGCACAGCCACAGCAGGCCGGTCCAGAAGCCGTCGGTCCACTCGATGTTCTCGATGATGGGGTATTTCAGGCCCTTGGTGGCCGACCAGGGGAACTTTTTGCCAAAGTATTCCATGTTGGCCCGGGTCTGCCGGACCACATAGTCCATGGCCTGCTCCACCTCCGCTTTGGTCAGCAGGGGGGTGGACAGGTACTTGTCACGGAACCGGATGGGTTCCACAGCGATCTTTTTGATCATGATGTTCTCCTTTGTGCACAGGGCGTCAGATGCCGTCCTCGAACCCGGCGGTTTCGGCCTCCTCCTCCCCGGCGCCCAGAGCGTCCAGGTCCACAAAGCCCTCGGTGCCGGTCTGGATCACGTCGGCGGTCAGCTCGTCCAGGTCCATGTCGCCGCTGGAGAAAGCGGCCTCCACCACGGCGGGCATATTGGCGCCTGCCACCACCCGCATCCGCTTGCCGGTATACACGGCTTTGATCTCGGCAGCCGTGCGGAAGGGGGTGCCCCCGGCCAGGTCGGTCAGGACCAGGATCTCCTCCTGCTCCATCCCGTCCAGGGCCGCAAGCATCTTGGCCTTCAGCTCGTCGGTGCTCATGCCCTCCACAAAGTCTACGGCGGTCACGTTGCCGGGATTGCCGGCCACCAGGTTGACCGCGCTGAGCACGCCGCTGGGAAAGCCGCCGTGCCCTGCAATCAAGATTCCTACCATGTTATTTCTCCTTCTCCATACTTATTTCCACCTGCGGCCGTCCGGGGCCTGGACCCCGCCCGTCCACAGGAGGTAAAACGCTTTCGAAAAAAGAACAACCACGCGACGGTTTTTCTTTTGGACACAGATTGTTTACAGATCATACAAATCTGATCCATCACAACTATAATTATGCACAGTTTTTTTCTGGTTTTCAATAGGTTTTGAGCGTTTGTTACAAATTCGGCGATTTATACAAGAAAACCGAGGGGATTGTAGAATAAATGGAAAAGTGCCACAAGCCGGCCTAGACCGCTTTCGCGTGATTTTGGCTTGTATGCACAAATGGAGACGGAACTTTTGACGGAAATGCCAAAACGCCCCCGCCCTTCCTTTTATAAAAGGTTCGCGCCGCCCCCCGCTTTTTTCTCCCCGCACGAATATTCCGCCCGCAAGTGTCAAAACTAAGCACAACACCCGTACACAGGTTACCGAAGGAGAAACAAGAGCATGGAGCATATCAGGAATTTTTTGCGGGGCAAGGGCTTTGCGCTGGCCCTGCTGGCCTGCGTGGCGGCGGCTGCGGCCGTCGGCGTGTGGGCCGTGCGGACCGTCCGCGACCAGATGGCAAGGGACCTGGGGCAGGACCCCGGGCAGAGCGTCACCGGGGAGGAGAGCTACCCGGGCGTGGAAGAAGGAATGGACAAGGAGGAAGCGATATGGCAGCAGCAGGCGGCGGACGCAGCCCGGGCGGCGGAGGATGTGCCCGAGCCTGGCGGATCCAAAGGATCTTCTGGTGCGCCGTCTGGGTCTGGTTCGGTGTCCGAACCCTCCGAACTGCAAACCGGATCGCCCGCTGCCAGCGCCTCGGCCGGGCCGGGCTATACGCGGCCTGTCTCTGGACGGGTGCTGGCGGTGTGGACCGGGGACGAACTGGTCTACCATGAGACCCTGGGGGACTGGCGCACCCACAACGGCGTGGATTACGCCTGCGAGGAAGGGGAGGACATCCTCTGCCCGGTGAGCGGCACGGTGGAGAGTCTGGCCGCCGAGGGCAACTGGGGGGTGGTGGCCTCCATCCGTGACGCCGAAGGCCGGCTGTGGCGGATCGCGGCGGTGGAGGACCCGGCCGTCCGGCAGGGCGAGCAGGTGACGTCGGGCCAGCGCCTGGGCCGGGCCGGCTCCATCACCGGCGAGAGCGCCCAGGACCCCCATATCCACCTGGAGGTGCTGGACCAGGACCAATATCTGGACCCGGTCAAGCTGATCGGCAGCTGACAGGGAAGGGCGCGGCGCGCATCCGGGGCGCCGTGCCTTTGTTTTTGTCCCGCCCAAACGGCAGAGCGGGACTTTTTTGCGTCCCGGGGCGGCGGGGGCCGATTTTTCATAATTGCTTTTGCCGCGGGATTCTGGTATTATTAAAAAGTACGGAATCTGACGAAAAAGGGAGTGTCGCCGATGGCGCAAATCGTGATCGTGGGTGCGGGGGCCGCCGGGCTGATGGCTGCGGGCGCCGCTGTCCGCCGGGGACATACCGTCACGCTGCTGGAACACGCCCCCCGGCCCGCCCAGAAGATCCTGGTCACCGGCAAGGGGCGCTGCAACCTGACCAATGCCTGCGGCGAGGAGGAATTTCTGCGCCATGTGCGCACCAATCCCCGGTTTTTGTATTCTTCCCTCCACGCTTTCCCGCCGTCCGCGACCATGGACCTGTTCGAGTCCCTGGGGGTGGCGCTGAAGGTGGAGCGGGGCCGCCGGGTGTTCCCGGTGTCGGACAAGGCCGCCGAGGTCCGCCAGGCCCTGCTGGACTACGCCGCCGGGGCCGAGCTCGTGTACGACGGGGCCGCCTCGCTGCTGCTCGAACCGCTGGAAACGGAGCCGCCGCCGGGGAAAAAGAAAGGCCCCGCCTGCCGCTGTGTGGGGGTTCGGGGGGACTCGGGCCGGCGGTATCCGGCCGACTGCGTCCTGGTGGCCACCGGCGGGGTCAGCTACCCGGGGACCGGGTCCACCGGAGACGGCTACAAGCTGGCCCGGCAGGCCGGCCATACCATCGTGGAGCCGGTGCCCAGCCTGGTCAGCCTGGTCAGCAGCGACCCGGACTGCAAAAAGATGATGGGCCTGGCCCTGAAAAACGTGGTCCTCACCCTCTATGAGGACGGCAGGGCCATCTTTTCCGAGCAGGGGGAGATGCTGTTCACCCACTTTGGCATCAGCGGCCCCCTGACCCTCAGCGCGTCAAGCCATCTGGGGGATATGGACCGGCACCGCTACCGGGTGGAGATCGACCTGAAACCGGCCCTCAGCGAGCCCCAGCTGTACGACCGGATCACCCGGGACTTCGCCCTGCTGTCCAACCATGCGGCCCAGGGCGCCCTCGTCAAGCTGCTGCCCGCCAGTATGCAGCCGGTGATGGTCCAGCGGTGGGGCATCGACCCCGCCACCCGCGCCAACCAGATCACCCGGGAACAAAAGCGGGAGCTGGTGCGGCTGTGCAAGCACTGGGCGGTGCCCATCGACGCACGGGGCGACCTGGCCCACGCCGTCATCACGGCGGGGGGCGTGCCGGTGCGGGAGGTGGACCCCCGGACCATGGCCAGCAAAAAGGCCGCAGGGCTGTATTTTGCCGGGGAGGTGCTGGATGTGGACGCCTACACCGGCGGCTACAATCTGCAGATCGCCTTCTGCACGGCCCAGGCGTTCGCGGCCCATCTGGAACAGGATACCAAAGGAGGAAATGCTGTATGATCGTTACCACTACCCCCTCCATCGAGGGAATGCGCATCACCGAATACAAGGGCGTCGTCTGCGGCGAGGTCATCTCGGGGGTCAACTTTGTCCGGGATATCGCCGCGTCTTTCACCAACTTCCTGGGCGGGCGCTCGGGCAGCTACGAGGATGAGCTGATCGGCGCCCGGCAGAGCGCGATGGAGGAGATGCAGCAGCGGGCCGCCGCGATGGGGGCCAACGCCGTGGTGGGCGTGGACATCGACTATGAGGTCCTGGGCGCCGACAACGGGATGCTGATGGTCACCGTCAGCGGCACCGCCGTGGTGGCGGAATAAAAAGGAAAGTGCGGGCGGGCAGGCCCTCTCTGCCCGTCAAAAGGAGAAATGGGAATATGATATCGGTTGCGATCGACGGCCCCGCCGGGGCGGGCAAATCCACTCTGGCCAGGCAGCTGGCCAGGGATCTGGGCTACATCTATGTGGATACCGGCGCCATGTACCGGGCGGTGGGGCTGTACGCCCTGCGGGCCGGCATCGACCCGGCGGACCAGGCCGGGGTGGAGGCCCTGCTGCCGGGCATCCGCCTGCGTCTGGCGGTTCTGGACGGCCAGCAGCATATCTATTTAAATGAGGAGGACGTCAGCGGCCTCATCCGCACCGAACAGGTGGGGATGGCGGCGTCCGCCGTGGGGGCAAACCCCGCCGTCCGCGCCTTCCTGCTGGACCTGCAGCGGGACATGGCCCGCACCGGCAACGTCCTGATGGACGGGCGGGACATCGGCACGGTGATCCTGCCCGACGCCACCGTCAAGATCTTTCTGACGGCCAGCCCCGAGGCCCGGGCCCGCCGCCGCTGGCTGGAATACCAGGCCGCAGGCCGCCCCGACCGCTACGAAGCGGTGCTGGCCGACGTCAAGCAGCGGGACGAGCAGGACAGCGGCCGGGCCGCCGCCCCCCTCCGCCGCGCCGCGGACGCGGTCCTGCTGGATACTTCTGCCATGGACCTGGCCCAGAGCCTGGCCGCCATGAAGCAGATCATCAAAGAGCGTGTGGGGGAATAATCATGTTGTATCCTGTTATCATTGCCGGTGCCTGGCTGATCTGGCACATCCTGTTCCGCATCCAGGTGATCGGGAAGGAGAACCTGAAAAAGATCCAGTCGCCGGGGTTCATCCTGGCCCCCACCCATATCTCGGCCATCGACCCGGTGTTCATCGCCATCGCGCGCTTTTGGGGCAAGCGGATGGTGGTCTTCGGCAAAAAGGAGCTGTTCGAGATCAACCCCGTCGTCACCTGGTTTTTGGGCCAGTGCGGCTGCGTGATGGTCCGGGGGACCAAGGATGAGATGGAGACCCTCAACCACACCATCGAGGAGTGCAAAAAGGGCCGCGGGCTGCTGCTGTTCCCCGAGGGCACCCGGGAAAAGGAGGGCAAACTGCTCCCCCCCAAGAGCGGGCTGTTCGTGGTGGCGGCGGGGGCCGGCACCGACGTCATCCCCTGCCGGGTGCTGTACGATACCCCCGACGGCCGGATGAAGCTGTTCTGCCGGGTGCGGGTCATCTTCGGGGAGCCCATGCCGGCGGCCCAGTTCCAGATGGAAAGCCGGCGGGACATCAAGAAGCTCAAGGCCAACAAGCAGGCCCTCACCGCCGCGTGGGTCGATCTGGGCGAGCGCTACGGCTTTGAGGGCCGCACCGCCAGCGCTTAAAACTGCACCAAACAGGAGGGGAACTTTATGGAGATACGTTTGGCCCGCACCGCCGGCTTCTGCTTCGGGGTGGACCGGGCCGTCCAGCTCACCCGCAGCCTGCTGGACCAGGGCGAGAAGGTGGCCACCCTCGGCCCCCTCATCCACAACCCCCAGGTGGTGGCGGACCTGGCCCGGCGGGGCGCGTTGGTGGCCGACAGCCCGCAGCAGGTGCCCCCCGGCTACAAGGTGGTCATCCGCAGCCACGGGGTGCCCCGCAGCGTCTACGACCAGCTGCAAGCGCTAAACCTGCCCTGGCAGGACGCCACCTGCCCCTTCGTGGCCAAGATCCACGCCATCGCCCGGCGGGCCGAACAGGAGGGCGCGTGCCTGGCCGTGGCCGGGGACAGCGCCCATCCCGAGGTCCAGGGGATCGTGGGACATACCCGCGGGGAGTCCTTCGTCTTTGCCGATCTGGCCCAGCTGCGGGCCTGGAAAGGGCCTGAAAATCCCGAAAAACGGATGTTTGTGGTTGCTCAGACCACATTTCAAGCAACAAAATGGCAAGAATGTTCGGAGTTTCTGAAAAAAGCCTATACAAACGCCGAAATTTTTGATACAATATGTAATGCGACGTGGGCGAGGCAACAGGAAGCGGAAGACCTCAGCCGGCAGTGCGATCTCGTGGTCGTGATTGGCGGTCATCATTCTTCCAATACCCAGAAGCTGGTCGCAGTCGCCGCAAAACATACGCGGGCCGTTACGGTTGAAACAGCAAGCGAGCTTCAGCCCGAGTGGTTTGCAGATGTGAGGACGGCGGGCGTGACAGCAGGGGCTTCAACGCCATCGTCTATTATTGAGGAGGTACTTAACAGTATGACAGAAATCAATGACAGCATGAGCTTCGAGGAGATGCTGAACGCATCCGAGGAAAAACGTGTTCATGCAGGCAGTATTGTGAAAGGAGTCGTGACCAGCATTTCCGCCAACGAGATCCAGGTCGACATCGGCGCCAAGCAGACCGGCGTTGTCCGTCTGAGCGAGCTGACCGACGATTCCTCCGCAAAGGTCGAGGATCTGGTCAAGGTTGGCGATGAGCTGGACCTCATCGTCGAGAAGGTTATGGATCAGGACGGCATCATCCAGCTCTCCCGCAAGAAGCTCGCCTCGCGCAAGGGCATGGAGGAGATCGCCAAGGCCGCTGAGTCCGGCGAGGTCGTCGAGGGCGACGTCACCGAGTACAACAAGGGCGGCGTCGTTGTGAACGTCAAGGGCGTCAAGGTGTTCGTCCCCCGTTCCCAGGCCACCATGCGCCGTGACGAGGATTACACCGCCCTGGTGGGCAAGCACGTCCGTCTGGTCGTCACCGAGTGCTCCGGCCGCAAGATCGTGGGCAGCATCAACAAGGTCACCGCGGAGGAGAACAAGGTCCGCCGCGAGGAGTTCTGGTCCAACGTCGAGGTCGGCAAGACCTACACCGGCGTGGTCAAGAGCCTGACTTCCTACGGCGCCTTTGTGGACATCGGCGGCGTGGACGGCCTGTGCCACATCAGCGAGCTGAGCTGGAACCGCATCAAGCATCCCTCCGAGGTGGTCAGCGTGGGCGACACCATCGAGGTGTATGTGAAGGATATCGACCGCGACAACCACAAGGTCTCTCTGGGCTACAAGAAGAGCGAGGACAACCCCTGGGAGCAGCTGCGCAGCAGCTACCCCGTGGGCAGCGTCTTCCACGCTCCCGTGGTGTCCCTGACCAAGTTTGGCGCCTTCGTCCGCATCCTGCCGGGTGTGGATGGCCTGGTGCACATCAGCGAGATCAGCAACGAGCGCGTTGAGAAGGTCTCGGATGTGCTGAAGGTGGGCGACATGGTGGACGTCAAGCTGCTGGATGTGGACTTCGACAAGAAGCGCATCAGCCTGTCCATGAAGGCCCTGCTGAAGGATAAGGACAACGAGGAGTAAGCTCCTTGTCCTGACTGTTCAAGGAAAAGACTGCCCCGTTGCCGGTAAAAGGCGGCGGGGCGTTTTTGTTCCATTCCCCCGGCCGCCGGCAGGGAGGATGGGGATCGGGTGCTGTATGTCTGCTGTCAAGAAAGTATGGGCCGGGGCCCGGGCCCACGGCGAGGCGCTGCGCTATCTGGTGTTCGGCGTCCTGACCACCCTGCTGAATATGGTCCTGTACGGGCTGTTCCAGGCCCTGTTCGGCTACCGTGCCGCCAACAGCTGGGGCAATGTGCTGGACAACATCCTGTGCATCCTCTTTGCCTATGCCACCAACCGGCGGTTCGTCTTTGGCAGCCATACCCGCGGCCGGGCCGCCGCCGTGGAGTTCGGCCGCTTTGTGGGCTGCCGCCTGGGCACCATGCTGCTGGATACCGTGCTGATGGCGGCGGTGGGCAACGGCCTGGCCCTGTGGGGGCAGGCTGCGGTGCAGACGGTGCTGGACGGCCTGTTCGGCGGGGCGCTGTGGGGGGCCGTGGCCCTGTGGCAGGGCGGCGGCGCCGCCTTGGATCACCCGGCCGCCGCGCTGGCGCTGTGGGGCCTGGGCGTCAAGGCGTTTTCCAATGTGCTGGTCATCGTGCTGAACTACCTGTTCAGCAAGCTGTTGATCTTCAGGGACCCCGCCCGTCGGGGCCCGCAATGAACGGAGGTAACGAGTATGGTTCACAAGTTGAAAGGTTTTGGCTTTCTGGTGTCGGGCCTGGTGCTGGGCATCATCGGGGCGCTGGCGTCCATCGTCGCCATCGTGCTCAGCGGCGTGGGCATCGGCCTGGTGAAGAAGGCCAAAAAGCAGCATTAACGGAGGTTGAACAATGGATCACAAGGAAATCCTGTCCCACGTGGACCACACCCTGCTCAAGCCCGAGGCGACCTGGCCCCAGGTGCAGGCGCTGTGCGATGAGGCGGTGGCCTACGGCACCGCTTCGGTCTGCATCAATACCTGCTACGTCCGGCAGGCCGCGGCGTATCTGGCAGGCCGCTGCAAGGTCTGCTGCGTGGTGGGCTTCCCTCTGGGCGCCATGGACACCGCGTCCAAGGCCTTTGAGGCCCGCACCGCCATTGCCAACGGCGCCGACGAGGTGGATATGGTCATCAACATCGGCCGGCTGAAAAACGGCGAGTACGACGCCGTGCGGGAGGACATCCGGGCCGTCAAGGAGGCGGTGGGGGACAAGGTCCTCAAGGTCATCATCGAGACCTGCCTGCTGACCGACGAGGAAAAGCGCAGGATGTGCGACATCGTCTGCGAGGCCGGGGCCGACTATATCAAGACCAGCACCGGCTTTTCCACCGGCGGGGCTACCTTTGAGGACGTGGCCCTCATGGTCAAGGGGGTGGCGGGCCGCTGCAAGGTCAAGGCCGCCGGCGGCATCTCCACCATCCAGGATATGGAAAAATTCCTCGAGCTGGGCGCAGACCGCCTGGGCACCAGCCGCGCCGTCAAGCTGATCCGGGGCGAGCAGGCCAGGGGCTACTGAGCCTTTTGGCCGCAGCGCCGCTTTGCGCTTGACAATCGGACGAAGGGATGCTATACTACTCTTTGCAACAAATTGAATACCGTGCTTATCAAGAGCGGCTGAGGGGACAGGCCCTGTGAAGCCCGACAACCTGCGCGCAAGCGTAAGGTGCCAAATCCTGCGGGAAACCGAAAGATAAGAGTGGGACACTCGGAGCCTTCCGGTTCCGGGTGTCTTTTTGTTTGGAACCGTTTGCGATATACCTGTAAGAGAGGAGCATACTATGGCAAGACATCTGTTTACATCCGAATCCGTCACCGAGGGGCATCCCGACAAGATCTGCGATCAGATCTCGGACGCCGTCCTGGACGCCATCCTGGAGCAGGACCCCGGCGCCCGGGTGGCCTGTGAGACCTGCGTGTCCACCGGCCTGGTCCACATCATGGGGGAGATCACCACCAGCTGCTATGTGGACTTCCAGAAGCTGGTGCGGGAGGTGGTGGCCGACATCGGCTACACCCGCGCCAAGTACGGCTTTGACGCCGACACCTGCGCCGTCATCTCCAACATCGACGGCCAGAGCCCCGACATCGCCCTGGGCACCAACGACCAGGTGGGCGGCGCCGGCGACCAGGGCATGATGTTCGGCTATGCCTGCGACGAGACCCCCGAGCGGATGCCCCTGCCCATCAGCCTGGCCCACAAGCTGGCCCGCCGCCTGACCGAGGTGCGCAAGAGCGGCCTGCTGGATTACCTGCGCCCCGACGGCAAGAGCCAGGTGACGGTGGAGTACGAGGGCGACCGCCCCGTCCGTGTGGACACGGTGGTGGTCTCCACCCAGCACCGGGAGGACGTGGATATGGAGACCCTGCGGGCCGATGTGATGGAGCAGGTGATCCGGGCCGTCATCCCCGCCGATCTGCTGGACGAGAACACCAAGTATTTCATCAACCCCACCGGCCGGTTCGTCATCGGCGGGCCCCAGGGCGACAGCGGCCTGACCGGGCGCAAGATCATCGTGGATACCTACGGCGGCTACGCCCGCCACGGCGGCGGCGCCTTCTCGGGCAAGGACCCCAGCAAGGTGGACCGCAGCGCCGCCTACGCCGCCCGCTGGGTGGCCAAGAATGTGGTGGCCGCCGGCCTGGCACGCCGCTGCGAGGTGCAGCTGGCCTATGCCATCGGCGTGGCCCAGCCGGTGTCCATCATGGTGGATACCTTCGGCACCGGCACGGTGGAGGACGACAAGATCGAGCAGGCCGTGGAACAGGTCTTTGACCTGACCCCCGCCGCCATCATCCGGGACCTGGATCTGCGCAAGCCCATCTACCGGAAACTGGCGGCCTACGGCCACATGGGCCGCGAGGATCTGGGGGTGCGCTGGGAAAACACCGACCGCGTGGAACAGCTGAAAGCCGCTGTGGCCAGCTTGTGAGAACAACTTTGTGAAAACCGGCCTGCCGGGATTTGTCAATAACGAACAGACCTGGGCGAATTTTGGTATAACTGCTGTGCAAGGCGCAGAAATTTGAAAATCCTGCTGGCAGCAGGGCCAAAATGTGATAAAATGAAAATGGCATGATCCTTTTCGTATGAAATAGGCATAACACTGGTAAAGAGGAATTAAAGGAGCCGTAAAAATGTCCAATGTGATCGAAGCCAAGGATATCTTCGTCCAGGGCGGCAGCGTTGCAGACCTGCGCCTGCTGTGCTGCCCCGGTGCGGAGGAGCTGACCAACCTGATCGACCGCCACCTGATGCGGTGGGCTGCACAAAGCGGCATGGAGCAGGGCAGTTTCATCATCCCCTGCGAGTGCCCCCGCTTCCAGAGCGGCGACGCAAAAGGTCTGGTCAAGGATTCGGTGCGGGGCGATGACATCTTCATCGTGGTTGACCCGGGCAACTACAGCGTCACCTACAAGCTGTTCGGGTATGAGAACCATATGTCCCCGGACGACCACTTCTCCAACCTCAAGCGTCTGATCCAGGCCGTGGCAGGCAAGGCACACCGCGTGTCGGTGATCATGCCCAGCCTGTACGGCGGCCGTCAGCATCGCCGTGAGGTCCGGGAGAGCCTTGACTGCGCTGTGGCCCTGCAGGAGCTGCAGAATATGGGCGTGAAGAACATCATCACCTTTGACGCCCACGACCCCCGCGTCCAGAACGCCGTCCCCCTGCTCAGCTTTGACAACGCCATGCCCACCTATCAGGTGCTCAAGAGCCTGCTGCAGAAGATGCCCGGCCTGTCGTTCGACAAGAACGATTTCATGGTGGTCAGCCCCGACGAAGGCGCCATGAACCGGAATATGTACTTCTCCAGCGTGCTGGGCTGCAACCTGGGTATGTTCTACAAGCGCCGCGACTACACCACGGTGGTCAACGGCCGCAACCCCATCGTGGCCCACGAGTATCTGGGTGAATCGGTGGAAGGCAAGACGGTGTTCGTGGCCGACGATATCGTCGCATCGGGCGACAGTATGCTGGAAGTGGCCCGCGAGCTGAAGAAGCGCGGCGCCGCCCACATCATCGCCGACGCCACCTTCCCCCTGTTCACCGCCGGCCTTGGCAAGTTCGACGCCGCCGTGGAGGAGGGCGCACTGGACTTTGTGGTGGGCACCAACCTGACCTACCGCAAGCCCGAGCTGCTCCAGCGCGACTGGTATCTGGACGTGGACGTCTCGAAGTACGCGGCTTACTTCGTGCTGGCTCTGAACCACGACGTGTCGGTCTCGGCCATCGCGGACCCCATCCGCAAGATCGAGGCCCTGCTGGCCAAGCATCGCGCCGAACAGGCCCAGTAACCTGTTCCCCCGGCCTTATAGGATGCAAAAACGCCCCCGTCTCTCTCACAGCGAGAAAGGCGGGGGCGACATTTTTTGCTTTTACAGACGGCTGCGCTTACTGGGGCTGCTTGCCGATGTAAGCCAGGATGCCGCCGTCCACATACAGGATGTGGCCGTTGACAAAGTCGGAAGCCTCGGAGGCCAGGAAGACGGCGGGGCCGCCCAGGTCCTCGGCGTTGCCCCAGCGGCCGGCCGGGGTCTTGGAGACGATGAACTGGTCGAAGGGATGACGGCTGCCGTCGGGCTGACGCTCACGCAGGGGAGCGGTCTGCGGGGTGGCGATGTAGCCGGGTCCGATGCCGTTGCACTGGATGTTGTACTCGCCGTACTCGGAGGCGATGTTCTTGGTCAGCATCTTCAGGCCGCCCTTGGCTGCGGCGTAGGCCGACACGGTCTCGCGGCCCAGCTCGCTCATCATCGAGCAGATGTTGATGATCTTGCCGCCGCCCTGCTGGATCATGTCGGGGATGACCGCCTTGGAGACGATGAAGGGGGCGTTCAGGTCCACGTCGATGACCTGGCGGAACTGGGCTGCGGTCATCTCGCACATGGGGATGCGCTTGATGATGCCGGCGTTGTTGACCAGGATGTTGATGTGGCCCACTTCCTCGGTGACCTGCTTGATGAAGGCGTTGACGGCGTCCTCGTCGGTGACGTCGCAGACATAGCCGTGGGCGTCGATGCCGGCCTCTTTGTAGGCGGCCAGGCCCTTGTCCACCAGCTCCTGCTTGATGTCGTTGAAGACGATGGTGGCGCCGCAGTTTGCCATGGCGGTGGCGATGGCAAAGCCGATGCCGTAAGAAGCGCCGGTGATCAGGGCGATCTTGCCGGTCAGATCAAAGGATTTCGGGGTGCAGACAGACATTGATATTTACCTCCTGTCATGCCCAGGGCCAAACAGGCGCCTGTGCAAGTCGATGTTGCA
Source organism: Faecalibacterium sp. An58 (assembly GCF_002161515.1). Classification (NCBI taxonomy): domain Bacteria; kingdom Bacillati; phylum Bacillota; class Clostridia; order Eubacteriales; family Oscillospiraceae; genus Faecalibacterium; species Faecalibacterium sp. An58. Next base: position 22,494 of record NZ_NFHX01000004.1, read on the forward strand.
GCGCTCGGAGCGCCGCTCTTATTTGTATGATACAGCCCCGCCGGCTGGATGTCAAGGCAAAAACGGCACCTTGTACACTAAGTGCACAAACTGCTGGAAAAAAGACAAAAGCCGCCGGCAAAAAAGCCCTGCACTGCGGCAAAGCAAACACAGTGCAGGGCGGCGATCGCGTTGGGTTTGGAGGGATCAGCGGGCGGAAACGTACTTGTGGAGGGTCTTGCGGACGGCGCCGGGGCCGGCATACAGCTCGGCTGCCATCCCCTCGATCTTCTCACCCAGGCCGGCTTCGTACAGGTCCAGGCCAAAGACGTCCTTGCGGGTGTACAGCTGTTTCAGGCAGCTGAAATCCTGCGGGCCTTCCTTGACCTCCAGGGGCGCCACGATGGCGCTCAGCTCGGCCAGCAGCGGGTCGGGAGAGGGCTCGAACGCCTTGCCCGCGTCGTCGATGCCCTTCAGGTAGCGGGCATAGCCTGCCAGCACCAGCGGGATGAGGACCAGCTCATGCAGATCCAGACCCTGGGCGATGTAGGCCTTGATGGTCTCGCCAAAGCGGATGGACAGCTTCTGGGAGGTGTCGGTGGCGATGCGCTGGGGCGCGTCGGGCATGAAGGGATTGGGCAGGCGGCGGTTGAGCACGGCGCCGATGAAGTCGGCGGGTTTCAGCACGCCGGGGTCCACCACCACGGGCATGGCCTCGATGTAGCCCATCTTGGTGATCAGGCCGCGGATATCCTCGTCGGCCATCTCGGCGCTGATGAGGGTGTAGTCCAGCAGGCAGCCGTAGATGGACATGGCGGTGTGCAGGGGGTTCAGGCAGGTGCAGACCTTCATCTTCTCCACCTTGTCCACCGTCTCGCGGTCGGCGTACATGACGCCGCCCAGCTCCAGCGGGGGACGGCCGTTGGTGTACTTGTCCTCGATGACCAGATACTCGGTCTCCTCGGCGTTGACGAAGGGCGCGGTGAAGGTGTGGCGCTCGGTGACGATGGTGTAGTTGTCCTCGAAGCCGTCCTCCTCCAGCCTCTTCTGGACCTTGGCGTCGGGGCGCGGGGTGATCTTGTCGATCATGCTCCAGGGATAGGAGATCTTGCTCTCGTCCTTGACGTAGTCCACAAAGCCGGCGGGGACGATCCCCATTTCGGCCCACTTCTCGGCATAGGCCCAGACGCCGGCCTTGACCTTGTCGCCGTTGTGGGAGCAGTTGTCCATGCTCTGCAGCGTCAGAGGCATGGCGCCCGCCTTGTAGCGCTCATACAGCAGGGCGGTGATCTTGCCCATGGCGAACTGTGCGCCCATCCCCTTTTCCAGGTCGGCAGGGGAGAAGCCGTAGCCCTTCTCGGTGATGGTGAAGGACACCATCTCCAGGCTGGGCGCGCAGAATACCTCCACCAGCCGGGCCCAGTCCTCCGCGAACTGGGGGTCGGCCTTGAGGCTCTCGGTCACCGAGGCGATGACCTTTTTCTGGATGCTGCCGTCCGACTGCAGGCAGACCAGCAGGCTCAGGTTGTCGTAGGGACGGTAGGCCTTGTCGATGATCTCGTAGTCAAAGCTCTCGGCCACGATGACGCCCCGGTCGTACTTGCCCGAATCCAGCACCTGCTGCAGAATGGCCGCAGGGAAGGCGCGGAAAATGTTGCCTGCGCCAAAGTGGACCCAGGTGGGCTGGGCCGCGGTCTTGGCCTTGACGGCCTCCCGGTCGAATTGGGGCAGCTGATAACCCTTTTCCTCCCACACGGGGCTGATGGGGCCGTGTTCGATGTCAGTCAGTTTCATGGATCATACGCTCCCTTTCCTAGTGTGCGGGTGTGCGGACATGGCTCAGTCCTTGCCGGCCTTTTCGGCGTCGAGCTTGTCCAGCATATCCCAGATGCCCCACATATACATGATGCCCAGGGCACGGTCGTACAGGCCATAGCCGGGCCGGACGGTGCCGGGACCTTCGCCCCACAGATGACGGCCGTGGTCGGGGCGGATGTAGCCCTCGTAGCGGCAGTCGTGGTAGGCCTTGAGGATGTCCAGGATGTGGGTGTCGCCGTCGCAGTCCCGATGGCTGGCTTCCGAGAAGTCGCCGTTGGGGAAATGCTTGACGTTGCGGATGTGCGCGAACGCGATGCGGTCGCAGTGCTTGTAGATGATGTCGGCCACGTTGTTGTTGGGGTCGGCGTTCAGGCTGCCCGAGCACAAAGTCAGGCAGTTGTAGGGATCGTCCACCATGGACAGGAACCGGTCGATGTTCTCGGCGCTGGTCAGCAGGCGGGGCAGGCCGAAGATGTCCCAGGGGGGATCGTCCATGTGGATGGCCATCTTGATGTCGCACTCGTGGCAGACCGGCATCAGGGCCTCCAGGAAGTACTTGAGGTTCTCCCACAGCTTTTCCTTGGTGACCGGCTTGTATGCCTTGAACAGCTCGTCGAGCTTGGCCATCCGCTCAGGCTCCCAGCCGGGGAAGGTCATGTTGTACTTCTCGGTGAAGCTCATGATGTACTCGGCCATGGCGTTGTAGTCGTCCTGGATCATGTCCTTCTGGTAATACAGCGCTGTGGAGCCGTCCCCCACCGGGTGGAACAGGTCGGTGCGGGTCCAGTCGAAGATGGGCATGAAGTTGTAGCAGATGACCTTCACCCCGAACTTGGACAGGTTGCGGATGGTCTGGATGTAGTTCTGGATGTACTTGTCCCGGGTGGGCAGGCCGATCTTGATGTCGTCGTGGACATTGACCGACTCCACCACGTCCATGTTGAAGCCATAGGGCTCGAGCTGCTTTTGCACCTCGGCGATCTCATCCACCTCCCACACTTCGCCGGGCATCTTGCTGTGGAGCGCCCACACGATGCTTGTCACGCCGGGGATCTGCTTGATGTCGGACAGGGTGATCTTGTCGTTGCCTTCGCCGTACCAACGGAAACCCATTTGCATTGGCATAGTCTTCTCTCCTTTGTGTCTGGATTTGCAAACGCCGCGCCCTGGCCGGGACGCCGCCGGCAAGCGCGGCTTTGCAGCCGCTCCGGACTGCCCGGGGCACAGAGGGACATTCTTGATTGATTTCATTCTAGTATATCAATCCCTTTTTGACAAGTGGTAAACCCTCCATTCTTTTTCCGAGGTTTTTGTGGAACCTTTCCAAAAAAGAAAAACCGTGAGAAAAATTTTATGTTTCTCACGGTTTATTTTACTATTTTGGCCTGATATTTTAAAAAATGCAGGTCTCAGCCCTCGATGAAATAATCGGGATGGGCCTTGCGGGCCTGCTGCACCGACAGCTTGTAGCGGTCCAGATGTTCCCGCAGCGCCTGGGCCAGCTGCCCGGCGGTGCCGTGTTCGAGGGCTTCCACGATCTGGCGGTGCTGGCTGGGCACCGACTCGTTTTCGCCCAGCATCAGGCTGAACAGGCGCAGCCGCTCGATGTGCTTGAAGGTGGAGATCATATGGTCGAAATGGTCCTCCATGCCGCAGAACGTGAAAGCCAGCCGGTGGAACTGGTTGTCCACTTCCAGCATACGGCTGTTTTTCTGGGGGCCCCGGGAGGCGGCCGCCTTTTCATAGGCCCGGATGTTGGCCTGGTAGGCTTCGATGTAGGCGGGCTGGCAGTGGTCATAGACTTGCAGCAGCATCTCCTTTTCGAGGGTGAAGCGCGCGAACTGCTCCAGCCGCATCAGCTTCAGATCCATGGGGGCCACATAGGTGCCGCTCTGGGGCTTGATCACCACCATGTGGGCGATGTTCAGCATGATCAGGGCTTCCCGCACGGGGGTGCGGCTGATGCCCATTTCCTCAGCCAGCTGCCGGTCGTTGAGCGGGTCCCCGGGCTTCAATTCCATGGTGACGATCCGGTTCCATAGGGTCTGATAGGCGGCCTCCCGCGCACTGGATGATGCGGCCATAGGGCGCGTCTCCTTTCTTGTTTCCGCCGTGCGGAAGCTTTCTTGAACTTGCCTCTATTGTAGACTGATATTCCAGCTGCGTCAATGGGCCATTTGTTCAAACTTTGACAATGAAATTTTACATTTTGGGGGCTGCGGCGGTTTTCCGGCGGCCGTAGAGGGGGTAATACCACACGGCCACCAGAGCCAGCCCGCAGACGACGTCGATGACCGAGTGCTGCTTGGTAAAAACGGTGGAGATGCAGATGAGCGCCGCCCAGCCGTAAGCCAGCGCCTTGCGCCAGGGACGGCCCGCGGCCAGCTTGCTCTTGGCGAAGGCCAGGGCCATGCAGCCCGAGCTCTGGCAGTGGATGGAGGGGCAGACGTTGTTGGAGGCGTCGGCCCGCCAGATCAGCTGCATCAGGTCCATGGCGATGTTGTCCCGGCCCACCTGTTCGGCGGTGGGGCGCAGGTCCACCCCGTTGGGCAGCAGCATATAGAGGATAAGGCAGAAGGTCATGCCCGAGAACATCATCAGGCACAGCTTGTCGTAGGCGGGGGTATCGTACCACCACAGCAGGGCCGTCACCGCGGCTAGCAGCACAAACCAGCTGCAATAGGGGAAGATGAACCACTCGCAGAAGGGGATCCGGTCGTCGAGGGGGCTGTGGATGATATAGGCAGGGTCGGTGATGGTCCAGTCCAGGGTGAAAAACCATACCAGGTAGATCACCCAGTACAGCTGGAACCAGAGATGGGGCCGAAGCCGGCATAGTTTCAGCATGGCGTACTCCTTACAATAAAAACACGGTGGCGCGCCCGGTCCGGCGGGCGCGGGTACCGTATCATTCTACCACATCCGCCGCCCTTGCGCAAACGGAGAAAGTACAGTAAAATAGTGGGGAGCGCCCCGCTTGCTCTGGGACGGCGCGCAAGGCGCCCCGGCGGCCTGTCTGCCGGGAACACAAAAACCATTGGGAAAATCGAGGCTTTTTATGGATACTTCACCCATTCGTCTGATCGCGGTGGACCTGGACGGCACCGTCCTGGACGACCGCAAACAGCTCACTCCGCGCACCCTCGAGGCCCTGCGGGCGGCCGGGAGGCAGGGGGTGCTGATCGTGCCCGCCACCGGCCGCACCCACGCCGGCCTGCCCCCCGAGCTGCTGGCACTGCCGGGGGTGCGCTACGCCATCACATCCAACGGGGCCCGTGTCATGGACCTGGCCGCCGGCAAGGCCCTGCGGGAACTGTACATCCCCCGGGGCACCGCCCTGGCCGCCTACGACGCCCTGTCCGCCTTTGACTGCATGACCGACCTGTTCCAGGACGGCCAGGGCTACACCACCCCCGCCAACCGGGCCGCTTCCTACCGCTTTGTGCCCGATAACCTCCGGGACTATGTCCTGAATACCCGCATCGCGCTGCCCGGCCTGCACAGCTTCATCGCCGGCCAGAAGCGGGGCATCGAAAAGCTGACCCTGTTCTTTCTGGAGGAGGCCGAGCGCCGGCGCGCCTGGACCGCCATGGAGGACCTGGGCCTGGAGGTGGTGTCCAGCCTGCCCCTCAACATGGAGCTGAACGCCCGCGGCGTCAACAAGGGCGCCGGGCTGCTGGCCCTGGCCGATGCGCTGGGCCTGCCGGTCTCGTCCCTGATGGCCTGCGGGGACGGCGGCAACGACACCGCCATGGTGCGGGCCGCAGGGCTGGGGGTGGCCATGGCCAACGCCTTCCCCGAGGTAAAGGAGGCCGCCGACTACATCACCGCATCCAACAACCAGGACGGCGTGGGCCGTGCCGTGGAAAAATTTGTGCTGGGCATGGAGGAGGAAACGCTATGAACACACCTGCCATCCAACTGGCCGCCCTGGACCTGGACGGCACCCTGCTGGACCGCACCAGCCGGATCACCCCCCGCACCCTGGACGCCATCGGCCAGGCGGTCCGCCGGGGGGTGGTGGTGCTGCCTGCCACCGGCCGGGGCCTGTCCGCCCTGCCCCGGGTGGCCGCCGCCCTCCCCGGGGTCCGCTACGCCATCACATCCAACGGCGCGGCGGTGTGGGACATGGGGGACGACCCCGCCGCCGCCATCCGCAGCTGCTACGGCGACCCCGGCCCCGAGCCGGTCAAGCAGCCGGTCTGCCTCCATTACAGCCCGCTGGCCCCCGCTACCGCCCGGGCCGTCTACGACCTGTTGGAGCGCTGCCAGGGGGAACTGAGCTATTTTGCGCACGGACGCACCTTCAAGACCCCCGCGGGCATGGCCTGGAGCAAGGCCCGGATGGCCCGGCTGCTCTCCACCGAGGCCAAGCAGGCGGATGACGGCCGGTTCACCGTCCTGCCCGACCTGCGCACCTATTTTGAGGCGCACGCCGGGGAGATCGAAAAGTTCTGCATGTTCTTTGATTCCCCGGCCGCCGCCCGGCAGATGCTGCCCCTGCTGGAGGCCATCCCCGGGGTGGAGGCCACCCAGGGCTCCCCCGACAACGTGGAGGCCACCGCCGCCGGCGTGAACAAGGGCTCCGCCCTGCTGGCCCTGGCCCGCAGCCTCGGCATCCCCCGGGAAGGGGTGCTGGCCGTCGGGGACAGCGAGAACGACCGCCGGATGCTGGAAGCCGCCGGGGTGGCCGCCGTCATGGCCAACGGGATGCCGTCCATCAAGGCCCTGGCCGACATCGTTTCCGACCGGGACTGCGACCACGACGGGGTGGCCGAGCTGTTTGACCGGCTGGGCCTGACGGGGATGTAAAGGCCGGTCCTCGTGCAGTTTTATGCAATGTATACAAGATGTGTTTACAAACATTGTGCTATGTGAGTATTACCAAACGGGCGTCCTTGGTTTATACTAGTAATATACAACAGTGTGCCTGGACAAGCCATGCCCATGGCTCCAGGGCGCTCCCGAAGGCCCCCTGCGGCGTTCCCGGGCGTCCTGGTCATACTGCGCAAGCCTGAAAGTAAAGGAGAATGCGTTTATGTTTACGAATCCTACCCTGGAGCGTGTTTACGAGATCGGCATTATCCCCGTCATCGCCTTCAACAGCGTGGACGAGGCCCTGCCCCTGTGCAAGGCCCTGTCGGACGGCGGCCTGCCCGCCGCCGAGGTCACCTTCCGCACCGCCTGCGCCGAGGAGTGCATCCGCCTGATCCACAAGGAGATGCCCGAGATGCTGCTGGGCGCCGGCACCGTGCTGACCAAGGAGCAGGTGGACCGCGCCATCGATGCGGGCGCCTCCTTCATCGTCGCTCCCGGCTTCGATCCCAACATCACCCAGTATGTCATTGACAAGGGCTGCCTGGCCATGCCCGGCACCGCCACCGCAGGCGAGATGCAGCAGGCCATGAACATGGGCTGCGAGGCCCTCAAGTTCTTCCCCGCCGAGGCCAACGGCGGCGTGGGGATGCTGAAGAACATCGGCGGCGCCCTCAAGACCGCCAAGTGGATGTGCACCGGCGGCGTCAACGCCAAGAACGTCAACGATTACCTGAACTACGACCAGATCTTTGCCGTGGGCGGCACCTGGATGTGCAAGAGCGACGTGATCAAGGCCGGCGAGTGGGACAAGATCACCTCGATGTGCAAAGAGGCCGTCGATACCATGCTGGGCCTCAAGCTGGTGCACGTGGGCATCAACACCGCCAACGAGGAGGAGGCCAAGTCCACCGCCAACGCCCTGGCCGCCCTGCTGAACATGAAGGTCACCCCGGGCAACTCCAGCATCTTTGTGGGCAACAAGGAGTTTGAGATCATGAAGAAGCCCGGCCGCGGCACCAACGGCCACATCGCCATCGGCACCAACAACGTGGACCGCGCCATCTACCACCTGAGCCGCCGCGGCGTCAAGTTCGACCTCGAGTCCAAGGGCGTCAAGAACGGCAAGACCATGTCCTGCTACATGGCAGACGAGATCGGCGGCTTTGCCATCCACCTGGTCAAGGTCTGATCCGTCCCCCTTTCCGCATTCTCCCGCCGGGGCCCGCGCCCTGCGGCGGGTCGTTTGAAGTCCATCCACAAACCATAGATTGAAGGAGAACAGTACAATGAAAGTCGTTACCTTTGGCGAACTGATGGTCCGTCTGCAGCCGTACAACTACGAGCGCTTCGTCCAGGCAAGCACCCTCGAGTTTACCTTTGGCGGCGGTGAGGCAAACGTTGCCGTTTCGCTGGCCAACTACGGCGTGGACGCCGCCTTCGTCACCAAGCTCCCCGCTCACGCCATTGGCCAGTGCGCCATCAACAGCCTGCGCCGCTACGGCGTGGATACCAGCATGATCGTCCGCGGCGGCGACCGTGTGGGCATCTACTACAACGAGAAGGGCGCTTCCCAGCGCGGCTCGGTCTGCATCTACGACCGCGCCAACAGCGCCATCCAGCTGGCCCAGCCCTCCGATTTCGACTGGGAGAAGATCTTTGAGGGCGTGGACTGGTTCCACTTCACCGGCATCACCCCGGCTCTGGGCGAGAACGTGGTGGAGATCTGCCGTCAGGCCTGCAAGGCCGCCAAGAAGGCCGGGGTCAAGATCAGCTGCGACCTGAACTACCGCGGCAAGCTGTGGACCCGTGAGCAGGCCCGCGCCGCCATGACCGACCTGTGCCAGTATGTGGATGTGTGCATCTCCAACGAGGAGGACGCCAAGGACGTGTTCGGCATCGAGGCCGAGGCCACCGATATCTACGGCGGCACCCTGAACCACGAGGGCTACAAGAGCGTGGCCAAGCAGCTGGCCGACAAGTTCCACTTCGAGAAGGTGGCCATCACCCTGCGTGAGAGCCACAGCGCCTCGGACAACGGCTGGAGCGCCATGCTGTACGATGCAGCCACCAACGAGTACTGCTTCTCCAAGAAATATGAGCTGCGCATCATCGACCGCGTGGGCGGCGGCGACAGCTTCGGCGGCGGTCTGATCTACGCTCTGCTGAACGGCAAGAGCACCCAGGATGCCGTGGAGTTCGCCGTGGCGGCTTCCGCCCTGAAGCACTCCATCGAGGGCGACTACAACATGGTCACCGTCTCCGAGGTGGAGAAGCTGGCCGGCGGCGACGGCTCCGGCCGGATCCAGCGCTGAGCTGCGTTCCACAGGAGGCAGAAGATGGAGATCCGTTATTCCTGCAACCAGAAGGACTTCAAGCGCTACACCACCGAGGAAATGCGGGACGAAATGCTCATCACCGGCCTGTACAAGGCGGATGAGGTGGTGGCCGTTTACAGCCATGTGGACCGGATGGTCACCCTGGGCTGTATGCCGGTGCACGAGGTGGTGCCCATCGACAAGGGCATCGACGTGTGGGCCAATTTCGGCACCCACTATTTCCTGGAGCGCCGCGAGATCGGTATGTTCAACATCGGCAAGGGTTCCACCGGCATCGTGATGGTGGACGGCGTCCGGTACGAGCTGGGCTACAAGGACTGCCTGTACATCACCCAGGGCACCCGGGAGGTCACCTTTGCGTCGGCCGACCCCGCCTGCCCCGCCAAGTTCTACATGGTGTCGGCCCCGGCCCACTGTGCCTATGAGACCCGCCTGATCAAGATGGCGGACGCCAACCACCGGCCGCTGGGCAGCACCGAGACCTGCAACAAGCGCACCATCAACCAGTTCATCCACCCCGACGTGCTCAGGACCTGCCAGCTGAGCATGGGTATGACCGAGCTGGAGCCCGGCTCCAACTGGAATACCATGCCCAGCCACACCCACGAGCGCCGGATGGAGATCTACACCTATTTTGAGCTGCCCGAGGGGCAGGTGGTCTTCCATATGTGCGGCGAGCCCACCCAGACCCGCCACATCGTCATGCACAACGAGGACGCTGTCATCAGCCCCTCCTGGAGCATCCACAGCGGCGTGGGCACCTCGAACTACACCTTCATCTGGGCTATGGGCGGCGAGAACATGGAGTTCGACGACATGGACAACATCGCCACCACCGACCTGCGCTGAGCCCCGGCGCCGGACAGGCCGTAACTTTGGATGACAAGGCCCCGCATCTGGTCCACTGGGCCGGGGGCGGGGCCTTTTGTTCAGGCTGTAACTAGGATACAACATAGGATACATCTGTGCATCGGATAGAAAGGAGCTTCCCATGGAACTTTCTGCATTTGACCTCCACGGCAAGGTCGCCCTGATCACCGGCGGCGCCCACGGCATCGGCTTTTCCATCGCGGAGGGGATGGCCCGCTGCGGGGCCAAGGTCTGCTTCAACTGCTCGTCCCAGTCCAGCTATGAGAAAGGCGTGGCCGCCTACCAGGCCGCCGGCATCGACGCCCACGGCTACATCGCAGACGTCACCGACTGGGCGGCGGTGCAGGCCATGGTGGCCCGGATCAAGCAGGATGTGGGCCCGGTGGATATCCTGGTGAACAACGCCGGCATCATCCAGCGCAAGCCCATGCTGGAGACCGACACCGAGGATTTCAGGAAGGTGCTGGACGTCCACATCGTGGGCGCGTTCAACTGCTCCAAGGCGGTGCTGCCCGACATGATCCAGAAGCGGGCGGGCAAGATCATCAACATCTGCTCGATGATGAGCGAGCTGGGCCGCGAGACCGTCTCGGGCTATGCGGCGGCCAAGGGCGGCCTGAAGATGCTGACCAAGAACATCGCCTCGGAGTTCGGCGGGTACAACATCCAGTGCAACGGCATGGGCCCCGGCTACATCGCCACCCCCCAGACCGCGCCTTTGCGTGAGCGCCAGCCCGACGGCAGCCGCAGCCCCTTCGACGCCTTCATCATCTCCAAGACCCCGGCCGGCCGCTGGGGCGAGGCCGAGGATATGGTGGGCCCCTGCGTCTTTTTGGCGTCGGACGCCTCCAACTTCGTCAACGGCCAGATCCTCTATGCCGACGGCGGCATCCTGGCCTACCTGGGCCATCAGCCCCAGTAAACCATACCCGTAAAAAGCAAAGCCCCCGTCTCTCTTTGAGGAGAGGCGGGGGTTTTTGCGCCGGCTGGTCAGAATTCGCCGTCCTTCATGAGACGCGCCAGCAGGGGCAGCTCGTAGATCAGCATACAGACCCAGCCCACGGCGTAGCTCCAGGGCAGGGCCTCGATGTCCATATGGAATACAAAGACGAACAGGGCCGCCGCAGCCACCCGTCCGCCCATGTTCAGCAGGCTGCTGTTGAGGGTGACCTGCAGCCGCTCCACCCCGCGGAAGCCGCCCTGGATGCCGTTGGTGGCCGAGGGCAGCAGATAGAACAGGGACACCAGCCGCAAAAAGCGCACCCCCAGCCCGATCACTTCGGGCTCGTCCACAAAGAGGCGCATGATGGGCTCGGCCCCCAAAAAGCAGACTGCCATGATGAGCAGGCCGTACACCGCCTCGATGCGCATCCCGGCAAAGAAGCCCTGCCGGACCCGGTCCCGCTGGCCGGCGCCCCGGTTCTGGGCCATCAGAGTGGTCATGGCGTGGCCGATGTTCTGTTGGGGGGTATAGGCAAAGTCGTCCACCCGGCTGGCCGCCGTGAAGGCCGCCATGGCGCTGACCCCCATGGTGTTCACCACAGCCTGGATGGTGATCTTCCCCAGCTGGACGGTGGCCTGCTGCATGGCGCTGGTCCAGCCGTACCGGACGGTCTGGCGCAGCATGGAAGGCTCGAACACCAGCCACTTGCGCCCCAGACAGAGCACCGGCACCCGGCGCCGGATGTAGACGGCGCAGCACAGGCAGCACAGCGCCTCACTGAGGACGGTGGACAGGGCCGCGCCCCGCACCCCCCAGTCCAGGACCGCCACGCACAGCAGGTCTCCAAAGACGTTGAGCAGGGCGCTGAGCATCAGGAAATACAGGGCGCTTTTGCTGTCGCCCAGGGCCCGCAGGGTGGCCGCCAGGAAGTTGTAAAAGAAGGTGAAGATCAGCCCTGCGAACACCACCTGCAAATAGGCCACCGCGATGGGGAGCACTTCGTCGGGCACCTGCATCAGCCGCAGCAGAGGGGTGGCCAGCAGGATGCACAACAGCGAGAAGGCCAGGGAGAAGGCCCCGCCTGCAATGGCGGTGGTGGATACCTGCTTTTCCAGCCGGTCGGTGTCCTGGGCGCCAAAGGCGTTGCTCACCAGGATGCCCGCCCCCAGGCACATCCCGTTGATAAAGAGGATGGCCAGGGTCATCAGGGGGTTGGAGGTGCCTACGGCGGCCAGGGCGTCCTCGCCCACAAAGCGCCCCACGATGACGCTGTCGGCGGCGTTGTAGGTGAGCTGGAACAGGTTGCCCAGCACCAGGGGGATGGTGAATCGGACCAGCAGCGGGGTGATGGGCCCGCTGGTCATGTTGTGGGTCATGCAAAACGCTTCTTTCTGTTTGGATTTGGCAGGTTCAGGCGAGAAGGCCGGTCCGGCCGGGAATCAGGCAGAGGGCGGCCCGGCTGCGGCCCTGGGCCAGGAACCGTGCCGCCGCCGCGATGGCAGCCCCGCCGCTGGGCGAGGCGGGCACGGCGTCGGTCAGCAGGACGGTGCGGGCGGCCCGGGCGGCCTCGGCGCTGGTGACGGCGGCGATCTTGTCCACGACGTAGGGGTTGTAGTTGTCGGGCACCAGGCCAAAGCCCATGTCGGGGATGCCGTGCTGCCCGATGAAACCGCCCCCCAGGGCCTGGCATTCATAGGGCTCCACCGCGATGATCTGTACGTCGTTGGTCCAGGCCTTGATGCATTCGCCCACCCCGGTGATGGTCCCGCCGCTGCCCACGCTGACCGCAATGGCGTCCACCAGGCTTTCCCCCTCCCGCACGATGGCCTGGGCAATGGCCGGGCCGGTCACGCGGCGGTGGTATTCGGGGTTGTCGTCGCAGGCCAGCCAGTCCGTGTAGTACCAGCCCCGCTTTCCGGCCCAGGTGCGCGCCAGGTCCCGTGCGCCTGCCGGCCCCTCCCGCGCCGGGGAAAAGAGCAGCTGCGCCCCCAGCTCCGACAGCAGTTCCTGGCGGCCGGCGGGGGTGTTGTCGGGCATGGCCAGACAGACCGGGTGGCCGCTGGTCCGGCCCGCCAGGGCCAGGGCGGTCGCAAAGGCGCCGCTGCCCGCTTCGATCAGGGTCTGGCCGGGCGCCAGTACCCCGCGCTGGGCGGCCAGGGCCAGCATCCCTTCGGCCAGGCCGTCCCGGGCGGTGCCGGTGGGGCCGCTGTAATCCAGGCAGGCATACAGCTTGCCGGGCAGCTTGCAGGCGCAGGCGTAGCCCCGCAGCTCCACGATGGGCCCGGGGGCGATGCTCTGGTAGATGTTGGGGTAGACGGTCATGGCTGCGGCTCCTTTCTGTGAGGGATACATCATGCGGGATCTACCTTATCCTAACGCAAAGCGGGCCGCCCGTCAAGCGGGCAGGGGAAGGGGGAACCATGTGCACAAAAATCAGAGCAAAAAATCTCTTTCTTCCACAAAAAAGATGTCCCTTTCCGGTTGACAGCCGGCCGCAAGTCTGGTATAATCATCTGCGTCCGTAAAGCAAAATGCCTTTACAAAGACGCTGGAGGGAGAGCGGTGGCGTCAAAGAATCTGGAGATGGGCTACCTGCTGGACTTTTACGGCGAGGTGCTGACAGACAAACAGCGGGAGATGATGTCCCAGTATTACCACGACGATCTGTCGCTGAGCGAGATCGGGGAGAACTTTGGCATCACCCGCCAGGGCGCCCGGGACGCCATCAAGCACGGGGAGAGCGCCCTGCTGGAGCTGGAGCAGAAAGTCGGGTTCGCGGCCCGCTACCGCCGGGTGCAGCAGACGCTGGAGCAGCTGGAACAGCTGGTCATCGACGCCCGGTTCGAGTGCACCGGCCCCCACGCCCGCCTGACCACCAGCGAGTATGTCAAGACCCTCAACAAGATCCTGGCCCTGCTGCGGTCGATCGATGAGGTGAACGAGAGCTGAACCGGGCCGCGGCCTGCGGACCTGGTAGAAAGGACAGCCGAACATGGCATTTCAATCCCTATCCGAGCGCCTTGCCGGCGTGTTCAAAAAGCTGAAAGGACACGGCAAGCTCACCGAGGCCGACATCAAGGCCGCCATGCGGGAAGTGCGCATGGCCCTGCTGGAGGCCGACGTCAACTATAAGGTGGCCCGGGACTTCTGCAACAAGGTGTCCGAGCGCGCCATGGGCCAGGAGGTCATGGAGAGCCTGACCCCGGCCCAGCAGGTGGTCAAGATCGTCAACGAGGAGCTGACCGCTCTGATGGGCGGCGAGGAAGCCCCCCGCCTGAACATCAAGAACAAGGGCCAGACCGTCCTGATGCTGTGCGGCCTGCAGGGCAACGGCAAGACCACCCACGCCGCCAAGCTGGCCAAGTACTACATCAAGCAGGGCCGCCGGCCTCTGCTGGTGGCCTGCGACATCTACCGCCCCGCTGCCATCGAGCAGCTGAAGGTGGTGGGCGGCCAGGCCGGCGCCCAGGTGTTCACCCTGGAGGGAGCCAAGCCCCCCGAGATCGCCCGCAAAGCCCTGGCCCACGCCCGCGACTATGGCAACGACATCGTCATCCTGGATACGGCCGGCCGCCTGCAGATCGACGAAGTGCTGATGGACGAGCTGGTGGACATCAAGAAGGCGGTCCCGGTGGACGAGACGCTGCTGGTGGTGGACGCCATGGCCGGCCAGGACGCGGTGAACGTGGCCCAGACCTTCAATGAGAAGGTCGGGGTGGACGGGATCATCCTCACCAAGACCGACGGCGATACCCGGGGCGGCGCAGCCCTGTCGGTGCTGGCTGTCACCGGCAAGCCCATCAAGTTCCAGGGCACCGGCGAAAAGCTGGACGACCTGGAACCCTTCCATCCCTCCCGGATGGCCAGCCGCATTTTGGGCATGGGCGATGTGCTGAGCCTGATCGAAAAGGCCCAGGAGGCCGCCGACGAGAAGGTCGCAGAGGAGACCGCCCGCCGGATGATGGAAAACAAGTTCGATATGAACGACCTGCTGGCCCAGTTCGCCCAGATCCGCAAGATGGGCGGCGCCTCGGCCATGCTGAGTATGCTGCCCGGCGGGGCCAACATCGACCCCAGCCAGGTGGACGAGAAGGGCTTTGCCCAGATCGAGGCCATCATCTACTCGATGACCAAGGAGGAGCGGGAAAAGCCCTCCATCATCAACCCCAAGCGCAAGCGCCGCATCGCGGCAGGCAGCGGCACCCGGGTGGAAGACGTCAACCGGCTGCTGCGCCAGTATGAGACCATGCAGAAGCTGATGAAGCAGATGCGCAAAAGCCCCAAGGGCTTTGCCCGGAGGCTGGGCGGCATGCTGGGCGGCCTGCGCGGCTGAGAACGATCAAGGTACAAATCCAACCGCCCCGGCGGCATGGCTTTGGCATAGAATCACACGCCCCCGACCCGGGCGGCGTACAATCCAATGTTCAGGAGGAAAATTTATTATGGCAGTGAAGATCAGACTGCGCCGTATGGGCGCCAAGAAGTCCCCGTTCTACCGTGTGGTGGTGGCTGACAGCCGCTTCCCCCGCGACGGCCGTTTCATCGAGGAGATCGGCACCTACAACCCCATGCGTGACCCCGCCGAGATCAACATCGACGCCGAGAAGGCCAAGGCATGGATCGCCAACGGCGCCCAGCCCACCGATACCGTCCGCTACCTGCTCAAGAAGTCTGAGATTCTGTAAGCGGAGGGCGGTCACATGCAGGAGCTGTTGCTGACAGTAGCCCGCGGCCTGGTTGAGGACAAGGATGCCGTCACCGTAACGGTGGATCCCCCTCGTGAGGATGGCACCGTCGTCTACCACCTGCGGGTGGCAGAGGGTGACATGGGCCGCGTCATCGGCAAGCAGGGCCGGATCGCCAAGGCCATTCGCGTGGTCATGCGCGCCGCCGCCGTGCGGGTCGATGAGAAGATCCTTGTGGAGATCGACTGAACCGCTTTTCTGGGCCGTCCGCCGCTTTGGGCCGGGCGGCCCCTTTTTTGCAAAGGAGTAACTATGCAGCAGTATCTGGAAGCCGGCCGGGTGGTCACCACCCACGGCGTCAGGGGCGAAGTAAAGATGGAACTGTGGTGCGACGGGGTGGACTTCCTGCGGCCCGCAGGCAAGCTGTATCTGTCCCCGGCGGGAGGCCGCAGCCTGGCCATCGAGAGCATCCGCCCCCAGGGCCGGATGGCCCTGGTCAAGTTTGCGGGGGTGGATGACATGGACGCCGCCCGGGCGCTGCGGGGCCAGGCCTTCTATTTTGACCGGGACGATGTGCAGCTGGCCCCCGGCCGGTGGTATGTGGCCGACCTGATCGGCTGCGAGGTGCGGGATGCGGACACCGGCAAGGTATACGGCGTGGTCACCGGGGTGGACCGCCCGGGTCCCCAGGACATCTATACCGTCAAGGCGCCCAATGGCAAGGAGTATATGTTCCCCGGGGTGGATGCCTTTTTGAAGGAGCGCAACCCGCCCGAGGGCTATATCACGGTGACGCCCATCCCCGGCCTGCTGGATGACGGCACGGTGAGCGAGCGGGAGGACGGCTGACCATGGGGATGCGCGTGGACATTGCGACCCTGTTTCCCGAGATGTGCCAGCGGGTGCTGGATGAGAGCATTTTGGGCCGGGCCGCCCGGCGGGGGCACATCGAGACCCACTGTCACCAGATCCGGGATTACACCCTCAACCGTCAGAAACAGACCGACGACTATCCCTACGGGGGCGGCTGCGGGATGGTGCTGTACGCCCAGCCCATTGCCGACTGCATCCGGGAGATTCGGCGGCAGGTGGAACAGCAGGGCCGCCCCGCCCCGCATATCGTGTTTATGACGGCGGGAGGCCAGCGCTACACCGAGGAGCACGCCCGCCGCCTGGCCCAATACGACAGCCTGCTTTTGGTGTGCGGCCACTATGAGGGGATCGACGAGCGGGTGATCGAGGCGTTTGCCGACGAGGAGATCTCGATCGGGGACTATATCCTCACCGGCGGCGAGCTGGCCAGCCTGGTGGTGGCCGACAGCGTGCTGCGGCTGCAGCCGGGGGTGCTGGCCGAGCAGAAGGGCTACGAGGAGGAGAGCTACTGGAACGGCCTGCTGGAGTACCCCCAGTACACCCGGCCCGAGGTGTGGGAGGGCCGCGCTGTGCCTCCCATCCTCCTCAGCGGCAACCACAAGGCGGTGGACGACTGGCGGGCCGAACAGAGCCGCCAGCGCACCCGCCAGCGCCGGCCCGACCTGTGGGAAGCTTATCTGGCGGCCGGCGGCTGGGACGGCACCCCGCTGCCCAAAAAGCCCTCCCGCCGGCGCAGAAAGAAGCTTGCAGAAGAGCCTCTTTTGCCCGGAACGGACGGCGGACAGACCCCGCCCGACGCCCCGCAGAAAGAGGAATGAACCCCCTTGCCTGTCTGAACGTGTTGAAAACTTTTGTATGTACAACCAATAGCAATGGATATGTTTTATGAAAAGGGTACAAATTGTAAAAAATGTCCCTGTTTGGATTGGGAAAACCGCCAAAATTCCAAAAAAGGCTGTACAACCATGTCCCCTTGCGATAAAATAAGAAAAGACAGCAGGTGTTAATGCATTGCATCATTCCAT
The DNA here is from genome assembly GCF_002161515.1 of Faecalibacterium sp. An58. Classification (NCBI taxonomy): domain Bacteria; kingdom Bacillati; phylum Bacillota; class Clostridia; order Eubacteriales; family Oscillospiraceae; genus Faecalibacterium; species Faecalibacterium sp. An58. The sequence continues at coordinate 39,841 of NZ_NFHX01000004.1, forward strand.
TACGACAATAGATAGGAGCGTTTTACTATGTATGTAAAAGAAGTTACCGTTGAAAATCAGGTCGGTCTGCATGCACGCCCCGCCACCTTCTTTATCCAGAAGGCCAATGAGTTCAAGTCCTCAATCTGGGTCGAGAAGGAAGAGCGCCGTGTGAATGCAAAGAGCCTGCTGGGTGTGCTCTCGCTGGGCATCGTGGGTGGCACCACCATCCGCATCATTGCCGACGGCGCAGATGAGCAGGCCGCTGTGGAGGCTCTGATCAAGCTGGTGGAGTCCGGCTTTGCAGAGTAAGCGGCATTTTGCTGGATCGGATTTGAGGGACGATCGAAGGACCTCTATCTCGTTGGAGGGTTTTCAGATGCACCCTTGGGGCGGACGCAGGTTCCGCCCTTTTTGTTTGCCCGTACAGGAGGTGAGACGATGACCAAAGCGGAGCTGTACCAAAAGGCCTGTATGCTGCCTTTGCTGCCGGGGGTGTATATCATCCGGGACAAGGCCGATACCATCATCTACATCGGCAAGGCCAAGCGGCTGCGCACCCGGGTCAGCCAGTATTTCCGGGAGGGCGTGCCCCATGACAACAAGGTCAGCCAGATGATCGCCCATGCCTTCAGCTTTGACGTGATCGTCTGCCAGAGCGAGTTTGAAGCCCTGGTGCTGGAGGCCAGCCAGATCAAGGCCCATACCCCCAAATACAACATCCTGCTGAAGGATGACAAGGGCTATTCCTATATCAAGGTGACCAAAGAGGACTGGCCCCGGCTGTCCTTCACCCTGCAGAAAGAGGAGGACGGGGCCGAGTACATCGGGCCGTATACCTCCAGCTTTGCCGCCCGCGAGATGGCCGAGAGCGCCCAGGACGCCTTTCTGCTGCCCCGGTGCAGCCGCCGTTTCCCACAGGACATCGGCAAGGGGCGGCCCTGCCTCAACGCCCACATCGGCAAGTGCATGGGGGTGTGCAGCGGCAAGATCAGCTGTGAGGCGTACAACCAGGCGGTGAAAGGGGCGGTGCACCTGATCCGCTACGGCAAAAAGGACATCCTCAAGACGCTGACCCGCCGGATGGAGGAGGCCTCCGAGCGGCTGGAGTTCGAGACGGCCGCCCTGCTGCGGGACCAGATCGCCGCCATCACCAAGGTGACCGAAGGGCAGAAGGTGGTGGTGGACGAGGAACTGGAGATGGACGTGGTGGCCCTGGCAGGCACCCCGGACAGCGTCTGCGCGGCCGTGCTGCGCTACCGCCGCGGCCGCCTGACCGACAAGCGGGAATTTGTGTTCCACGACCGGTCGGACACCGACGGGGTGCGGGAGGAATTCCTGCCCCGCTATTACCTGGATGACGAGGAGATCCCGCGGATCATCGCGGTGGACGCCCTCCCCGCCGACGCCGACGCCCTGCGCCAGGTCCTGAGCCAGAAGCGGGGCAGCGAGGTGCAGCTGTACCAGCCCCAGCGGGGGGACAAGGCCCGCCTGGTGGAGATGGCCCACACCAACGCGGTGGAGCGGCTGGCCCGGGAACGGGGCCGCACCGCCCGGGAACAGAAGCTGCTGGACGAGCTTGCCCAGGTGCTGGGGCTGCCGGCTGCGCCCCGCCGCATCGAGAGCTACGACATCTCCAACTGGGGGGACGGCACCAGCGTCTGCGGCATGGTGGTGTTCCGGGACGGCAAGCCCAGCAAGGCCGATTACCGCCGGTTCCGGATGCGGACGGTGGCGGGCACCGACGACTACGCCTCCCTGGCCGAGACATTGAGCCGCCGGGCCGGGGAATACCAGACCCGCACCGGGGCAGGGGAGAGCACCGGCTTTGCCGAGAAGCCCGACCTGCTGCTGATGGACGGCGGCCGGGGCCAGGTGAACGCCGCCCGGGCGGCCCTGGCCGGCACTGCGCTGGCCGATGTGCCCCTCTACGGCATGGTCAAGGATGACCACCACCGCACCCGGGCCATCGTGGACGGGGATGGCCGGGAGATCGCCATCCAGATGAACCGGGGAACCTTCACCTTCATCACCTCCATCCAGGACGAGACCCACCGCTTTGCCAACGCCTACCGCAAGCAGCAGATGCGCCAAAAGAGCTACTCCTCCACCCTGGTGCAGATCCCGGGGGTGGGGCCCAAACTGGCCAAGGCGCTGATGACGCAGTTCGGCAGCGTGGGGGCGGTGCGCCAGGCCAGCTGCGAGGCCCTGGCCCAGACCCCCGGCGTGGGCCCCAGGCTGGCCGGGGAGATCTACGCCTGGTTCCGCCGGGAAGAAACCTGACAAACAAAAACCGCCCGGACGCATTGGCATCCGGGCGGGATCTTTTTGCGGGGTCAGTCGAACAGCTTGGACAGGGCGTCCTCCTCTTCCTCCAGGCTGCCGGCCAGGTCGGGCAGGGTGAGGGTCTCGTCCGAGTGGGGGCCGGCCTTGGCCTTTTGGGGGGCCTGCTGGGCCTTGCGGGTCAGCTCGCACACCTCGTCGCAGAGGGTGTAAATGGCCCCGCAGTCCCCGGGCATATCGGTCAGGTTGCGCCCGTAGTGGGTGAACAGGATGGCCCCTTCCTCCCCCAGCACCAGGGTCAGCGGGAGCAGCTGGGGGGCCTTGTGGTCGTAGCGCATCCCCTTGGCCTGGGCGCTGCGCAGGATGCGCTGGGCCTCAAAGCTCCAGTTCAGCAGGCCGGCGGTCTCCACCCCCATAAAGTTGTACAGCACCCCCGGCTGGTCGCAGATGAGGTCGAAGGGCAGCTGCCGGCCCTCCAGGGCCTGGGCCACCTGACGGGGCCCGCTGCGCACCACGCAGGCCAGCTTGACCCCTTTCAGGTCGTCCAGGGTCTTGAGGTAGCGGGAGATGTAGGTGCGGGTGATGGGATGGTCGAATGCGGGCAGGAAGATCATGGCCAGAGGCTTGTCCCCGGCGCACAGCCGGTAAAAGTCGTTGCCGGGGGACGAGGGGGTGTCGTAGGTGAAACGTGGGATGGAAGTCCCCACCAGGTGGTCTTCGGTCCGCATACTGCACACATCCTTTCCGGTTTTCGGGCCAGGATGCATCTGAAAACGACCGCCGTTCGGCAGGTCTTCCCCCTATGCTGCATTTTCAGATACACCCCGGCAAGGGGGGAAACAAAAAAGCCGGACCAAGAGTCCGGCTGTTATCATAAAAAAGATCCCGCCCGGTCGTCTGCGGATGAATCAAACCTACCCTTACGGACAGGTGGGTGCCCTGCCAATGGTTTCATGCTCCCGCATCGATCCTCCAGGGTGGACCCTGACGGGGCGGTCTGCAATCCCCCACCGGACTCCAGGCTCCCGATGGATGATTAGTAGGATCATATATTCCGCAACAAATCGTGCCGGGCAGGATACTGCCGGTTTGGGGGCCGGCCCGCAAAGGGTCAGCCGATGTCGAAGTTGTCGCTCAGCCGCTTTTCGAACAGAGCGCCCACTTCCATCAAGGTCTCGTCGTCATCGACCACGTCCAGGTACTCGCCTTCGGCGTCCTTGCCAACGCTCAGGATCACCAGCTGGGCGTCCTCGTCCAGGTCTTCTTCGTCCTCGACGTATTCGACGACGGCCAGATAATGCACGCCCTTGTGGTCCAGCGCGTCGATCACCTCAAAGGTGATCTCGTTGCCGTCCTCGTCCTGCAATGTCATCAGGTCGGGCTGGTATGCATTTTCTTCCTGAGGGATCTTGTTTTCGTCTGCCATCGGTATAACTCCAGTCTGTTTCACATCTGGGGGCCGGTGCAGGCCCTCGTCTTGCCTATAGTGTAGCGTTTTTTTGCCGCCTCGTCAAGATGCTAAATCAGGAAAAAGCGTTTTTTGCAGTTTTCACTTCTCTTCCCTCGCCTGGCGGGCGGTTCTGTGGTATACTGAACGGTGAACCCCATGCCCGCCCGGCGGGTATGGTATAGGATATGATACAAGGAGAAGCAATATGTCTGGTAAATTCAAACGGGCCGCGCTGGTCCTGGCGGCGGCCCTGGCCCTTGCGCTGGCCGGATGCCTGGGGGGCGGCGCGCCCTCCGGCGACGGTGTCAGCCGCCCCGAAGCGGTCCAGTCGGCCGAACTGCAGTTCACCCACCCTGCGGCGGGGGATACGGTGGCTGTGTTCGATACGTCGGCGGGGGTGTTCCGGGCGGTGCTGTTTCCCCAGCAGGCGCCCCAGGCCTGCGCCAACTTTGTGGGCCTGGCGCAGGCGGGCTATTACAACGGCCTGACCTTTACCCGGGTGGAACAGGGCTTTGTGGTGGAGGCCGGCCAGGCCGCCGACGGCAGCGCCACCACCATCTGGAACGGCAGCGGCTATCCCGCCGAGTATACCGACCAGCTGCACCACTATTCGGGCGCCCTGTGCGCCGCCATGAGCGAGGAGGGCCAGGGGGCCAGCGTCTTTTACGTCATGCAGACCGCCCCGGGCCTGGAACAGGAGCTGGCCGATCGGATGGCGGCCCAGGGCTGGCGGCAGGAGATCATCGACGCCTACGCCGCCGCCGGGGGCGCGCCTTATCTGGACTACACCGACACCGTCTTTGGCCAGGTGTACGAGGGGATGGACGTGGTGGACGCCATCGGCGCCGCCCAGGTGGACGAGGCCCTGGCGCCTGTGGAAGCCATCACCATCCACAGCGTCACCATCGAGACCTACCAGTGACCGGTCACTGTTCGCCGGGATGGTTTTTGCGCCAGGCCAGGTAATTTTCCAGGATCACCGAGGCGCTCACCGCATCCAGCATGGCCTTGCGCTTTTTGCCGAAGGTGCCGCTCTCGCTCAGAAAGCCTGCGGCGGTGATGGTGGTCTGCCGCTCGTCCCACATACGGACGGGCAGGCCGCTGGCCTGCTCCACCAGGGCGGCCAGCTTGCGGCTTTTCTGGGCGCGGGCCCCCTCGGTGCCGTCCATGTTCCGGGGCAGCCCCACCACGATCAGTTCGGCGCGGTTGTCCCGGGCGGCCTGGCAGATCCGGTCGGCCACCTTGGCCATGGCCTTTTCCTCGATCTGGGGCTTGAGAGGTGTGGCCAGGATCTCGCCGGGGTCGCACACCGCAAGACCGGTGCGGCTGTCGCCGTAATCCACTGCTAAGATTTTCATACAAACGCTCCTTTGCTTTTGCTTTACAGGCTCATTCTACCATATTCCCGGTCCAGAGCGCAATGGGGCGTATTTTTTCTGTACAAAGGAGGGAGTCGATCCATGCTGAAACTGGTCCTGGGAGGCTCCGGCAGCGGCAAGACCAGCTGGCTGTACGATCAGCTGGCCCAGCGGGCGGCCCAGGGGCAGCCCAGCATCCTGCTGGTGCCGGAGCAGTTCACCTCGTCCACCGAAGGGCGCATCTACCGCCAGCTGGGGGATCGGGGCTCGGGCTGGGTGGAGAGTTTTTCCTTCACCAGCCTGGCCGAACGGATCCTCTCGGAGGAGGGGGGCGCGGCCATCCAGACCCTCACCGACGCGGGGCGGGTGGCCCTGGTGCGCCGCGCCCTGGAGGAGCTGCAGGACAACGTCCGTTTTTATTACCGCCACCGGCATTCGGCCGCCTTCTGCCAGCTGGCCGCCGAGACCATCGACGAGCTCAAGAGCGCCGGCGTGACGGGGGAGGAGCTGGCCCGGCTGGCCGGAGGCTGCGGCCCCGAGAGCGGCCGCCTGTCCGAGCTGGCCATGATCTACCAGGGCTATGAGACCCTGCTGGCCCAGACCGGCATGGACCCCTCCGACCGGATCAAGCTGGCCGCCCAGCGGCTGGAAGCCGCCCTGGCCCAGGGGCGGGTGCCCGCTTTCCTGGAGGGCCGGGCGGTCTTTATCGACGAGTTCGATACCTTCAACGCCCCCAAACAGCAGCTGATGGGGGCCATGCTGGCCGCCCTGCCCCAGGTGACGGTGGCCCTGTGCGACGACGGCGCGCCCGCCCGGCCGGGGGATCTGGGGCTGTTCGCGGGGGCCAAGGCGGTGGGCGCCCAGCTGCGCCGTCTGGCCCGGAAAAACGGGGCCGAGGTGGCGGCGCCCCTGCTGCTGCGCCGGGACCTGCGCCATCGGGATGCCCCCGGGCTGGCCCGGCTGGAACAGCTTTTGGCCGCCGGCAGCTGCGACCCCGGCCCGGCGGCGGAGATCCGGCTGTACGCCGCCCCCAGCCGGGAGGAGGAAGCCCGGGCCGCCGCGGGCGCCATCCGCCGCCTGATGGCCCAGGGGGTGCGCTGCGGCAAGATCGCGGTGGTCTGCCGGGACCTGGACCACTACCGGGCCGCCGTCCGGTACGAGTTCCGGATGGCGGAGATCCCCCTCTGGTGCGATGAGGCCACCACCCCGGCGTTCAGCGCCCCGGCAGCGGCGGTCACCGCCCTGCTGGAACTGGTCCGGGGCGCGGACTACACCGAACAGCTGTCCGCCCTGGTCAAGACCGGCCTGACCGGCCTGACTGAGGCCCAGGTGTGCGCACTGGAGAACTACGCCTATACCTGGTCCCCCCGGGCCGCCGAGTGGCGGCAGCCCTTCACCAAGAGCCCCCGGGGCTTTGGGGGCGGCGAGCTGACCGAAGAAGAACGGCAGGCCCTGCACGACGCCGAGGAGGCCCGCGCTTTCCTGATGGGGCCGCTGGAGACCCTGCGCAGCCGCTGCCGGGAGGCCGGCGCGGAACAGATCAGCCGGGCGCTGTGGTTCTGCCTGGACGGGCTGGGGGCCGAACAGGCCCAGCAGGAGCAGGTGGAAGCCCTGCGCGCCGCCCGCGGCATCCCCGCCGCCGAGGAGGCCGCCCGGGAGTGGAACGTGGTGATGGACCTGCTGGACCAGATGGCCCGGCTGCTGGGGGACGAGACGGTCCCGCCCGCCGAATACGCCGAACTGTTCGGCCTGCTGCTGCGCTCGTCCGATCTGGGGCACATCCCCCAGACTCTGGACGCAGTGATGCTGGCCCCGGCGGGCAAGATGCGGCTGGACCAGCCCGACTACGTCTTTGTGCTGGGGGTGGCGGAAGGGGAATTCCCCGCCGCGCCGGGCCAGACCGGCCTGCTGACCCATGCCGACCGGGACGCCCTGATGCGCCAGCAGGTGGACCTGCCCGACTGCTTTGAGAACCGGGTGGTCCGGGAACAGGTCTGCTTTTACAAGGCCATGACCGCCCCCGCCAAAGGGCTGTGGATCAGCTGGCCCGAGGGGGCCGGACTGACGCTGTCGGCGGCGGCCCAGCCCATCGCCGACCTGCTGGCCCCGCCCCCGCCCGACCTGACGCTGCTGGATATGGCGGCCACCCCGGGCAGCGCGCTGGACTGTCTGGGGGGCGGCTGGACCCTCACCGGGACCCAGCGCTCCAGCCTGACCCGGGCTCTGGAGGGGGAGGGCGGACCGGGCCTGGCCCTGCTGGACCGGATGGCCCAAAACCCGCCCCACCATCTGGAGGACCTGGAGGCCCTGGGCAGCCTGCTGGGGCGGCAGCTGTGGATCTCGCCCAGCCAGATGGAAGCCTACGCCAACTGTCCGTATGGATATTTTCTGCGGTATGTGCTGGGGCTGCGGCCCCGCAAAAAGGCCCGTCTCACGGCGGACCAGAGCGGCACGCTGATGCACTGGGTGCTCCAGATGGCCCTGGACCCCGACCCCGGCCCCGACAACCCCTGCAAAGGGGTCATGCCGGCCCCCTTTGCCCGGCTGACCGACAGCCAGCTGGCCGCCCTGGCGGCCGGCCTGGTGGACGAGTACGCCCGGCGCTTCCTGCCCGAGAACACCGCCCGGCTGCGGTATCTGCTGTCCCGGCTGAAAAAGAGCATGGCCGCCCTGCTGTGCTATCTGCGGGACGAGCAGGCCCAGAGCAGCTTTGCTCCCGCCGCCTGTGAGCTGAAGATCGGCCCGGAGCCCGACGCGGTCCGGCCGCAGGTCTACCGCCTGTCGGATGGGCGCACCGTCCGGCTGGTCGGCACGGTGGACCGGGCCGACGAGTGGGTGGAGGACGACGGCACCCGCTGGGTGCGAGTGGTGGACTACAAGACCGGGACCAGGAAGCTGGACCTGAAAGAGGTCTATTGCGGGCTGGACTGCCAGATGCTGCTGTATCTGTTCAGCCTGACCCGGGACAGCAAAGGCCGCTTTGCCGGGGCGGAGCCGGCGGGGGTGCTGTACCTGCTGGCCGATCCCAACCCCGCCACCACCGCCCGGGCGGCGGCCGGGCAGGCGGCGCCCTGCCAGCTGGACGGCCTGGTGCGGGACGACGAAAAGCTCTTTGAGGCGATGGACCCGGGCAAGACCGGGCGGTATCTGCCCTTTGGCTGGGTGAACGGCAAGCCCAGCCCCTATCAGAAAAACCGCCGGGCCGACGCGGACAAGCTGGGCCGCATCCAGGCCCATCTGGACGGTCTGGTGACCGGCATGGGGGAGCGGCTGTGCCACGGCGCGATCGAGGCCGCCCCCCTGATCTCGGGGCGCACCCCCTGCCAGTGGTGCGACTACGGCTTTATCTGCTGCCACGAGGCGGGCAGCGGGGAGCGTCTGGTCCGGGAGCTGGCCCCCGAACGCCCCTTTGAGGCGGAACCGGAGACCAGCGGGAAGGAGGAACAGCCATGAGTACGACCAACTGGACCCCGGCCCAGCGGGCCGCCATCGAGGACCGGGGCGGAGGATTGCTGGTCAGCGCGGCGGCGGGCAGCGGCAAGACCGCCGTCCTCACCGAGCGGGCGGTGCGGCTCATCACCGACCCGGCAAAGCCGGTGGACGCCGACCGTCTGCTGATCGTTACCTTTACCAATGCGGCCGCCGCCGAACTGCGGGCCCGCATCGGGGAAAAACTGCTGCGCCTGAGCCGGGAGGACCCGTCCAACGGCTGGCTGCGCCGCCAGCGGGTGCTGCTGCAGCGCGCCCCCATCTGCACCATCGACGCATTCTGTCTGGACCTGCTGCGGCGCCACTTTGAAGCTCTGGACATCCCCCCCGACTTCATCCCGGCCGACGCGGGCAGCGTCCAGATGCTGCGGGAGGCCGCCCTGGCCGACACCCTGGAGTGCGCCTGCCAGGACCCGGACTTCTGCGCCTTTGCGGACCTGTACGGCAAGGGCCGCAGCGACGACGCGGCGGGCCGTGCCATCCTGCAGGTCTACGATTTCCTGCGGGCCCTGCCCGACTACGACCGGGAGATCGACCGGATGCTGGAGCCCTGGCAGCGGGAAAACAGTTTCCCCGCATCCCGGTGGCACGATCTGCTGCTGGAACAGGCGGCCCGGCGGGCGAAGGCAGCCTGCGGATTGCTGGATGCCGCCAGGACCGACTGCCAGCTGGACCTGGCGGAGGAGCGGGCCCGGGCGGAAGAAAGCAAAAAGACCGCCGCCGCACGGGCCGCGGCGGCAGCCAAGGTGAACGACCGGTTTGCCGAGCCTCTGGAGCGGCTGGAGACCGCCCTGACGCTGCTGCGGCGGGTGGAAGCGCTGGCCCGGGAAAGGGCCTGGGAGCCTCTGTACGACCTGCTGACCCCCTATGTGCTGGGGGCGGAGCCGATGCCCGGGTTCAAGGGGATGAAGGCGAGGCTGGCCGGCCCCCGCAAGTCGGCGGTCAGGACCCGGGCGGGGGAGGCTGCCGGCCTGTTTGAGGAGATCCTGGACCTGATCCCCTGCAGCGAGGCGGAAGCGGAGGCGGACCGGGCCCTGGCGGCCCCCCGGCTGGCCGCCCTCTTTCGGGCGGTGCGGGATTTCGACGCCCGCTTTGCCGCCAAAAAGAAGGAGCGCAAGCTGCTGGAGTTCAGCGATTTCGAGCACCTGGCCCTCAAGCTGCTGCGCGGGGCCGACGGCCGGCCTACTGCCCTGTGCCAGGGACTGCGGGCCGGCTTTGGGGCGGTGATGGTGGACGAATACCAGGACACCAACGCCTTGCAGGACGCCCTGTACTCCTGCCTGGCCGCCCCCGGCGGCAGCAACCTGTTCCTGGTGGGGGACCTCAAACAGAGCATCTACCGGTTCCGCCAGGCCGACCCGGCCATCTTCCGGGAAAAGCTGGAGAGCTGGCCCCCGCTGCCCGGCGGGCAGGCCCGGCCCGCGCTGCCGGACGGGAGCGCCGGGCAAAACGCCATGCTGGCCCTGGACGCCAACTTCCGCTCGGCCCCGGCGGTGGTGGAGGGGGTCAACTTCTTCTTTGAACAGCTGATGAGCCCCGATCTGGGGGACACCGCCTATGGACCGGGCCAGCGGCTGGTCTGCGGGGCCCCGGGTCAGTACCAGGGGGCGGTGGAAGCCTGCCTTCTGCCCGACGACGAGCAGGAGACGGACGCCGCCTGGATCGCCGCCCGGATCCAAGCTCTGGTGGCCGAAAAGGCCCCAGTGCGGGACAAGGACGGCACGCGCCCGGTGCAGTACGAGGACTGCTGCATCCTGCTGGCGGCCCGCACCAGCTTCCCGGTGTACACCCGGGCGCTGGCCCAGCGGGGCATCCCGGTGTACGCCGATGCCCGGGAGAACCTGTTTGAAGCGCCCCACATCCGGCCCCTGGTGGCGCTGCTCAAGATCATCGACAACCCTGCCCAGGACATCTGCCTGGCGGCGGCCATGCTGGGGCCGGTGTTTGGCTTCACCGACGACGAGCTGGTGCGGCTGCGGGCCCGCAGGAAAGGGGGCAGCCTGTACGGCGCGGTGGTGGCTGCCGCGTCGGAGGAGGGGGACGACCCCTTCACCGGCCGGGTGAAGCGGTTTTACACCCATCTGACCGAGCTGCGGCGGCTGGCCCGCAGCCTGCCCGCCGAGCGTCTGCTGGAGGAGATCTTTGCGTCCACCGGCTATCTGGCGGCCCTGGGCGCGATGGAAAACGGCCAGCGCCGCCGGGAGGACGCCCGCCGGTTTGCCATCTTCTGCGCCGGAGCGGGGGCCGGGGGCATCTCGGCCCTGGTGCGGGCCATCGACGCGGCCAGCGCCGCCGGGGGCGAGACAGGGGACACCACTCCCGGCGCGGCCCGGCCGGGGTGCGTCACCATCATGACCATCCACCGCTCCAAGGGCCTGCAGTTCCCGGTGGTGTTCCTGGCGGATACGGCACGCCGCTTCAATGCCGCCGACCTGCGGGAGCCGGTGCTGCTGCACCGGGTATGGGGCGCCGGGCTGCGGCTGCGCCAGGAAGGGGGAGAGCTGTACAAGACCGCCCCCTATACCGCCCTGGCCGCCGTCCATGAGCGGGAGATGCGCAGCGAGCAGATGCGCCTTTTGTATGTGGCCCTGACCCGGGCCCAGGACCGTCTGATCCTCACCATGCCGCTGGGCGTCAGCCGCACCTCCAACCCGCTGGAAAAGGCTGCGGCCTTTTTGGCGGCAGGGGCGGGGCAGGTGCTGTACAGCCAGTGCAATTCCTTCGGGGCGTGGCTGCGGGCGGCGCTGCTGGTCCATCCCAACGGCGGCCCGCTGCGGCGGCTGGCGGGGGACCTCCAGCTGCCCTTTGTCCGCACCGGGAGCACCCTGACCCTCTGTCTGCCCGACGCGGCCCAGCCGCCCGAAGCGATCGAACCGCCCGCTGCGGCCCCCGCCGACCCGGCGCTGGTGGAAGCCCTGCGGGCAAACTTTGCCTGGCAGTACCCGGCGGCGGGACTGGCGGAGGTGCCGGCCAAGGTCAGCGTCACCAGCATCGTCCACAAGGCGGGGGAAGTCACCCTGGAGCGGCCCGCCTTCCTGTCCAGGGACGGCCTGTCCGCCGCCGAGATGGGCTCTGCCCTGCACGCCTTTCTGGAGCACGCCGATTTTGCCGCACTGGCCGCCCCGGCCCGGCAGGGCGGCGCTGCCCTGGAACAGGCCCTGGCCGACGAACGGGACCGCCAGGCTGCCGCCCGCCTGACCACCCCCCAGATCGCCCAGAAGCTGGATCTGGGCCGGCTGGCCCGGTTCTTTGGAGGAGAGGCGTTCCGGCGGGTGCTGGGGGCCCGGCAGGTGCTGCGGGAATACGATTTCATCACGGCGCTGCCCGCCGCCGCCGTGCTGGCGGCCCAGGGACAAAGCCCCGAAGAAATGCCCCCCGCCGCCAAAGGGGAGCAGGTGCTGGTGCAGGGCATCGCCGATATCCTGCTGGTGTTTGAGGACCATCTGGAGCTGCTGGACTACAAGACCGACCGGGGCAAGACCGAGGCGGACTTCCTGGCGGCCTACCGGCCCCAGCTCAACCTCTATGCGCTGGCCATCGAAAAGCGCTTTGCCCCCAAAAAGGTCACCTACAAGGGGATCTATTCCTTCAGCCTGGGCAGGCTGATCGACGCGAACTGAAACAAAAAAGCCGCCCGCGGAGTGTTCCGCCGGCGGCTTTCTTTAGGGTGTATCTGAGAAGTCAAAAATGCTGAACCATTCGCCAGAAAGGTGTAGATGCAAGGCGCATGAGCGCTGCACTCCTTTGTGGAATGCAAGCGAATGCAACGCGGCAGATGCGCCTTTCTGGTAGAATTGGACAGTATTGAGGAGTTTTCAGATACACCCTAAGACAGATACGAAAAATTTCAGCTCTGGTGGGGCTGGGGGCGGAAGGTGATCTGGCCGGTGGCGGCGTCCATCGAATCCACGATGGCCAAAGATTCCAGCTGGATGCCCCGGGCGCGCACCAGGTCGCCGCCGTGCTGGAAGCCTTTTTCCACCGCGATGCCGATGCCCTCCACCGTGGCGCCGGCCCGGTCGGCCAGCTCCAGCAGGCCCATCAGGGCGCAGCCGTTGGCCAGGAAGTCGTCGATGATCAGCAGGTGGTCCTCAGGGCCGAGGAACTTCTTGGAGACGATGACGTTGTAGATCTTTTTGTGGGTGAAGGACTGGATCTGGGTCTCGTAGTTGTCGTAGTCCAGGTTGATGCTCATGGCCTTTTTGGCAAACACCACCGGCACGTCCCACTCGCTGGCCACGATGGCCGCAATGCCGATGCCGCTGGCCTCGATGGTCAGCACCTTGTTGATGGGCTTGCCTGCAAACAGGCGCTTCCACTCCCGGGCCATCTGACGGAACAGGGGGATGTCCATCTGGTGGTTGATAAAGCTGTCTACCTTCAGCACGCCGCCCTCGCGCACGATGCCGTCCTTGCGGATGCGATCTTCCAAAAGTTTCATGGCTGATTCCTTCCTCCGCCCTGGGGCGGCTCACAGATGTTATTATCAAACAGTATAGCGGCAGGGGCCGCCGTTGGCAATATCTTTGGGTCAAAAATTGTAAAAAGAAGGGGGAAGGAGACCGGGGCCGCGGACAGGTTTTTTCCTGTTTCCCCTTGTGCTTTTGCCGTTTTTTGATTATACTTTGTGGTACGGGGCCCGCAGGGGCGGGCAGCCACACCAGCCGCCGGGCGTGCCGGGCGGCCGTATACGAGCCGGCGGGCAGCACCGCCGCGACCGAGGGGGAGGGCAGATCATGAAAACCGGATTGATTTTGGAAGGCGGCGCCATGCGCGGGATGTTCACTGCGGGCGTCACCGACGTACTGATGGAACAGGGCGTGACCTTTGACGGTGCGGTGGGGGTCTCGGCAGGGGCCGTGTTTGGCTGCAATTACAAGTCCCACCAGCCGGGCCGGGCCATCCGCTACAACCTGGCGTACTGCAGCGACAAGCGGTATGCCAGCTTTCACAACCTGGTGCACACCGGCGATTTGTATGGCGAGCAGTTCTGCTACCACGACATCCCGGAAAAGCTGGACCCCTTCGACGCGGAGACTTTTGCGGCTTCGCCCATGGAGTTTTTTGTGGTCTGCACCGAGCTGCGCACCGGGGACCCGGTCTACCACAAGTGCCGCACCGGCGGCCCCGAAGACCTGAAATGGATGCAGGCTTCGGCCTCCATGCCCCTGGCAGCCAAGACCGTGCGGATCGGTCCCCACAGGCTGCTGGACGGAGGCATCGCGGACTCGATCCCGGTGCGCTTTCTGGAGTCCATCGGCTATAAGCGCAACCTGCTGATCCTGACCCAGCCCAGGGACTACCAGAAAAAGAAAAACAAGCTGCTGCCCCTCATCCGGGCCCGCTATGCCCGCTATCCCGCCTTTGTGGCGGCGGTGGCCGACCGGCATGAGCGGTACAACGAGACCCTGGCGTATATCTCGATGCTGGAGGAAGCGGGGGAAGCCTATGTGATCCGCCCGCCCATCCCCCTGGAGATCGGCGCCATGGAGCGGGACCCCCGGGAACTGCAGCGGGTATACGACACCGGCCGTGCGGTGGCGGAAAAGCAGCTGGACCAGATCCAGCGCTTTCTGGCCCAGGCGAAGGCCGAGGTCTGAACGACAGCCGGATCTATAAAAAAGCCGGCCTGTGCATGGAGCACGGGCCGGTTTTGTTTTGGTCAGAAGATGGTTCAGCGGTTGTTGGTCATCTTGCTCAGCAGCATGACCACCAGGATGATGACCGCGATGACCAGGAAGATGCCCACCATGCCGATCAGCATGATCGGCAGAGTCTGGGCCAGAGAAGCGATGTTCATAGCAAAGCCCTTTCTACACAGCAGTAAGGGTCCCATGGGGCGTTGTGCCCGCAGGAGGGACCGTTTGAAATAACGTCCAAAAGCAGGCCAGGCCGTGCGCTCAGGCGCCCATCAGGGTCAGCAGCAGGCCGCCCGCGATGACCGAGGCGATCTGGCCCGAGACGTTGACGCTGATGGAGTACATCAGCAGGAAGTTCTGGTTGTCCTCTGCCAGGCCCATCTGGTTGACCACGCGGCCGCTCATGGGGAAGGCCGAGATGCCGGCGGCGCCGATCATGGGGTTGAGCTTCTTGCCCTCGGGCAGGAACAGGTTGAGCAGCTTGGCAAACAGGACGCCGCCTGCGGTGTCGAACACGAAAGCGAACAGGCCCAGAGCCAGGATCAGGATGGTGTCGGGACGGACGAATTTGTCTGCGGTCATCTGGCTGGCGACGGTCATGCCCAGCATGATGGTGATCAGGTTGGCCAGCACGTTCTGGGCCGTCTCGCTCAGGGAGTTCAGCACGCCGCACTCACGCAGCAGGTTGCCGAACATCAGGAAACCGACCAGGGCCACGCTGGCAGGGGCCACCAGGCCCGCCACGATGGTGACCACGATGGGGAACAGGATGCGGGTGGTCTGGGTGACGCTGCCCTTCTGGTAGGCCATCCGGATCCGCCGCTCCTTCTTGGTGGTGATGGCGCGGATGACGGGGGGCTGCACGATGGGGACCAGGGCCATATAGCTGTAAGCCGCCACCATGATGGCGCCCAGATACTGGGAACCCAGGGTGTTGGCCACGAAGATGGCGGTGGGGCCGTCGGCGGCGCCGATGATGCCGATCGAAACGGCGTCGTTCAGGTCAAAGAAGATGCCCGCCAGGCAGACCGTGAAGAAGATGCCGAACTGGGCGGCTGCGCCGAACAGCATCAGCCAGGGCTTTTCCAGCAGGGGGCCAAAGTCGATCATGGCGCCGATGCCGATGAACAGCAGCAAGGGGAACAGCTCATTGGACATACCTGCCGCAAACAGTACGGACAGGGGCCCTTCGGTGTCCCCCTGGGTGATGGCGCCCGACAGGGGCAGGTTGACAAGGATGGCGCCGAAGCCCATGGGCAGCAGCAGGCTGGGCTCCATTTTCTTGGCGATGGCCAGATAGATCAGCAGTCCGCCTACGATCCACATGACCAGCATCTGCCAGGTCAGGTTCCCGAAGTTCGAGAACAGACTTGTAAATTGTCCGATGATATCCATGATTTGTAAAATACCTCCTTCACAGGTTTGGCCGGACCGCGGCCCGCAGATCCTGCCCGAAAGGTCCGCTGCGCTGTTGTCTGTGCCGCAAAGCAGCCGCTTTGGGACAAAAAGTCCAGCCGGACGGGTCGGATGGATCGGCCAGAGGCCGCTTGGCGAAGGCCGGGCCGGCGCACAAAAGCCCCTTGCCCCACCCGTGCCAATGTCACTATTATAAAATACAGCCTGAAAAAAGACAAGAGGAATAAAAAAATTTGTCACAGAACCACACTCTTGGCCGCAAAGCGAAAAGAATGGAAATTGGCCGTTGACAAAACCCCATCGGGATGATACAATAAGCAGGCGGTCGAGGCCAGGAGCCCGGCGGCACACAGCAGCCAGGCGGTGGCCGGCAGAAAAAAGCTTCCAAAAAATCCGAAAAACCGGTTGACAAACCCCGGACGCTGTGGTAAAATAAACAAGTCGCCAGCCGATACGGCCGGATGACAAAAACAAAATAAGGGCGTGTTCCCGAGTGGCCAATGGGGACAGACTGTAAATCTGCTGCTTAATGCTTCGGTGGTTCGAATCCACCCGCGCCCACCAAAAGGACCGGATCTTCCCAGTGGAAGGTCCGGTCCTTTTTTGTCTGCAAAAAGTGCGGCGCGCGGCACGAAGAAAACCGGACTTGCCCTGCGGCAGGTCCGGTTTTTGCAGGGGAGCGGCGGGGATCAGGCGCCGAAATAATCTGCGATCTGGCGCATCCGGGCCATCTGGTCCACATGGAAGGGACAGCGGCGGTTGCAGTGGCCGCAGGCCAGGCAGGCGGAAGCCTTGCCGCCCAGGTTGGCGTAGTGGTCCCGGGCCAGGGCGTCACCGGCCTGGGCCAGATCGTAATAGCGGCTGCATACGTTTTTTCTATGGGCCGCCGGTCACAGGGTGTGCAGATGCTCCGGGGCCAGGCGGCGCTGCAGCATGGCCCACAGGGCGTCGGCGCCCTCCCGCACCTGGCTGTGGGGCAGCAGGTAGGCATGGTCCCCTACATAGAGATAGGTGGTATCGCTGCGGCGGTAGACTTCGGTCACGTCGGTCCAGGGCACCAGGGTCGAGGTCTTGCCCAGGTCCTGGCTGACCTGGATGCCGTCCTCCTGAAAGACCAGGGTATAGACCCGGCGCGGGCTGCGCAGCAGCCCCATCCGTTTGGCCTGGGTGTGCAGGCTGTGCTCGTAGCTCAGATACCACACCAGCGGCATGCCCAGACCCAGCACCACCAGGACGGTGCCCAGCAGCAGCGCCCCCTCCTGGGGATAGCGGGAATAACACAGCACCGAGGAAAGGGTGAGGATGGCGGCGAACAGGACAGGCCGGCGCCACAGCTTCTGACGCCGGAAGGTGTCAAACAGGGCAAAGCTGCGGAATGCGGCCCCGTCCAGCTGCACCGGAACATAGATGGAAGCTTGTTTCATGGGGGTTCTCCTTACAGGCTGCGGCCCGCCGGCGCGCAGCGCAAGATGTATCTGTTTAAGAGTAAACGCAAACGGCAGAATTTGCAAGTCCGTTCCGGGAGAATTAGGGATGTATACAAAAATTGGCCATAAAATTGGTGAAAAAACTCAATAGTTTTGAACAAAGAAATGTGATATATTACTAGCAGAACACAGGGGCGGCAGTGCGGCCGCCTGCCTGAAAGGAAAAAAGTCCACTTTGTTGGAAAGAGAAGGAGGAACTTATCCTATGAAAAAGATCTCTCGTCGTTCGTTCCTGGCAGTTTCTGCAGCCTTGGGCGCAGCCGGCGTCCTGACTGCCTGCGGCGGCGGCACCTCGTCCAGCACCGCAGCCAGCACAGCCACCAGCACCGCTGGCAGTGCAGCCGCCGGCGACGCTGCATCCGACCCCAAGGTCACCCTGGTCTATGCCGAGGTCAACCCTCTGGACACCATCGTGGGCCAGACCGCCTCTTACTTTAAGGAGCAGGTGGAGTCCCTGTCCGGCGACTCGATCCTGATCGACCTGCAGGCTTCCGGCGTCCTGGGCTCCGAGAACGACGTCCTGGACAACATCCTGGCGGGCGGCGACACCATCGACCTGTCCCGTATCTCCGCATTCGCTTTGACCAGCTATGGCTGCAAGAAGTCCATGCTGCTGAGCCTGCCCTACACCTTCGTCACCCGTGAGCACTGGTGGAACTTCGCCAACAGCGACCTGGCTCCCGATTTCCTGAACGAGCCCCAGGAGCTGGGCCTGCCTGTCCGCGGCATCTTCTACGGCGAGGAGGGCTTCCGCCACTTCTTCACCGTTGAGCCGGTGTCCGGCATCGAGGACCTGGCCGGCATGAAGCTGCGCGTGTCCAACGACCCCGTCATGAACGGCCTGGTGGAAGGCCTGGGCGCCACCCCCACCGTCGTCTCGTTCAATGAGCTGTACAGCGCGCTGCAGACCGGCGTCGTGGACGGCGCCGAGCAGCCCATCGCCAACTACGCATCCAACGCCTTCCCCGAAGTGGCCAACAACCTGATCCTGGACGGCCACACCCTGGGCGCCGTGCAGGTGATCATCACCGACAACGCATGGGCCAAGCTGACCGCCAACCAGCAGAACGTCATCCTGGAGGCCGGCAAGGCCGCCCAGGAGTTCAACGCGGGCCTGTCGGAGGACGAGGAGAACCGCGTGCTGGAGGAGCTGAAGGCCGAGGGCTGCAACGTGGTGGATGTGCCCGACAAGACCGCATGGCAGGAAGCCTGCGCCCAGGTCATCACCGACAACACCGCCGGCCTGGAGGATCTGTACCAGCAGCTGGTGGATATGGCCTGAGGACCAGCCTGACGATCCGATGAGTGGGGCGGGGCAGCCCGCGGCGCTGCCCCGCCCATTTTGATAAAGGGGGGAATCCTGCATGAAAAACTTTTTTGCTACCATGGATAAGCTCCGCCCCATCTACGACGTGACGGATAAGATCGTGATGACCATCTGCAAGCTGCTGCTGATCGCGGATATCATCATCACCGGCTATTCGGTGCTGGGGCGCTATATCCCGTTCATCACCTCCCCGTCCTGGACGGAAGAAGTGGTGCTGACCCTGATGAGTTACATGGCCGTGCTTTCGGCGGCCATCGCCATCCGCCACAAGGAACATATCCGGATGGACGCCTTTGACCGCTACATCCCCAAGCCCATGCTCCATTTCCTGAACCTGCTGTCGAATGTGGCAGTGCTGGCTCTGGGCGTGGTCATGCTGGTGATCGGCCTGCAGTACGCTACCACCATCGGTGCGCGCGGCACCTACGTTTCGATGCCCAACGTCTCCCGTTTCTGGATGTACTTCCCGGTGCCTCTGGCCGGCCTGGCCATGATCGTCTTCGAGCTGGAGTGCATCTACGAGGAGATCCGTGATATTCTGTTGAAGGAGGATGTGTGATATGGTCATCAATACGCCTGCGATCCTGATCCTTCTGCTGTCGTTCCTGGCGATGATCCTTCTGCGTTTCCCCATCGCCTATTCGGTGGCCCTGTCCTCCATCTTCTGCCTGATGTACCAGGGTCTGAGCCTGGCGACCGTCTGCCAGCAGATGGTCAAAGGCATCAGCTCTTACAGCCTGATGGCCGTGCCCTTCTTCATCACCATGGGTATGCTGATGGGTTCGGGCGGCCTGTCTGACAAGCTGGTCGCCCTGGCCAACGCCTGCGTCGGCTGGATGCGGGGCGGCCTGGGCATGGTCAACGTGCTGGATTCCTACTTCTTCGGCGGCATTTCCGGTTCCGCCGCCGCCGATACCGCTTCGCTGGGCGCCATCCTGATCCCCATGATGGTGGACCAGGGCTACGACGCCGACTTCTCCACCGCCATCACCATCACCTCCTCGGTGGAGGGCATCCTGGTGCCCCCCAGCCACAACATGGTCATCTACGCCACCACAGCCGGCGGCATCTCGGTGGGCAGCCTGTTCCTGGCTGGCTACATCCCCGGCGGCGTCCTGGCGGTCAGCCTGATGGTGGGCGTGTACATCCTGTCCGTGAAAAACAACTATCCCCGCGGTGACAAGTTCAGCATCAAGAACCTGATCCGTCAGCTGGGCCAGTCCATCTGGGCCGCAGGCGCCATCATCATCGTGGTGGTGGGCGTGGCCGCCGGCTGGTTCACCGCGACCGAGTCGGCCGCCATCGCCGTCTTCTACTCCCTGTTCGTGGCACTGTTCGTCTACAAGGGCCTGGACCTGAAGGGCGTCTGGAAAGAGCTGGACAGCGCGGTCCACACCCTGTCCATCGTCCTGATCCTGATCGCCACCTCCAACGTGTTCGGCTACTGCATGACCGCCCTGCACGTGCCGGATCTGGCGGCCAACGCCATCACCAGCGTCACCGATAACCCCATCCTGCTGGCGCTGCTGATCAACCTGATCCTGCTGTTCCTGGGCTGCATCATGGATATGGCCCCCATCATCCTGATCGCCACCCCCATCCTGCTGCCCATCGCCACCTCCATCGGCATCGATCCCATCCAGTTCGGTATCATCGTCATGCTGAACTGTGGTATCGGCCTGCTGACCCCCCCGGTCGGCTCGGTGCTGTTCATCGGCGCTGCCGTTGCCAAGCGTCCCATGGGTTCCGTGGTCAAGGCTACCATGCCGTTCTATCTGTGCATGGTGCTGGCCCTGCTGCTCATCACCTTTATCCCCGACATCAGCCTGTTCATCCCCAAGATGTTCGGCTATGTCCCCCAGGTCACACCGGCATGGTTCTGACGTCATAACCCGCAGTCACACGACGCGGACGGGCAGGTCCCGTCCGCGTTTTTTAGTTCAGGAGGCATGATACGATGAAACTGACCGAGAAAAAGCAGCGCTGGGTCCCCCACCAGGAGGTCCAGCCCCAGAGCGGCGGCCCCGGCGTGACCCGGCGGGTGCTGGCCTACAACGACGGGCTGATGTGTGTGGAGAACACCTTTGAAAAGGGCGCGGTGGGCGCGCTGCACAGCCACCCCCATACCCAGATCACCTATGTGGTGTCGGGGGTGTTCCGCTTCACCATCGACGGCGAGACCCACACCGTCCGGGCAGGGGACACCATGCTCAAAGAGGACGGCGTGGTCCATGGATGCACCTGCCTGGAGGCCGGGGTGCTTCTGGATATCTTCACCCCCATGCGGGAGGATTTTGTGTAAAGTCCGGCCTTTTTAAAGGATTTGCGCGGCGCGCCGAACGGCGTGCCGCGTTTTGCGTTCTTGGGCAGACGGTTGCAGAAACGAAAAAACAACGCACGATTTGCACAAAGGAAGGGCCGAAATAACAAAAAATTCATCAGATGTACAAAAATTGTACATGATTTTGGTGAAGGTTTGCCTCTGGTTTTTGCGATACAAATGTGATATGTTACTTTTATAACATATGCGGCGGAAGGCAGGGCCGCCCGCATCCGGAAAATAAGGAGGAGAGAATGCTTATGAAGAAAATATCCCGCCGTTCGTTCCTGGCGGCAATGGCCGTGCTGGCAGCGGGCGGGCTGGCCGGCTGCGGCGCTGCGGACAACGGCTTGCAGATCATCCGCATCGGCCACAACCAGTCCACCAACCACCCCACCCACACCGGTCTGACGGCTTTTGAGACGTACATCGAGGAGCAGCTGGGGGACAAGTACGATGTCCAGATCTTCCCCAGCGAGCTGCTGGGCTCCCAGAATGAGATGGTGCAGCTGACCCAGACCGGCGCCATCACCTTCTGTGTGGCGTCCAACTCCCTGCTGGAGACGTTCTCTGAGAACTACACCCTGTTCAACCTGCCCTATCTGTTCTCCAGCGCCGAGGCCTACCATGCCTCGATGGACGACCCCGCCATCGTGGGCCCCATCTTTGAGTCCACCAAGCAGGCCGGTTTTGAGGCGGTCACCTGGCTGGACGCCGGCACCCGCAATTTCTATACGGTCAAGACCCCCATCAACACCCCCGCCGACCTGCGCGGCCTCAAGATCCGTGTGCAGCAGTCTCCCACCAACGTGCGGATGATGGAGCTGCTGGGCGGCTCGGCCACCCCCATGGGCTTCGGCGATGTGTATACCGCCCTCCAGGCCCAGATGCTGGACGGCGCCGAGAACAATGAGCTGGCCCTGACCGACAACGGCCACGGCGACGTGTGCAAATACTACTCCTATACCATGCACCAGATGATCCCCGATATCCTGATCGGCAATCTGGGCTTCATGGAAGGGCTGAGCGAGGAAGAGCGGGCCATCTTTGACGAGGGCTTCCAGATCCTGAACCAGACCCAGCGGGAAGCCTGGGGCACGGCGGTGGAGGAGGCCAAGGACCATGCCCAGAACGTCCAGGGCGTCAACTTCATCTATCCCGATATCGCCCCCTTCCAGGAGGCAGTGGCCCCCATGCACGAGGAGATGCTGGAGGATTACCCCGATCTGGCCCCCATCTATGAGCTGATCCAGGCGCACAATGCCGAGTATGCAGCCCAAGCGTGAGAAAGGAAGTGTGCAACGTTATGCAGTCCATCCGTAAGGTGCTTAACCATATCATGAACGTGCTGGCCGGTGTCAGCCTGATCGCCATGACGGCGCTGACGGTATGGCAGGTCTTTACCCGGTACGTCCTCAACAATCCCTCCACCTGGTCGGAGGAGCTGGTGGGCTATCTGTTTGCCTGGGCCAGCCTGTTCGGGGCCTCCCTCATCACCGGCGAGCGGGGGCACATGAACATCCCCGTGGTGGTGGAGATGATGCCCGCCGCCGCCCAGAAGTTCTTTGCCATCTTTGGCGAGCTGATCGCCATGGCCTTCTCGGCCATCATCCTGGTGTATGGCGGCTATGAGATCACCCAGCTGGCCATGGGCCAGATGACCTCCTCCCTGGGGGTGGCCGTGGGCGTGTTCTATGTCACCATGCCTGTGTGCGGCATCATCAATATCCTGTACACCGCGTTGAATATCTACGATATCTGCAAAGAAAAGAAGGAGGCAGCGTAAGTTATGGCCATGCAATCTCTTGGGATGATCATTGTCATCCTTGCGGTCCTGCTGGTGGTGGGGGTGCCTATTTCCTATTCCATCGGCATTGCCTCACTGTTCACCATCCTGCAGACCGTTCCTCTGGACATCTCGGTGGTCACCGGCGCCCAGCGCATCTTCGTGGGCATGAGCAAGTTCAGCCTGACCGCCATACCGTTCTTCATCCTGGCAGGCAACCTGATGAACCAGGGCGGCATCGCCAAGCGCCTGGTCAACTTCGTCATGGCCATCCTGGGCAAACTGCCCGGCGCCCTGCTGGTCACCAACGTGGGCGCCAACGCTCTGTTCGGCGCCATCTCCGGCTCGGCCTCCGCTGCGGCGGCCGCCGTCGGCTCGATGGTGCGGGAAGGCGAGGAGGAGCAGGGCTATGACGAGGCCCTGTGCGCCGCCACCAATGGCGCGTCGGCTCCCTCCGGCCTGCTGATCCCTCCCTCCAACGCATTGATCACCTACTCGCTGGCAGCGGGCGGCACCTCGGTGGCGGCCCTGTTTATGGCGGGTTACCTGCCCGGCATCATCTGGGCTGTCTGCTGCATGGTGGTGGCCATCCTCATCGCCAGGAAAAAGGGCTATAAGGGTACCCCGGGCAAGTTCAGCTGGGCCGACTTGGGCAAAGCCACCCTGCAGGCCCTTCCTTCCCTGTCCCTGATCATTGTGGTCATCGGCGGCATCATCGCCGGCGTGTTCAGCGCCACCGAGGGCTCGGCCATCGCTGTGGTCTATGCTCTGATATTGGGCATCTGCTACCGCAACATCACCTGGAAGAGCTTCTGGAACATCGTGGTGGACAGCGCAAAAATGAGCGGCATGGTGGTCTTTTTGATCGGCGTGTCCAACATCCTGGGCTGGGTCATGGCCTTTTTGCAGATCCCCCAGGCGGTGTCCGCTGCGCTGCTGGGCATCACCGACAACCCCGTCATCATCCTGCTGATCATGAACATCATCCTGCTGATCGCAGGCACCTTCATGGACGTCACCCCCGCGATCCTGATCTTCACCCCGCTGTTTTTGCCCATCGTCCAGACCTTTGGCATGGACCCCATCCACTTCGGTCTGGTGCTGGTGTATAACCTGTGCATCGGCAACATCACCCCGCCGGTGGGCAACACCCTGTTTGTGGCCATCAAAGTGGGCCGCACCACCCTGGCCAAGACCATGCCCTATATGCTGGCCTACTACGCAGCCATTCTGGTGGGCCTGCTGCTGGTCACTTACATCCCGGCCATCAGTATGATCCTGCCTCAGCTGGCTGGCCTGGCCTAACTTGTCCCGGACATAGAAAGAGCGGCGCGCCGTTTGGCGTGCCGCTTGCTTTTTGCAGATACGATCAGGTGTGCACCACCACTTCGCACCGCTGCTGGATCGAAAAAGCCTCAAAATACCGTTCTTCCAGGGGGATCCAGCGGGTGCGGAAATTCGCAAGGTTGGCGCCGGGCCGCCGGGCCAGCCGTTCCAGCCGGGTGTCCAGGGAAGCGGTGACAAAAATATGCAGGCCGTACCGGTCCCACAGGTCGGGGTGGCAGCTGTACGAACCCTCCACCAGAACCACCGGCCGGCAGGGCGCAGTCACCGGCTGCCGCATCTGGAAGGTATGGCAGTCAAAGGGGCGGTAGACGGCATCCCGGCCGGCCAGCAGGGGGGAGAGGACCTCGGACAGAAACCGCTCCCGGTCCACATTGCCCCCGGGCTGGGCCAGACGCTGGGGGGTGCGCTGCTGGGGCTGCAAAAAGAAGTCGTCCATGTGCACAAGGGTGCAGGGCAGCCGCTGGGCCAGATGTCCGGCCAGGGTGGTTTTGCCGCTGGCGCACCGGCCGTCGATGGCCAAAAAGGCCCTGCCGTCCCGCTCCAGCAGCGCCGAAGTCTGGCGGAGAATGGCCTCCAGGGCACAGTCCAGATCGTTATATTCCATATCTGATTTCCTTTCTGTGATAGGGCGAAATGACCCTCCTACCTTATTATATAGGGCGGTATCAAAACTGCAAGGGGATTGGTCGCTTTTGCAGCAGAAGATGGCGAAAAAGAAATTGATTTTCACCCCGCCATCGTGTATCTTTATAGCAGATACACCCTAAGGAAGGAGAGCATCCCATGAGCAAGATCTTATTCATTTCCCGCGGCGGGACCGATGGACAAACCGGGAGACATATGGTATTCTTATATACAAGAGGGCCCGGATCTTGGCAGGCTGCCGCAAGCCGGAGACGGGCTTTTTTCGAGCGCCCGGTCTTTGCGCAGGGGGCGGGCGCTGCAAGAAGGAAATTGTTTGGCATTGAGAGAAAGGAAAAGGATCGAAAATGAAAAAGATTTCCCGCAAAGGTTTCCTGAAGATCGCCGCTGCGGCCGCCATGAGCGGCGTCACCGCCGGTGCGCTGGCTGCCTGTGAGTCGGCTAGCTCGGCTGTGTCGGGGGCGGCTTCGGGGGCAGGATCGGCGGCGTCGGGCGCTGCCTACATCCCCGGCACCTATGAGGGCACGGCCCAGGGCATCTCCTCCACCGTCAAGGTCACCATGACCTTCTCGGAGACCGCCGTCACCGACGTGGTGGTGGATACTTCGGGCGAGACGGCTTCCTACGGCGCAGCCGCTGCCGAGGAGCTGCAGAAGCAGCTGCTGGAGGCCGGCTCCGCCGAGATCGACGGGGTGTCCGGCTCCACCATCACCTCGGATGCGGTCATGAAGGCGGCCCAGAGCTGCTATGCCCAGGCCCGGGGCGAGGCGGTGGTCACCTCGGTGCAGCTGCCCACCGGCGACGAGAACGACTGGCTGGGCACCGAGCCCGACATCGACGAGGCCGCCATCACCGACACCTGGGATACCGATATCCTGATCGTGGGCGCGGGCAACGGCGGCATGATGGCTGCGGCCTACGCCGCCAAAAACGGCCTGAACTTCCGGGTCATCGAGCAGAACGCCGGCGTGCAGGACACCCGCCACTGGGTGGGCGCCGTGGACGGCTTCGGCGCACAGGAAAACGGCGTGGTCACCGACAAGAAGAAGCTGCTGAGCGAGATCTCCCGCTATGCTTCGGGCAAGTGCGACCAGCGTGTGGTCAAGGTCTGGCTGGATGAGTCGGCCGAGGCCATCGGCTTCATCCGGGAGGTCATGGAGGACGAGTTCGGTGTCCCGATGGTCTACACCCACGGCGAGGAGGCCCGCTGGCCTGCCGAGAACGCCGAGGAGAACACCGATTACATCTACCCCGAGATCGAGTACACCTACGACCGCAGCACCGGCGCGGAGCGCAACAAGCTGTTCCAGGAGTACATCGAGAATCTGGGCTATTCCATCGACTTCAACACCGCCCTGGCCAAGCTGGAAAAGGACGATACCGGCCGCATCACCGGCGTCATCGCCCAGAGCAACGACGACGGCCACTTCATCCGGATCAACGCGGCCCAGGGCGTGCTGCTGGCCTGCGGCGGCTACCCCGGCAACCCCTACATGATGGAGCAGCTGGACCCTCTGGGCACCAGCGTCACCACCGCCTGCTCCTACTCTCCCGCAGACCGGGGCTATGGCATCCGCGCCGCCATCTGGGCGGGCGCCAACTTTGACAAGGAAGCCGCCCCCATGCTGTTTGACCGCGGCGTGGTGCCTCCGGGACAGGACGCCGGCTATGTGGACAGCCCCAGCGCCTTCGGCGGCAAGGCGTTCCCCGGCCCCATCCGCCAGTACAACCCCGGCACCCAGCCCTTCCTGAAGGTCAACCGCCACGGCCAGCGCTTTGCAAACGAGAGCTGCCCCTACAACGACATCGTCTATGCCGCTGCCCATCAGCCGGGCCGGGTCTACGCCCAGATCCACGATGACAACTGGTATGAGGACGTGCAGCGCTTCCACACCATCGGCTGCTCGGCCCAGACCCGTGCGGGCGGCCCCGACTATGTGCTGCCCAAGATGGAGGAGGCCGAGGCCGCAGGCTGCTTCTTCCGGGCGGATACCCTGGACGAGCTGGCCGACAAGCTGGGCTTCACCGGGACCGACAAGGAAAACTTCCTGGCCACGGTGGAGCGCTACAACGAGCTGTACGACGCCCAGGAGGATGTGGATTTCGGCAAGCCGGCCTACCGCCTGAGCGCCATCCGCCAGCCGCCCTTCTACGGCTGCTGGCTGGGCGCCTCCCTGCTGACCACCGAACAGGGCATCCCCATCAACGAAAAGGGCCAGGCTCTGGACACCAACAACGAGCCGATGCCCGGCCTGTATGTCACCGGCGATATGGCGGGCAGCTTCTTTGCCAACAACTATCCCTGCCTGATGGCCGGCGTGGCCATGGGCCGCACCGTCACCTTCGCCATGAAGGCCGTCAAGCAGATGGCCGGCCTGGAGTAAGGCGCGGTCGCCCCGGCACAGGGACAAGCTGACCGCAGAAGATAAAACGTCCTGTCCAGCCGACATGCGCGGATGGACAGGACAGGGAAAAGAGCCGTGGAGCGCAAAGCCCCACGGCTCTTTTGTGCGTCAGCGGATCTGGCCGTCCCCGCGGACGATGTATTTGTAGGTGCACAGCTCGGCCAGGCCCATGGGGCCACGGGCATGGAGCTTCTGGGTGGAGATGCCCATTTCGCAGCCCAGCCCGAACTCGCCCCCGTCGGTGAAGCGGGTGGAACAGTTGACGTACACCGCCGCGCTGTCCACCGCCGCACAGAACCGGTCGATGTGGGCCTGGGTCTGGCTGAGGATGGCGTCGCTGTGGCCGGTGGAATGCGCAGCGATGTGGGCGATGGCCTGCTGCACATCGTCCACCACCCCCACCGCCAGGATGTAATCCAGAAACTCGGTGTCAAAGTCCCGGGGCCCGGCGGGGGTGCCGGGGATGAGGGCGGCGGCCCGCTCGTCCAGGCGCAGCTCCACCGGGTGCAGGCCGCGGGCGGCGCGGTCGAGGCCCAGGCACTGGGCCAGCCGGGGCAGGAAAGCCGCCGCAATGTCCTTGTGGACCAGGCAGACTTCCTCGGCGTTGCACACGCTGGGACGGCTGGCCTTGGCGTTCTCGATGATGCGCAGGGCCTTGTCCTGGTCGGCGGTGTCGTCCACATAGATGTGGCAGATGCCGGTACCGGTCTGGATGCAGGGGACCTTGGCGTTTTCCACGCAGGCCCGGATCAGGCCGGCGCCGCCCCGGGGGATCAGCAGGTCCACATAGCCC
Organism: Faecalibacterium sp. An58; assembly: GCF_002161515.1. Taxonomy (NCBI): domain Bacteria; kingdom Bacillati; phylum Bacillota; class Clostridia; order Eubacteriales; family Oscillospiraceae; genus Faecalibacterium; species Faecalibacterium sp. An58. Next base: position 67,562 of record NZ_NFHX01000004.1, read on the forward strand.
ACGGCGGTCATCAGCTGATTGGCCGAGGCATGGGTGGTGTCCTCGATCAGGTTGACGGCGGTCACCGGCAGGCCGGCGCCGGCCACGCCCCGGCGCAGGGCCTCCACAATGGCCCGGCTGGAGCGCCAGGCCTCCTTGCCGCAGCGCAGAACGCAGACGTTGCCGCTTTTCAGGGCCAGGGCGGCGGCGTCGCTGGTGACGTTGGGTCGGCTCTCGTAGATGATGGCGATGACGCCCATGGGTACGGCGGTCTTTTCGATCACAAGGCCGTTGGGCCGCTCGATCCGGCGCAGCACCGCGCCCACCGGGTCGGGCAGGGCGGCCACCTCCCGGATGCCCTGGGCCATCCCTGCCAGCCGCGCCTCATTCAGGGCCAGACGGTCCAGCATCACGTCCGAGATATGCCCCCGGGCGGCCTCCAGATCCTGGGCGTTGGCGGCCAGGATGGCCTGCTGGCCGGCGGGGTCCTCCAGAGCGGCGGCCATGCCCAGCAGGGCGCTGTTGCGCTGGCTGGCGGTGGCCAGGGCCAGGGCGCCTTTGGCGTCCCGGGCGGCGGTAAGGATCTCCTGTGTGGTCATGGTGCAAGCCTCCTTTTCATCCGTGGCGCCGGGGCTTGGCCGCAAAGCGGGTGCCTGCGGGCTGGCCCTCGGCGATTTGATACAGCAGTTCGGGGTGGGCGCCGTTGGCGATCACCATTTCCACCCCGTCGGCGGTGACCATCTGGGCCGCCCGCAGTTTGGTCGCCATGCCGCCGGTGCCCAGGGCCGACCCCGCGCCGTCGGACAGGCGCAGGATATCGGGGGTGACGTCCTCCACCAGGGGGATCAGCCTGGCGTCGGGATGGGTGCGGGGGTTGGCGGTGTACAGCCCGTCGATGTCGCTGAGCAGCACCAGCAGGTCGGCCCGGGCGCAGCAGGCCACGATGGCCGCCAGGGTGTCGTTGTCTCCGATGGAGGCGATCTCCATGGTGGAGACGGTGTCGTTTTCGTTGATGATGGGCAGGGCCCCCAGCTCCAGCAGACGGTACAGGGTGTTCTCAAAATTCTGGCGGCGCTCGGTGTGCTCCACGTCCACCCCGGTGAGCAGGATCTGCGCCACGGTGTGGTTGTAATCGGCAAAGAGGCGGTCGTAGGTGTACATCAGCTCGCACTGGCCCACGGCGGCGCAGGCCTGTTTGCCGGCCATATCGGCGGGGCGGGCGGACAGGGACAGCTTGCCCACCCCCATGCCGATGGCCCCCGAGGACACCAGCACCATCTCGTGGCCCGCGTTTTTCAGGTCGCTGAGCACCTTCACCAGTTCTTCGGCCCGGCGGATGTTCAGCCGCCCGGTGGGATAGGTGAGGGTGGAGGTGCCCACCTTGACAACGATGCGCATACCCTCAGCCCTCCCGGAGCTTGCAGGTCTTTTCGTAGGCGGCGATGACCGCGTCGGTCACAGCCCCCCGGAAGCCCCGCTCCTCCAACACGCGGACGCCCTGGATGGTGGTGCCTCCGGGGCTGCACACGGCGTCTTTCAGGGCGCCGGGGTGCCGGCCGGTGTCCAGCAGCATCTTGGCGCTGCCCAGCAGCATCTGGGCCGCATACTCGGTGGCCTTGGCCCGGGGCAGCCCGCAGGCCACGCCGCCGTCGGCCAGGGCCTCGATGAACTGGTACGCCCAGGCGGGGCCGCAGCCCGACACGCAGCTGGCCGCATCAATCAGGCTTTCGGGGATGCTGTCCACCCGGCCCGCGCCCGACAGGATGCGGACGCACTCGGCCTCCTCCTCGGGGGTGAGGCCGGCGGCGCAATAGGGGATCATCCCCTCGCCGGTGGAGGAGGGGATATTGGGGTTGATGCGGAACACCGGGTAATCCCCGCCGGCCATCTGGCGGATCTGGGCCATGCTCAGGCCCGCCGCCATGGTGCACAGGATAAAGCGGTCCTTCCGGGCGGCCAGCAGCGGCTGCAAGGGCGCCAGCATCGATGCCATCATCTGGGGCTTGACCGCCAGCATCACCAGATCGCAGAGGGCGGCGTTCTCATTCGAGCCGGTGCGGCAGCCCAGCTCGGCCGCCAGCGCCTCGGCCTTGGCGGGGGTGCGGTTGGCCAGCACCATATCCTGCGGGGACACCGTGCGGCACAGAGCCCGCGCCATGGCGCCGCCCATATTGCCGCAGCCAATAAATCCAACTGTTTTCATCCGGATTGCCTCCTTATTGATCCATAAACTCAGGATACCACCATATTACCCGGATTGGCCGGCAAAATCAAGCCCCAGAAGCCATCACAAGAGGGTGGGATGCAGGTTGACAAAACCTGCCTGGACGGTGTACAATAGACATGAAAATGGGTTCGTGCGCAGCATGAGCCTGGAAAGGGGGTATCATCCGTGCGCAAAAGAGGATATTGGCTTGTGATGCTTGCAGCAGGGCTGCTGCTTTTGCTTCTGAGCGGCTGCTCGCCGCAGCAGGTGCAGGCGAAGCAGCAGGAAGCCAGAACGCGGGAAATGTCCAGTACTGCTCAGCTGATCGCCTCGATTACCCCGGAGGTGGAAGTCAACACCGGAGACAGTGAGATCAGCAGCGGCACCGCAGCGGCGGCCAACAGTCTGATCTGGGGCAGCAAGCCAAACCTGGGACCCAACAGTGAGGACCTGGGCAAGCTGGCCGAGGAGCTGCGCCAGGTCTCGGACACCGAGCGTTACCGCCCCACCAGCGCACCCACCGTGCCGGGCGTCACCCGGATGGGCCGGCTGTACATCTACACCGGCGACTGTTCCGAGGACTTTGTGGCCCGGTGCGTGTCGGAGCAGATCGCGCAGATGGATTCGGAGCTCAGCGCCAAGTCCCGCCAGGTGGTCATCGACAGCTACTACACCTATACATACACCTATTCGGTCAGTGTCCGCCAGGCATACAGCGGCGACGATATGGTGTGGCTGGTGGGCGTCGGGGTGGATCAGACCGCCAAAGAAGAGCACAAGACGTGACCGAAACAAAAATTTTACAAGTAAAATGCGCAGGATTTTGCGGTTTTTTCTGCAAAAAGGGACCAAATTTCGCACTCCGGCGGGCCTTTTACTTTGGAAACAAAAGTCAAAACCAAACAAAGCGCACCTGCCGAAAGGCAAGGGCGCTTGTTTTTATGAAATGTAAATTTTTTGAGAATATGGCCTGCCGAAAAATGGTGTGATTGACAAATCGCGGAAGTTGTACTATTATATCCATAGACGGGGTAGGGGACGTCCTTATCCCGCAAAGGTCCAAGACTCGAAACAGGTAACCCCAAGGCAAATTTACTTCTAAAGGAGGTAATAGGTCCAAATGAAACTCAAGCGTATTCTTTCTCTCGCGCTGTCCGGCGTACTGGCAGTCAGCATGCTGACTGCTTGCGGAGGCGGTTCTGGCATCTTTGGTGCAGGTGACCAGAGTTCCAACTTCGCGAGTCTGCTGAACAGCAAGCTCGATGAAGCAGCAGCTGGTGTCATTGAGTATCGTTCTAATGACTCTGATTTGAAGTCTGCGGTTCGCACTATTGCGGATCTGGTGACTGAAGCAGATGCCAACGCTGCAGCTGGTGAGAATGTTCCTTCGAACTTTGTTACCACGGTGCAGACGCTGACTGGTTATGGGAATCTGAGCACTGGTAGTGCCTGGGATCCTGCAACTCAGAGCGGTACTTATGTCAAGGTCTTTATGTACAATGCAAATAATGACAACTATAACACCCTCGATGAGGTTGCTACTGCTGTCAATAAAGTGTTGGACACGATTAAGATTGAAGGTGCCACTGGTACGACCAATAGCTATAAGGGAAATGTTGCCGCTTACAAAGTGACGGTTCCTGCCGCTAACTCTGGTGATGACGACGCCCAGGCATGGGTTATTGGTGTTGCTATTGAGCAGACTGTTGCCAACGCGTAACAGGCTTTCCATTGACCCTAGTTCCTTTTCGTGAGGAGAAAGCCCCTGACGGTGCGACGTTGGGGGCTTTTTGGTGTCAGGGATAGGGAGAAAAAGCGACTTGGTTTCATAGCCTAACAAAAACTCGCCGCACGGGGAAGCCTGTGCGGCGGGTTTTTGCTTTTGCCGCGCCGCACCCCCTCAGCAGCGCGCAAAGGGGTGCTGGTTTGCTTTTTGGCCGGACCGGGTAAACTTTTGCCCGCGGCCCGCGGAAGGCGATCTGGGCCGCCCTGCGGGCGCGTTTGGCGTTTTCCACACAAGACGCCCCGCCTGGTGGAAAGCCGGCAAGCCCCGTCCGGTGCGCCCGCAAAGGGCGTTATAGACCTTATTACACAGAATCTTCACAAACGTCCAAAGTTTATATGCGGTGGTACGTTTTATTTTTCTAAAATTTTTCTTTTTCCTCACGATTTGCCTGTTCTGCCTTGACAAAGGAAATGCTGTTGTGATAAACTATGCACAAGGAACGGGGATGGTGACCTGTTCCCCAAAAATGTTTTGGTGCGAGTTACAAACAACAACAAGGAGGAAATTTCCAAATGAAACTGAATAAGGTTATGGCTCTGGCTCTGTCCGGCCTGATGGCCGTCAGCATGCTGGCTGGCTGCGCTGGTGATCCCTCGAATGGTGACGGGGGCAACACTGAGGTTACGCCTCCTGCTAGCAATGCTGTGAGTGTTATGAATGACGCTCAGAGTGTTGTTAAGTTTGGCGCGGATAATGATTTTGAGTCTGCTGTAGTTGCTGCTGCTAAAGATGCAAAGTACACTGATGTCAATAGTGCAAACTATACGGCCAGTGGTGTAAGCAACAGCGATAAGGTGTTTGCTTCGTTGGAAGACAAACTTCCGGTTGCAGATGGTATGTATGCATCTAATTCTGCCATTATGAGCTTTAAAGCTGCTGCTCCTGGTACTGTGACTACCAAGACTACTATTTACAAGGTCAAAAACGAAGGCCTTACTGAGGAAGCAGCTCTGAAACAGGTTGCAACTAAGATGGATATGGATGATACTTATCCTACTGTTGTTTCTCAGTGGAATGCTTCTACTAGTAAGAGTGATTACTATGAGGTGTCTTATACTGGTTCGGTGAGTATCGTTACTGTAAATACCGCTGATGAGGGTAAGACTGCTTCTGCTTATTACATTGCAGTTCAGGTTACTCAGAACGTTGCTCGCGACGCTATCGTAATTGGCTAATAGCTATCTAAGCTAAAATTTTTGTACGCAACCGTTTTATTCACAAATTTGATCGTATGATGTAGCACTGCGCGGGGCAGTGGGTGGCAGGCCATTCTTCATCATCTACTGTACATCCGCAAACCTGCGCATATACTAAGCGCTTAGTATAGCACCAAAGGTTTATTACAATTATTTGTAGTTTGCCGCACCAAAAAAGAACCAGCTGGGTGCAAACCCAGTTTCCGGGGCGGGCCGAAAGGCCCGTCCTTTTTTGCACCTGTAGGATCCGGCCCATGGTCCGAACCCGGCGCCGGCGCGCCGCATAGAATGATTCAGATGCCCGGCCCCGCCAGCTTGCGATTGATTTTTTTGGCCGGAAATGGTACACTTCCTCTATGTACGAAAGGATTGGTAAAAGCAGGGGGGCGGCTTCCGGGCGCGTCTCCCCAGAAATGAGGAAGCAATCATGGTTTCAATTTTGTTGTCGATCATAGGCCAGCGCGGGGTGGATGCGCTGGCGTTCCTGCTGGCGTTCGTGCTTACGGGGCTGCTTACCGGCCTGTTCCGCAGCCGCCTGCCCCAAGACCATGGCCGGGCCTACGCGGTGGACGGCGCCCTGTCCAAGGGCAAAGCCCGGGGCGCGGGCCTGATCTTTGTGCTGTGCATCGTGCTGGTTTCCCTGGCCTTTGTGCCGTTCCATCTGGAATACTGCATCTATATGGTGCTGCTCATTGCGTCCATGCTGTCGGGCTACCTGGACGATGCCTCCGACACCGCCTGGAACGAATACAAAAAGGGCCTGATCGATTTCATCATCGCGGCGGTGGCCGGCGTCACCTATCTGAATTTCAACGGCTGCGGCGTGCAGCTGCTGGGCTGGTATTTCCAGATCCCGTACCCCTTGTACCTGCTGCTCATCATCATTCTGATCTGGGCCAGCATCAATGTGGTCAACTGCACCGACGGTGTGGACGGCCTGTCGGCCAGCGTGGCGGTGGTCAGTATGGGCACCTTTGCGCTGCTGTACGGCCAGTACATGGGAGCTTATGTCACCGCCACGGCGGTGTTTGTGGGCGCGCTGCTGGCTTATCTGTGGGGCAATGCCAAGCCCTCCAGCGTCCTGATGGGGGATGCGGGCAGCCGCGCCATGGGCTTTTTCCTGGCCCTGCTGGCGCTGAAATCGGGGCATCCCTTCGCGTTCCTGCTGGCCGCGCTGGTGTTCATCGCGGACGGCAGCCTGGGGATCCTGAAGATCAGCTTCAAGCGCTTTCTGCACATCAGCATCCTGAAAAACACCCTGACCCCCCTCCACGACCACGCCCGCAAGCGTCTGGGCTGGAGCGACGAGCAGGTGGTGATCCGCTGGGTGGTGATGCAGTGCGTGGCATCGGCGGTCCTGGCGGCTCTGGCCGGCTTTGGCGCCTGACCGGTACGGCTCCCGTCTCCTTGGGGGACGGGGGCTTTTTTGCGCCTCTATGTTGACAAGTATACTTGTCCATGCTATACTGAAACTGTAAACAAAACTTGTCAGCCCCGGGAGGTGCGCACCATGAAAAAAGAGGATATCCTGCAAAAAGCCCGCAGCGAGGGCAACGGCGAATATGAGGAGCGGGTCCAGGGCCGCATCATGACCCGCAGCGCCCTGGCGGTGGTGGCGCTGTGCGCCTTCTTCTGGCTGGCGAGGGTGTTCCAGGCCGACCGGCTGGGCCTGGCTGAGGTGGGCGCCTGGGAGCTGCCCGCCATCGCCACCGGTTACGCCGCGTTTGTCCATCTGTGGATGTATGCGCGGTTGAAGACCCGGGCCAATCTGGTGGGCGGCCTGTGCTGTCTGGTGGGATTTCTGGCTTTTACCGTGCGGTTTTTGGTCGGGTTGTGAGGAGGTTACCATGAAGGCAGAGCTTGTGCTCAAAAACCGCCTGAAAGAGACGCGCATGGCGGCGGGGCTGTCCCAGGCACAGCTGGCGGCGATGGTGGGCGTGTCCCGCAACACCATCAGCTCGATCGAGACGGGGCAGTTCAACCCCACCGCCAAGCTGGCCCTCATCCTCTGCATTGCGCTGGACAAAAAATTCGAGGAGCTGTTCTACTTTGACGACTGAAGAAAACCTCGCCTGCGCCAAGGCCGCCCAGCGGCGGCAGGGCATCGCGGCGCGGCGGGCGCTCTCGCCCGAAGCCCGGCAGGCGGCCGATGCGGCCATCTGCGCCCGGGCGGCGGCCCTGCCCCAGTGGCAGAAGGCGGGCCGGGTGCTGGCCTACGCTGCCTTTGGCGGGGAACCGGACCTGTCCGCCCTGCTGGCGGGCTGCGGCAAGCAGGTGGCCTACCCCATCTGCGGGGAGGAATGCTCCATGCGGGCGGCCTGTCCCGCCCCGGTGGACGGCTGGACGCGGGGCGCCTATGGCATCCGGACGCCGGTGGAGGCCCGGGCCCGGATCCTGCCGCCCGAGGCCCTGGACCTGGTGCTGGTGCCCTGCACCGCCTTTGACATGGACTGCCGCCGCGTGGGGATGGGCAAAGGCTATTACGACCGGTATCTGCCGCAGTGTACCGGCGCGGCCTGGTTTGGCGTCGCCTATGAGGCGCAGAAGGTGGACGCCGCCGCGGCCGGGCCGCTGGACGTGCGGCTGGATGGTGTGATCACAGAAAGGGGGATCTATTTATGGAAATGATGCAGAAAAGCTGTGGGCTGTTTGTGGACGAGCTTGCCTCCAAGGCGGCGGTGCCGGGGGGCGGGGGCGCGTCGGCTCTGGTAGGGGCCGTCGGGATCGCCTTAGGCAATATGGTGGGCTGCCTGACCCTGGGCAAAGCCAAATATGCGGCGGTGGAGCCGGATATTTTGGCCCTGAACGAAAAGGCCAGCGCCCTGCGGGCCCGCCTGAAAAGCCTGGTGGAGGCGGACGCGGTGGCTTTTGCACCCCTGGCCAAGGCGTATTCCATCCCCAAAGATGACCCGGCCCGGGCCGCCGTCATGGAGAGCGCCCTGGACGCCGCGGCCGCCGTCCCGCTGGAGATCATGGCCTGCTGCTGCCAGGCCATTGCCCTGCTGGAGGAGTATGCGGCCAAGGGCAGCGTGCTGGCGCTGTCGGACGCGGGCTGCGGGGCTCTGTTCTGCGCGGCCGCCTTGCAGGCCGCCGGCCTGAACGTGACCGTCAATACCCGTCTGATGGCCGACCGGGCCAAGGCCGCCCGCCTGGACGCCCAGGTGGAGGAGATGCTGCGGGAATACCCGGCCCGCGCCAACGCTGTGTATGAGCGGGTCAGGGCCCGCCTGGGAGGGAAATGAAAATGGCAATGCTACTGAAAGGCGCGCAGGCTGCTGCCGCCATGAACGAAAAGACCGCCGCCCGTGTCGCCCGGCTGGAGGCGGCCGGGGTCCGGCCCACCCTGGCCGTGGTGCGGGTGGGGGAGCGCCCCGATGACCTCTCCTATGAAAAGGGCGTGATGAACCGCTGTTCAAAGCTGGGCATCCAGGTGCAGCTCGATGCGCTGCCCGCCGATGCGACTCAGGAGGAGCTGCTGGCCGTGCTGGACCGGATCAACCGGGACGCGGCAGTCCATGGCTGCCTGCTGTTCCGGCCTCTGCCGCCCCAGATGGAGGATGGTGCCATCCGTGCGGCCCTGGGCCCCGAAAAGGACGTGGACGGCATCACCGACGCGTCGCTGGCGGGGGTGTTCACCGGTAGCGGGGTGGGGTATCCGCCCTGCACCGCACAGGCCTGCGTCGAGATCCTGGAACACTACGGCATCTCGCTGGAGGGCAGGCGGGTGACGGTGGTGGGCCGCAGTCTGGTGGTGGGCAAGCCCGCGGCCATGCTGCTGGACCGCAAAAACGCCACCGTGACCATCTGCAATTCCCGCACGCAGGGTCTGGAGCAGCTGTGCCGTCAGGCCGATGTGCTGGTGGTGGCCATGGGCCGGCGCGGGGCCATTGGTTCCGGCTGCTTTGCCCCGGGGCAGGCGGTGGTGGATGTGGGCATCCACACCGACGAGGCCGGCAAACTCTGCGGCGACGTCCGCTTTGACGAGGCTGAGCCGGTGGTGGCTGCCATCACTCCGGTGCCGGGCGGCGTGGGCGCCATGACTACTTCGGTGCTGGCCGCCCATGTAGTGGAGGCCGCTGCCCGGGCTTCCGGCCTGTAAAGCACACATCTTCGCATAAAAATGCAAAAGCCCCCGGCCCATCAAAAAAGTCCCGTCCAGCCGACATGTGCGGATGGACGGGACACATACAGGGAAATTTAGTGCTGAGAGTGTGCGAGGCCGCAAGGCCGAGTGCGCGGTTCAGCGCTAAATTTTGTCCCCAGGGGGATACCAGGGGGAAGGAATTTCTGACGCGCGGCTGCGCGCAGAAATGGGTTCCCCCTGGAGCGTGGCGCTTTTGCGACACGCTAACCCCCGGTCACTGACCGGGGGCGCGTCCAAACCACAAAGAGCCGCTGGCATAACCAGCGGCTCTCTGTGTTAGGAGAAGCTTACGTCTCTATGATGAGGGGATCTATGACGGTGAGCCCTCCCGGCGTACCAGAGAAATTGGGGGGCAAGCTCGCAGCACGCCGGACAGGCCCATAGGTCAACACATTAGTTGAGGACAGTCAGCTCGGTGTCGATGTCGAAGACATGGACCTTGTGGGGATCGAAGGCAACGCGGACGGTATCGCCATGACGAGCCTTGGAGGTGGGAGAAACGCGGGCGGTCATCTTGTTGCCCTTGTAATCCAGGTACAGGTAGATCTCGGCGCCCATCATTTCGGAAACCTCGACCTGAGCATCCAGCTGGCAGTCGGGGTGCTTTGCCATGAACTCGGGCTCGTCGTCGATGTCCTCGGGACGGATGCCCATCTTGACCTTCTTGCCGACATAAGCGTCCAGCTTGCCGTCAGCGGTCTTTTCCTTGGGCAGGGGGATCATGTCGCCGCCCAGATCGATGGCGTACTGGTCGCCCTTCTTGGCCACGGTGCCGTCCAGGAAGTTCATCTGGGGGCTGCCGATGAAGCCTGCAACGAACATATTGCAGGGATAATCGTACAGGTTCTGCGGGGTATCGACCTGCTGGATGATGCCGTCCTTCATGACGACGATGCGGTCGCCCATGGTCATGGCCTCGGTCTGGTCGTGGGTAACGTAGATGAAGGTGGTAGCCAGCTTCTTGTGCAGCTTGATGATCTCAGTGCGCATGCTGGTACGCAGCTTGGCGTCCAGGTTGGACAGAGGCTCGTCCAGCAGGAAGACGGCCGGGTTACGGACCATGGCGCGGCCCAGGGCAACACGCTGGCGCTGGCCGCCCGACAGAGCCTTGGGCTTGCGGTCCAGCAGGTGCTCGATCTCCAGGATCTTGGCAGCCTCATGCACGCGCTTGTCGATCTCGTCCTTGGGAGTCTTGCGCAGCTCCAGGCCGAAAGCGATGTTCTTGTAAACGGTCATGTGGGGGTACAGAGCGTAGCTCTGGAAGACCATGGCGATATCACGATCTTTGGGGGGGACGTCGTTGATCAGACGGCCGCCGATGTACATCTCGCCCTTGGAGATCTCCTCCAGACCGGCGATCATGCGCAGGGTGGTGGACTTACCGCAGCCGGAGGGGCCGACGAAGATGATGAACTCTTTGTCCTTGATCTCCAGGTTGAAGTCGGTAACGGACGGAGCGGTAGCGCCCGGATAGATCTTGTAAATGTGCTGGCAGCTAATCGAAGCCATGTGTGTGCCTCCTACTATGTGTTGTGTGGTGTATGTGCGGGGATTTTGCTGACCCTTGACGGGTCCCTCACTTGCTGGTACTATAATAGCAGATATTTTTGTGTTATGGAATAGCATTTTATTGATTAGAGGTGTCGGATATTGATTTATCATTGGGAGGCCACCGCCGCACTGGCGTCGGTGCGGGACGAGCAGACCGCCCAGCCCTTCACGCTGACGGGGGAGGGGCTGTGGGTGTGCCTGCTTTCCAGCGGCAGCTGCACCGCCGCGCTGGGGGACGCCCCGGGCGCCCTGCCATCCCTGCCGCCCAAGGAAGTGGAGGCCGGCGGGCTGATCCTCAGCCGCAGCCCCCTGCAGCTGACCCCCGCGGGGGAGAGCCATATCCTGTGCCTGCTGCTCACCGGTTCGGCCCCGGCCCAGCTGCTGGCGGGACTGCCCATCCAGCCGTTCCCTGCACGGGGCGAGAGCTGCCCCGGCGCCGCCGAGCTGATGGACCGTCTGGCCGGCGGGGAGTTCAACGGCAGCCGGGCCCGCAGTCAGATGGTGTTTGCCCTGCTGTGCGAACTGGCCAACGCCGACAGCGCCGCCCCGCCCCTGCCGCCCCTGGCCGCCGCGGCCATTGAGGATATCCGGGCCAACTACGCCGGCCTGTATGGCGTGGAGGAGCTGAGCGAGCGTCTGGGGGTGTCCAAAAGCCACCTGATCCGCGTGTTTACGGCGGCAGTGGGGGTGCCCCCGGGGCGCTATTTGACCAGCGTGCGGATCGAGGCGGCCATGAAGCTGCTGCTCCACCGGGAGTACAGTTTGGATGTGGTGGCCAGCCTGTGCGGCTTCTCGGGGGCCAACTACCTGTGCCGGGTGTTCAAAAAGGAGACGGGCCAGACCCCCGCCCAGTGGCGCGCCGCGGCCGCCCGCACCGCCATGGCGGACCTGTCTGCCGACGAGCGTACCCGGGAGCAGGCGATGTATATATAAACCCCGCCTGCAAGCTTACAGGCGGGGCGATGCGCGGTGTTTGGAAATCTATACCTTTCCGGTTTGCGGTCAAATCGTCCCTTTTGCGGAAAAATGCTTGATTGACAGCCTTATTTACGGTATACTAAAATTGCATAAAGTGGCAAATCGAAGGTTTATTTGGGTATACTTTTTTGTGCAAAGGAGGTCAAGTCATGCGTATCAGACGGCCCATCGCTCTTATCCTGTCGGCGGCGCTGGCCGCCGGCGCTCTCACCGGGTGCAGCTGGGAGGAATTTTTGGAGTGGCTCAACAGCTCCTCCAGCAGTTCTTCTTCCAGCTCCTCCAGCCAGGCCAGCAGGCCCAATCACGACGACGCCCCTTCTTCCAGCCAGGGCGAGGCAGTTCATACGGTAAACATCAATGGTAACAATATAAATATCAAAATCAATACCATCGGCCAGCCTCAGACATTCAATTTAAATGACGGCAGTACATTGGAAGTAACGATCAAATCGGACGGCACTGTCTCCGGCTCGATCACGCCTACGGATGGTATGGCCATAAAGTCCATTGAAGTCGGTGGTCGGGCTATCACTATCGATGACCGGAATAATTACACATTTTCTTTCGAGAATGTTACTGAACTGTCCAGTCTTGGTGATGTAAACATCACTTTCGCAGCCTGGCAGACCGTCACTGTCAATGGGCCAGCCCAAGACCAAACTGGATGCAAAATCGAAGTGTCCGCAGTTCAAGTGATTGAAGGTGACAAATTGTCCGTCACAGTCACAGCCGGGCGCAGCCACGAAATCACAAGCGTTACGGTCGGCAGTGAAACGACTGAAAGTACCAACGAACAGAAAAGAGAAATGACCGTTGAATACAACGTCCCCGCCGCCAACAATGGCGTGGCCGCGCTGTTCTCATCGAGTAACACCACCATTGTAGTATCTGCCGCTTTTACGAGTAGACTCGATGAGGATGACCCCGATACATGGCCGCTTGATGACCAGAACAATCTGGTCGCACCCAATTCACTCACTACATTACCAATCAATATTGGCAGCTATATTACGGGTGACATTACCGGCATCGACCTGAGTGCCACAGAAATAAACGCCATTGAAGATTTTGCATTTTCCTCATGTGATAACTTGCAAAGCATCACCCTGCCGGAAGGTTTGACCACCATTGGCGACAGTGCGTTTTTTCTCTGTGGAAACTTGCAAACCGTCACCCTGCCCAGGACCGTGACAGAGATTGCCGATAGTGCATTTTGGTACTGCGACAACCTCACCTCGATCAACCTGGAGGATACCAATATAAACACCATTGCAACCCAGACATTTTCCCTCTGCACCAGTCTGAAAACCGTTATCCTGCCCGCCAATTTGAAAACAATTGGAGGCATCGCATTCCAGAGCACCGGCCTGACCGATCTATTTTTACGGGCGATGTTGTTCCGACCATTGTAGAGGAAGACTCCGATCATATGGGCGCATTTAGAAACGTCGATGCAAGTAAAAATAACCTCACCATTCATTACCCCAACTCGTGGGGAAATGATAACCTTCAAAAGCTCAAGGATGAAATCAAAGAAAGCGGCATGACAGGGAAACCAAACTATTCAGCTGACTCTCCCACCGTGACCCCGTCGCTGCTGGACGCCGCACGGCTCTTTGGGCTGTGACCCACCCTCAGAACAATACCCCCGCCTCTGCAATGAGGCGGGGGCGTTTTTGTGCCTTTTTACAGTCGCTGCACGCCGTCCTGGGTGACGATGGCGTAGATCAGGGGCAGCTCCGCGGGCCGGTCGGGACCGATGCGCAGTCCGGACCGGTAGCAGGCTTCGGCGGCGGCAAAGCGGCTGGCCTGGCCGCAGAAGGTGGCCAGGCTCTCGCCCCTGCGCACATAATCCCCGCGCTTTTTGTGCAGGATGATGCCGGCGGCGTAGTCGATGGGGTCGCCCTTCTTCTCCCGGCCGGCCCCCAGCAGAACGCTGGCGGTGCCGATCTTTTCGGCGTCGTTCTCCACAATGTAGCCCTCGGCGTCGGCCAGAAGCTCATAGCGGGCGGCGGGCTGGGCGAACAGGCTGTAATCCTCCAGGACCCGCACGTCGCCTCCCTGGGCGGCAAACATCTCCCTGCACTTGGCAAAGGCGCTGCCGTCCCGGATGGCCTGCTGGGCCATGGCGCGGCAGGCGCTGGGACTGCCCTTGCCCGCCAGCACCAGCATATAGCTTGCCAGCTGCAAACATACCTCGGTCAGGTCGGCGGGGCCGCGGCCTTTCAGCACCTCCATGCTCTCGATCACTTCCAGGCTGTTGCCGATGTTGTGGCCCAGGGGGGTGTCCATGTCGGTGATCATAGCGGCCACCTGCCGGCCGTGGTGGGCCCCGATGGACACCATCAGCCGGGCCAGCTGGATGCTCTCCTCCACCGTTTTCATAAAGGCGCCGGTGCCGGTGGTGACGTCCAGCAAAATGGCGTCCGAGCCCGAGGCCAGCTTTTTGGACATGATGCTGGAGGCGATGAGGGGGATGCAGCTGACGGTGGCGGTGACGTCCCGCAGGGCGTACATCTTTTTGTCCGCCACCGCGATGTTTTCACTTTGGCCGATCACCGAAATGCCGATGCGGTTCACCTGTGCGAAAAATTCTTCCTGGCTGAGGGCGGTGCGGGTGCCGGGCACGCTCTCCATCTTGTCGATGGTGCCGCCGGTGTGGCCCAGGCCGCGGCCGCTCATCTTGGCGATCTTGACCCCGCAGGCGGCTGCGATGGGCGCAATGACCAGGGTGGTCTTGTCGCCCACCCCGCCGGTGGAATGTTTGTCCACCTTGATGCCCTGGATGGGGGACAGGTCCACCATCTCGCCGCTGTGGGCCATGATGTCGGTCAAAACGGCGGTCTCCTGGTCGGTCATCCCCCGCAGATAGACCGCCATCATCCAGGCGGCCATCTGGTAATCAGGCACCTGGCCCGATACATAGCCGTTGATGAGGGTCTCCAGCTCGGCGCGGGTGTGGGTGCCGCCGTCCCGCTTTTTGGCGATGAGATCGTAGATACGCATATGGGTTCACTCCTGTCTGTGCGGTAGGTTTGGATGGTTCCAGTATAGTATGACTTTTGCCGAAAGGCAAGGCCCCGGCCCGAAAGTTGGCAGAAACTTCACAAATCTGCGCTTTTTTCCATTGCATAGTTGGCCAGGCGCACCCCCCGGCGCTCCACCTGCTGTGCCCGCAGCACCCGGTAGCCCCGCCTTGCAAAGAAGGGCCGCGCCGTCACGGAGGCGTGGGTGGTGACCGGGCCGGCCGCCGCCTGTTCCAGCGCGCCGCAAAGGGCGGTGGCAACGCCCCGGCCCTGGAAGTCCTTATGGACGTACAGCCGGTCCAGGTAGCCGCAGGCGGTGTCCATGTCCCCAAAGCCGGCCAGCTTCCCGTCCAGCTCGGCTATAAGGGTCAGGTGCGCCCGGAAGCTCTCGTCCCAGGCAGCGAGGTCCGGACCGCCGGCGGGCGCCCAGGCGTCCAGCTGCGCCGGGGTGTAATGGGCCGCGTTGACGGTGTGGACCGTCTGGTAAAAGAGGGCCGCCAGCGCGGGGCAGTCGTCGGGACGGTAGGGCCGGAGGGTCACGGCTAGCGCGTTGAGCCAGGCGTCCGCCTCGGCCCGGCTGTGAAAGGTGAAGATCTGCCGGCGGCCCCGGTAAGACTCCAGCATGGCGCGGATGGCGGGCATCTGGGTCTGTCCGAAGTCGAGGATGTATTGCAGGAACTCGGCGTCCAGCTCCTCCTCCACCCAGGGCATATCGGGGCGCAGGCAGCCGCGGCGGTTCTCCGCCCCCGCCAGGCAGACGTCCAGCGGGTAATCCAGGAGAAAGACGGTGTCGCAGGCCTCCAGACGGCCGGGCAGGGTGCGGCTGTAATTGCCGTCGATGATCCAGGCCGGCCGGGTCAGCAGGCCAGCCAGCGCGGCGTCAAAAGCTTCCCGGGTGACGTTGGTGCGGTCGGGGCGGTGCCACAGCCGGTCCAGATAATAGAGGGGCAGGCCGGTGATATCCCGCAGGCGGCGGGCAAAGGTGCTTTTGCCGGCGCCCGGGCAGCCGATGATCAGGACTTTCTGCATGGGTGACCTCCTTGGGAACAAAAACGGCGGCAAGCCGTGTGCCTGCCGCCGCCTGTCGGGTACGATCAACGGGAACCCTTGTCGTAGGGGATGCCCTCGGCCTTGGGCGCCATGCTGTTCTTGGACGTGAAAGCCAGAATGATCATGGACGCGATAAAGGGCATCATGTTGTAGATGTTGCTGGACCAGCCCAGGTTCGCCAGGAAGGTGGAGTCCGCGATGTTGGCCAGGCTCTTGAAGACGGCAAAGAACATGGCCGCCCCAAAGATGTGGAAGGGCTTCCACTGACCAAAGATCATGACGGCCAGGGCCAAAAAGCCGGCGCCTGCCACGCCCACCTCAAAGTTCCAGGTCTGGACCGGCGGCACGATGTAGGCCATGCCGCCGATGGCGCCCAGCGCCCCCGAGATCAGGACGCCGGCGTAGCGCATCTTGTACACGTTGATGCCCACCGAGTCGGCCGCCTGGGGATGCTCGCCGCAGGAGCGCAGCCGCAGGCCAAAGCGGGTCTTGTACATGACGATATAGCTGATGATCAGCAGGGCGATGCCCAGCGGCACAAAGACGCTCATCTCCAGCCCGCCGATGGAAAACAGGAAGGGGCGGTTGGAGTAGTTCAGCTTGGCGCTGCCGCTCTCGCTGAAGTATTTGGACAACACCACCGCCACGGCGGTGGCCAGCAGGTTCAGGGCGGTGCCGCCGATGGTCTGGTCCGCCTTGAGGTTGATGGAGGCAAAAGCCAGCAGCAGGGAATAGACCATGCCCGCCACGGCCGCGGCCAAAATCGAGATGACCACGATCATCCAGGCCGGAGTGCTGGCCGGCAGCAGGGTCAGGGTCAGGACGCCGGCCACGCCGCCGATGACCATGATGCCCTCCAGGGCGATGTTGATGATGCCCGAGTGCTCGCTGAACATACCGCCCAGGGCCACCAGCATCAGGACGATGCCATAAAGCAGGGTGTATTTGATCAGTAACAGCATAGCTTAGCCCTCCTTTTTGCTCTCGGCCGCGGCCTTTTCGGCGCGCTTGCCGCCGGCCAGCAGCTTGGCGATCCTGCCCCGGAACAGCATCGAGAAGGCGCACAGGTAGATGATGATGCCGCTGATCAGGTCGGCCACCTCAGTGGGGTAGTACCGGGTGGACAGGAACGAGCCGCCCACCGTGATGTGGGAGATGAACAGCGCCGAGAAGATGGTGCCGATGGGGTTGGAGCTGGCCAGCAGGGCCACCGAGATGCCGTTGAAACCCATGGCCGGCAGGGTGGTGGAGTTCAGGGGGTTCCACTCCGACACGCCGGACAGGTAGTACAGGCCGGCGCCGAAGCCGGCCAGGGCGCCTGCGATGACCATGGACAGGACCAGGTTCTTTTTCTCGTTGATGCCGGCGTAGCGGGCCGCGTTCTTGTTCAGGCCCACCGCTTTCAGCTCGTAGCCAAAGGTGGTCTTGTCCAGGACGACCCAGATCACGATGGCCACCACGATGGCCAGGAAGATGGCGATGGTGGTGCTGTTGGTCTGGAACATATCGTTCAGGCCGAAGTCGGGGATGGTGGTGCCTTCGGCGCCTTCCAGGCGGCGCAGGTTCCAGGTGCGGGTGTTGCGGGAATCGTACATGACGCCGGTGCCGTTGCCATAGATGATCTCGTTGACCAGGTACAGGCCGATCCAGTTGAACATGATGGAGGTGATGACCTCATTGATGTTCAGGTAGGCCTTGAACAGGCCGGGGATGGCGCCCCACAGCCCGCCCAGGATGGCGGAAGCCACCAGGCCCACATACCAGGGCAGATGCAGCACGATGGCGCAGTACAGCGCGCCGTAGGCGCCCAGGGTGTACTGCCCGGCGGCGCCGATGTTGAACAGGCCGGTCTTGAAAGCAAAGGCCACCGAAAGGCCGGTCATCACCAGGGGGGCGGCGTTGGCCAGGGTGCGGCCCACGCCGTAGGGGGCGTCATAGAAGCCGCCCTTCAAAATGCGGACGAAGCCGTCGGCCCAGGCGTGCTCGGCGTTGATGGCCAGCAGCACCAGGTAGCCGCACACCAGGCCGATCAGGATGCACAGCAGCGCCGCCAGCACGCTGACAAAGGCGGACCGGCCCTTGCCGCTGTGGGAAAGCATCTTTTTCTTGGAATCCATAAAGCCGATCATTCTCCTTTCCCTTGCTTGCGGGCGCCGGCCATATAGAGGCCCAGCTCCTGGACGGTGGTGGTCTTGGGATCGAATTCGCCCACGACCTCACCCTCGTACATGACCAGGATGCGGTCGGACAGGTTCATCACTTCGTCCAGCTCCAGGCTGACCAGCAGCACGGCCTTGCCGGCATCCCGCTGGGCCACGATCTGGCGGTGGATATACTCGATGGCGCCCACGTCCAGGCCGCGGGTAGGCTGCACAGCCACCAGCAGCTTGGGGTCGCGGTCGATCTCACGGGCGATGATGGCCTTCTGCTGGTTGCCGCCCGACATACTGCGGACGATGGTGGAGCTGCCCTGGCCGCTGCGCACGTCGTACTGCTCGATCAGCCGGTCCGAGTATTCCCGGACCTTGTCCTTGCGGATGAAGCCGTGGCTTTGGAAGTCGGGCTGCCAGTACCGCTGCAGGACCATGTTGTTCTCCAGGGTGTAGTCCAGCACCAGGCCATGCTTGTGACGGTCCTCCGGGATGTGGCTCATGCCCTCCTTGGAGCGCTCGCGGATGGAGGCGTGGGTGATGTCCTTGCCGCAGAAAGAGATGGAGCCGCTGCTCACCTTTTCCAGGCCGGTCAGGCCATAGACGAACTCGGTCTGGCCGTTGCCTTCGATGCCGGCCAGGCAGACGATCTCGCCCGCCCGCACCTGGAAGGACACGTCCTTGACGGCGTTCTTCTTGTGGGTGGAGCTGGGGATGGTGACGCCCTTCACGTCCAGGATCACCTCGCCGGGTTTGGCGGGGGCCTTCTCGATCTCCAGCTGGACATCGCGGCCCACCATCATGCGGGAGAGCTCTTCCTTGGTGGTGTGGGCGATGTCGGTGACGCCGACGTATTTGCCCTTGCGCAGGACGGTGCAGCGGTCTGCGACGGCCATGATCTCGTTGAGCTTGTGGGTGATGAACAGGATGCTCTTGCCCTCTTTCTTGAAGCCCCGCATGATCTCCATCAGCTCGTCGATCTCCTGGGGGGTCAGCACGGCGGTGGGCTCGTCAAAGATCAGGATCTCGTTGTCGCGGTACAGCATCTTGAGGATCTCCACACGCTGCTGCATACCCACCGAGATATCGCTGACCAGGGCGTCCGGGTCCACCCGCAGGCCGTACTTCTCACTGAGGGCCATGACCTTTTTGCGGGCTTCCGCTTTCTGCAAAAAGCCCAGTTTGTTGGGCTCCACACCCAGGATGATATTGTCCAGCACGGTGAAGCATTCCACCAGCTTGAAGTGCTGATGGACCATGCCGATCCCCAGCGCATTGGCATCGTTGGGGTTGCGGATCTGGACTTCCTTTCCGTTTTTGAGGATCTTGCCCTGCTCCGGCTGGTACAGGCCGAACAGCACGCTCATCAGCGTGCTCTTGCCGGCGCCGTTCTCACCCAGAAGCGCGTGGACCTCACCTCTGCGCAGTTGGAGGGTAATATCATCGTTTGCCTTGATCCCAGGGAATTCCTTGGTAATGTGGAGCATCTCGATCACATAATCCTCGGCCAATCTGCTCACTCTCCTTTCAGACGGTGGTGACGCATTCTTCTAACTCTACCCATTATAACGTATTTTGGTGATACTTTGCAAGGAAAAAAGGTCTAAAAATCCGGCATTTTGCAAAAAAGAAAAGGAATGTGCAGCGAATGCGCCCTGTGTGGGACGCACCATCGAAAAAATGTATTTTTACACAAAAAAGCAGGGCGCCTTTTGGGCACCCTGCCGGACGATATGGGATAATGCAGCAGACCGCAGTTTACTGGACGTAGGTGACAGTGACCAGGTCGCTGGTGGTGGGCTTGACGCTGTCCTCGCTGGAGTTGTCCACGACGATCTCGCCGGAAGCGATCTTCTCCTTGACCGCCTCGTACTCCTCCACGGTGAAGGTGCGGAAGTTCCAGCTGCCCTCAGCGGTGGGCAGGCCGACGTAGTCGCCCTCCTGCAGGCCGAAGTTGCCGTTGGTCGCAGCGATGTTGACCCACTCGCCGCCGTCGATGTCGCCCAGGGCGGCCTCAACGGCCACGGTCAGCTGCTTCATGGCAGAGGTGATGAAGGGGTTGTAGCTGTAGGTGCCGTCGGCCACGCCGTTGGCGCCGATGTAGTTCTGGTCCACGTCCACGCCGATGATGTAGCCGTTGGACTTGATGGCAGCCTCCAGAGCGGAGGTGTAGATGCCGCCGCCGCAGGCAAAGACCACTTCGGTGCCGCTGGTGTACCAGCCCTCCATACGGGAGGTGATGTTGGCGTCGCCGTAGAACTGGCCGCCGTAGAAGTAGTTGACCTCGACCGCATTGCCGGTCTCCTGAGCAGCTGCGTCGATGCCCTGGATGTAGCCGTAGCCGTAGCGGATGACGGCGGGAACAGCCATGCCGCCCAGGAAGCCCAGCTTGGTGAAGCCGTCCTTGGCGATGGCGTAGCCTGCCAGATAGCCTGCCTGCTCCTCCTTGAAGGTGATGCAGTAGCAGTTGGAGGGGATGGCGTCGGTGCCGATGTCGGCCTGGGTCACGTCGATGGCGATGAAGCGGATGTCGGGGTACTGCTCGGCAGCCCAGGCCAGGGAAGCGCCGTACAGGTAGCCCACGCAGACCACGGTGTCAGCGCCGTCGTTGACAGCCTGGCGGATCATGGTCTCGCGGTCCTCATCGGAAGCGTCTGCCTCGGGGATGTAGTACTGGCAGTTGTCGCCCATGTAGTTCTGGACAGCGGTCCAGCAGGCCTGGTTGAAGCTCTCGTCATCGATGGTGCCGGTGTCGCAGCACAGGGCCACATACGAGACGGTAGCGCCCTCGGCAGCCTCGGAAGCGGCGCTGGAAGCGCTGGAGGCAGCGGAAGAAGCGGTGCTGGTGGCGGTGCTGCTGGAAGAGCTGCCGCCGCAGGCGGACAGAACAGAAACGGCAGCGGCTGCGCCAGCCACGGCCATGAACTTACGACGGGAAATCATATTCATAAGAATTCTCTCCTTTTTCACAGTTGTCTGCAACCATTCACGGACAGATCGGGGACGCGGACACATAGGTCCACATTCTCTACTCTTTCAGTATAGCTGCAAATCGTGTACGGCGCAAGCGGGATAACATTACAAATTCTTTACAATATTTCCGTTAAATTGTCAAAAACCGACACAAGGCATCCACCTTGCGCCGGCTTTTTGGATGGTTTTATTCGATGTTCGCGGCGCCGAAGCCCAGCGGCAGCAGCTCGCCCAGGCTCATCTCGATGTAATCCTCGGGCGTTTTGGCCATGATGACGTTGAGGCCGGGCCCGCAGAACTCATACAGGGCCTGGCGGCATACGCCGCAGGGGGCGGTGACCAGCTTGTTCACCTCGCCCATCTTGGCGCCCACCACCGCAATGTCGGTGAAGCGGGTGACCCCCTGGCTGACAGCCGTAAAGAGAGCAGTGCGCTCGGCGCAGCTGGTGGGGGTGAAGGCGGCGTTCTCGATGTTGCAGCCGGTGAACACCTGGCCGTCGATGCTGCGCAGGGCCGCCCCCACCGCAAAGCGGCTGTACGGGGCCACGGCCCGGGTGCGGGCATCCAGGGCGGCGCGGATCAAGGCCTGCTTTTCCGCCTGCGAAAGGTCAGACATGGGGCGTCCTCCTCAGTAGTCGGCGCCCAGGGCCACCTTCATCATGTCGGTAAAGCTCTTCTGGCGCTGTTCGGCGGTGGTGATCTCGGGAGAGACGAAGCTGTCCGAGATGGTCAGCAGGCAGGCAGCGTGCTTGCCCAGCACCTGGGCGTTGGCAAACAGAGCGAAGCTCTCCATCTCCACGCAGACGCAGCCCTGCTCGTCCCGCAGCTTTTCCCAGTAGGTGGGTTTGGCGTCGGAGGGCTGGCGGTAGAACACGTCGGAGGAGTGGATGTTGCCCTCGATCAGGGGGATGCCCAGCTTCTGGGCCGAGGCGCGCAGCTTCTTGTTCAGCTCGCGGCTGGGGAAGGTGATGTGGCCCTCAAAGCCGCTCTGGGTCCTGGCGTAGCTGGACTCGCTGACGGCGCCGGCGGCCAGCACCACGTCGAACAGCTTGGCCTTGTCGGTGTAGCTGCCGGCCGAGCCGATGCGCACGATGTTTTCCACGCCGTAGAACTTGAACAGCTCGTAGGAATAGATGCCGATGGAGGGCATCCCCATGCCGCTGCCCATCACGCTGATGGGCCGGCCTTCATAGGTGCCGGTGAAGCCCAGCATCCCGCGGACGGCGGTCACCTGCCGGACATCCTGCAAAAAGGTGTCGGCGATGAACTGGGCCCGCAGGGGATCCCCGGGCATCAGGACGGTTTTGGCGAAATCGCCCGGCTGGGCGGCAATGTGCGGGGTGGACATGGTAAAAACCTCCTTCTGATGTGGATGCAAAAGGGCAGCGGGCGGCTGCCCGGGTCACCGGTTGAAGTAGTTCTGGGGGGGCAGGTAACGGCCGTTCTGGCGGATCTCGAAGTGGCAGTGGTTGCCGCTGGAGCGTCCGGTGGAGCCCACATAGCCGATCAGCTGGCCCTGGCTGACGGCTTGTCCGGCGCTGACGGTCAGGGACAGGCAGTGGGCGTACAGGGTACTGTAACCGTTGCCGTGGTTGATGATGAGGGAGTTGCCGTAGCCGCTGCCCGCGCCCGCCCGTTCATAGCCGGCCTTGGATACCACGCCGCTGGCCGACGCATAGATGGGGGTGCCGGCGGGGGCGCAGATGTCCACGCCCTTGTGGCTGCTGGAATACCAGCGGGAGCAGTAAGTATACTGGGGCACCGGCCAGATGAAGGTGCCGTTGCCCACCTGGGCCACGCTGCCGCTGGGCAGCCTGGTGCCCACCACGATCTCCCGGTCCACCGGCTCCTTGGTGATCTCGCTGCTCAGGATGGTCTGGTTGAGCAGGTTGCCGTCGGTGTCGTAGAGGTTCTGGGCGGTGATGGTACGCACGCCGTTCTCGCCCTCCTGGACGGTGCGGGTGGTGCCGAAGGCATACTCGCTGGACTGGGTCTGTTTGGTGGAGAAGGGGATCTCCTCGGTCCAGCTGACGGTGCGGGTGATCTGCACCTCCAGCATGGCCTCCTCCCGGGTGACGATCAGCTCGTCCCCGGGGAAGATGGCCGCATCGGGGGTGATGTTGTTCAGCTCGCACAGCTCGGCGGTGGTCAGGTTGTTCTTGGTGGCGATCAGGCTGATGCTGTCGCCGGCCACGACGGTGTATACCCGCTCCGCCTGGCGCACGCCGGACAAAAGGGACACGATATCGGCATAATCCTTGAAACTGTCGGTGAAGTAGAGGCCGTCCTCCAGGGTGACCTCCCGGCTGAAGCTGACCGAAACATTGGGGTCGCCGGGGTCCTCATAGGGCTCCAGCAGGCCGCTCAGGTAGAGCTGCAGCTGGTCGCCGTCGGCGCATACCGCCGTCAATTCCCCGTCCAGATAGAGGGCGGTGCCCTCGGAGATCTCGTCGCTGACCGCCGACAGGATGGCGTCGGCCATTTCGCTCTCGTTCAGCACGTCGCTGGAGATGGCCAGCCGGTAGGTGGGCTGGATGGACAGCTCGGTCTCCCCGGTGGTGCCCGCATAGCTGACGCGCTGCAGCACATCTTCCCGGGCCGAGTCGAATACGTCCTCGTTGGCCACGCACCCCACCGTCATGCCGTTGACCTCCACGGCCAGGGTATAGGGGCTGCCCATCATGGTCTGGACCACCGCCAGCAGGATGGCCAGCGCGCCCAGGGGCATCAGGTAGACCGCCATCCGGGGCAGCAGCCCCATATAGCGCACCACGCCCCGGCCTAAGTACTGCAGGTCGGCCACGATGCCGGCCCAGAAGCCCCTTTCCCGGCGCACCTGGCCGCCGTGGACCCAGATGTTCCGCACGCCGCGGCAGAATACGTACAGGGGACCGAAGAATTCCCGCAGCACCACCCGCGCCTCGGGGAAGGCGATGTCCGCGATGCTGTGCCATGCCCCCAGAAAGGCGGCTGCCAGCCAGAGGGCTGCCGACCGGACGGCGCGCCCGGCGCGGATCAGGGCGTATTCGCTCGAAAAGCCAAGGGAGTACAGCCAGTCGCCCACCTGTCCGACCAGGGGCAGGGTGCACACAAGGGCGCCCAGGCTGTCCATATGACGGCGGGTACGGCGCTGGAACCGGTGCCGGCGCAGCAGGCTGCTGCACTGGACGTGGGCCCAGGCGGCCCGCATCCGGCCTTTTATTGTCAGGGGAGGCGGGGCGGGGGAAAGCTCGTCCTGCGGCTCCTGGATCTTCTCGTCAATCAAAAGCGTGGTTCTCCTTCCGATAGAGTGTGGGTAGGTCTATCCAAAAAGCAGAGATGCTTGCAGGCATAAAAGAACGGCCCGGCCAGACCAGCGGCTGCCAGGCCCTTTGCATTCTCTTTAAATTATACACTCCCTGGGCCATGAGGCAAGGTTTTGCACAGAATTTGGATGAACCTTTCACCGACTTTTCACGAAAATAACGCAATCATGTCGGCGGGCAGGGGGCTTTCCACCGTCACCGGGACCAGCCGGAGAGGGGTGTCGAACCAGAAGCC
Organism: Faecalibacterium sp. An58; assembly: GCF_002161515.1. NCBI lineage: Bacteria > Bacillati > Bacillota > Clostridia > Eubacteriales > Oscillospiraceae > Faecalibacterium > Faecalibacterium sp. An58. Next base: position 92,141 of record NZ_NFHX01000004.1, read on the forward strand.
GTCCGCCTCGGCCCGGCCTGCGGGGACCTGGAACTGCTGGCGCGCACAGTGCAGCGCCTGCCGGCCGATCCGGTCCCGGTGCCCGCCGTAGAGGTCGTCCCCGGCCAGGGGGCAGCCGATGGAGGCAAAGTGCACCCGGATCTGGTGGGTGCGCCCGGTGACCGGCACGCAGGCCGCCAGACTGAGGCCGTCCTGCGCTCTTATAATGGTATACTCGGTGCGGCTGGGCTTGCCCTCCGGGGTGACGCACCGGCCGATGATGCTGTCGGGCCGGCGGCCGATGGGGGCGTCGATGACGCCGGGGCCCAAAGGCAGCTCCCCCTCCACCACCGCGTAGTAGAGCTTTTCCACGTGCTGGGCCAGCAGGGGGGCGGCGTAGGGGTGCTGGGCCGCCAGCACCAGGCCGCTGGTGTCCTTGTCGATGCGGTTGACCGGGCGGAAAACGGTGCTGGCGCCGGAAGCCTGCCGCCAGGCCGCGTAGCCGTTGGCCAGGGTGCCCCCGGGATAGTTGAGGGTGGGGTGGACCGCAATGCCCGCCGGCTTGTCCAGCACCAGGGCGAAAAAGTCCTGATAGGCCACCCGGAAGGGGATGCCCTGCTGGGGCAGACAGCCCTCCCCTTCGGGGGGCAGGTCAAAGGAGACCACCTGACCGGGCATGACCCGGCGATCAGCCAGGATGGGGGCGCCGTCGGCGAAAAAGCCCCCGCTCTGGAACTTGACCGCCCGCATCAGGTCGGTGGAAAGCCGGCAGCTGCGCAAAAAGCTGCGCAGCACGACGCCCTCTGGTCCCGCCTGGGCCGGCACCGGGAAATACAGCCGCACGGCACGGCCCCCTTTCGCTGGATCGTAGTAACCAAATAAGTATACCAGAAAAGAGCCGCGCTTGCAAATTGTTTGCGGTTATGGTATCATGGACTGCGGAAAACGAGTGGAACATACGGCGGCGGGGCGGCCTGGTCCGCCCTGAGGAAAGTCCGGGCTTCACAGAGCACGGTAACTGCTAACGGCAGCCGGGGGTGACCCCAGGGAAAGTGCAACAGAAAGGAAACCGCCGCGCCCACGGCGCGGTAAGGATGAAAGGGCGAGGTAAGAGCTCACCAGCGGATGGGTGACCATCCGGCTTTGTAAACCCTACCGGAAGCAACGCCTATATGGGACATACAAACGCTGCTCGCGTGTCCTGAAGGCGGCACGAGCCCGTCAGCAATGGCGGGCCTAGACAGATCGTCGTTTAATACAGAACCCGGCTTACGGTCTATCTCGTTTTCCTCTTTTTGCAAAAACGCCGGCCGCGGCTTTGCCGGCCGGTATCTGTCCCGACTGTGCGCGTATGCCGCCCGGCCGGGGCTTTTTTGTGTCCCGGCCCGGGGGTAAATGTGCGGTTTTTACAAATTGTTTCTTTTCGTTTTGGGCACTCTGTGGTATACTGAAAAAGCTCTGACCGGCTCTGTATGCCCGCCCCATCGACAAAAAACGGGCCGGAGCCCGGGTTTAACCACTTTTTTGCTGAAATTGGACAGGATGTGTCTTGTATGAAGGATGGCTTTCTGAAAGCGGCCGCCCTGTCGCCCGCGCTGCGGGTGGCGGACTGTGCCTATAATGCCGGGCAGATGGTCTCGGCCCTCAACGACTGCGCCGCCCGGGGCGTCAAGCTGGCCGTGTTCCCCGAGCTGGCCCTGACCGGCTACACCTGCGGGGACCTGTTTTTCCAGCAGGCTTTGCAGCAGGCTGCTCTGGACGGCCTTGCGCAGATGCTGGCCGCCAGCGCCCCGCTGGATCTGGTGGGCCTGGTGGGCCTGCCGCTGCAGGTGGACGGCAAGCTGTACAACTGTGCCGCCGTATTCTGCCGGGGACGGCTGCTGGGCGTGGTGCCCAAGACCTTCCTGCCCAACTACGGCGAGTTCTACGAAAAACGGCACTTCACCCCCGGGCCCGGGGGCGCACGTACCATCCGCCTGTGCGGGCAGGAGACCCTGTTCGGCACCGGGCTGCTGTTCAGCTGCCGGGAGATGCCCTCCTTCGTGCTGGGGGTGGAGCTGTGCGAGGACCTGTGGAGCGCCCTGCCGCCCTCCACCTTCCATGCCCTGGCGGGGGCCACGGTGATCGCCAACCTGTCGGCCAGCGATGAGACGGTGGGCAAGGCGGAGTACCGCCGGGCCCTGGTGGAAAACCAGTCGGCCCGTCTGCTGTGCGGGTATCTGTACGCCTCGGCCGGCCATGGGGAGAGCACCCAGGACATGGTCTTTTCGGGCCACGACCTCATTGCGGAGAACGGCGCTTTGCTGGCCGAGGCCAAACCCTTTGCAGGGGGCAACGCCGAGACCGAGCTGGACTGCGCCCGGATGCAGGCCGAGCGGGCCCGCAACACCAGCTTTGTGCCCCGGGAGGAGGGATACCGGAGGGTGGAGTTCAGCCTGGAGCTGACCGTCACCCCGCTGACCCGCCGGGTGGACCCGGCCCCCTTTGTGCCGGGCGACCCCCGCCGCCGCGCCCAGCGGTGCGAGCTGATCCTGCGGATGCAGGCGGACGGCCTGGCCAAGCGCCTGGAGCACACCCACGCCAAAACGGCGGTGATCGGCATTTCGGGCGGGCTGGACAGCTGTCTGGCCCTGCTGGTGACGGCGCGGGCCATGGCTCAGCTGGGCCGCCCCGCCTCGGATGTGCTGGCGGTGACCATGCCCTGCTTCGGCACCACCCGGCGCACCCGCAGCAATGCCGAGATCCTCTGCCAGGAGCTGGGGGTCACCTTCCGGGAAGTGAACATCACCAACACGGTCCGCAGCCATTTTGCGGACATCGGCCACGACGGCCAGACCCCCGACGTCACCTTTGAAAACAGCCAGGCCCGGGTGCGCACCCTGGAGCTGATGGACATTGCCAACCTCCAGGGGGGCTTTGTGGTGGGCACCGGCGACCTGTCCGAGCTGGCGCTGGGCTGGGCCACCTACAACGGGGACCACATGAGCATGTACGGGGTCAATGCCGGTGTGCCCAAGACCCTGGTGCGCCATCTGGTGCGCTACGAGGCCGACACCGCCCCAAGGGACGCTTTGCGCCGGGTGCTGCTGGATATTTTGGATACCCCCGTCTCGCCTGAGCTGCTGCCCGCCAAGGACGGGGAGATCGCCCAGCGCACCGAGGAGCTGGTAGGCCCCTACGAGCTGCACGATTTTTACCTGTACTATGTGCTGCGGTTCGGCTTCGGGCCCCGCAAGATCTTCCGCCTGGCACAGGCCGCTTTTGCGGGCCGGCCCGAATACCCCGACGAGGTGCTGTACCGGTGGCTGCGCAGCTTCTACTGGCGGTTCTTTGCCCAGCAGTTCAAGCGCAGCTGCCTGCCCGACGGCCCCAAGGTGGGCAGCGTCACCCTGTCCCCCCGTGGAGACTGGCGTATGCCCAGCGACGCGGCGGCGGCAGCCTGGCTGGCAGAACTGGAGACCCTGAACGATGCGTGAGAAACGACCTGAAAGCCGCCGGAAATGGCTGGTCAACGTCCTGTTTGCGGCGGTGATCCTGGCGGTGGCGGGGGCGCTGGTGCTGCTGCGCGGCGCCGGCCGGGACGCTGAGGTCCCCCTGAAGGCCCAGCTGATCTACGGCGATCAGAACACCGTGCTGGACCTGCCCCTGGACGTCGACCGGACCTATGATGTGGATACCGGTTACCTGACCGTCCACATCCAGGTGGAGGACGGGGCGGCCCGCTTTGTGGATTCCCCCTGTCCCGACCATGTGTGCGAGAGCTTTGGCTGGCTGCGCATCGAGGACCAGACCGCCACCTGTCTGCCCGCCCGGGCCGTGCTGACCATCGCGCCCGATCAGTAACAGAGGAGATTGTCCTATGGATTTTGACTTTGAACCGGAGGAGCAGGCCCCGGCAGGGCATAAGCCCCAGCGGCCCCGGAAGATCCGGCGCAGCGACGATGCGCCGCCTGCCGGGCCGGTGCCGGTGGACGGGGCGGATTTTTTCCGGCCCAGCCATCAGGAACCGCCCCCTCCCCCTGCGCCGCCCTGCCATGAGGAGCCGGGGCGGCCCCAACATCCCATCCAACGAGGCTTGTTTATGCTGATCCTGCTTGTGCAGGCGGCTCTGAGCGCAGCGGCTGTCATCCAGCTGTACCGCACCCGGATGCTGCCCAACTATTACCTGGCCATCCTGGGGGCGCTGCTGGCCCTGGTGTGGCTGCTGTTCTTCAAATGCCAGCGGTATAAGGTGCGGGGCGCCTTGACCCGGCTGCTCTCCCTTGTGCTCAGCGCTGCCATGGCGGTGGGCTGCGTCTGGGCCCAGCAGGGCCTGGACGCCCTGGACAAGGTGACGATGGGGGACGAGGAGACTGACTATGAGGCCCAGGCCATCACCACCCAGCCCTTTGTGGTCTACCTCAGCGGGGTGGACAACCGGGGCGAGCTGACCGAGGATGCCCGCAGCGATGTGAACATCCTGGCGGTGGTCAACCCGGTGACCAAACGGGTGGCCCTGGTCAACACCCCCCGGGACTACTATGTGGACCTGGCCGGCACCGACAGCAAGGACAAGCTGACCCATGCCGGCCTGTATGGGGTGGAGACTTCCATGCAGACGCTGGGCGACCTCTACGGCATCCAGGTGGACGAGTATGTCCGGATCAACTTTGCGGGCTTCATCGACATCGTGGACGCTTTGGGCGGCATCGACGTCTACTCCGATACGGCCTTCACCTCGGTGGGCAGCCCCGGCTACTATGACCCCACCGACTTTGTGGAAGGGTGGAACCACCTGGACGGCGCGGCCGCCCTGGCCTTTGCCCGGGAACGGCACGCCTTTGCCACCGGCGATATCCAGCGGGGCATCAACCAGATGAAGGTGATCGACGCCATGCTGGAGAAGATCAAGAGCCCCGCCCTGCTGACCAATTACAGCCGGCTGCTGGAGGCGGTGTCCGACAACTTTGTCACCAGCCTGTCCTCGGGACAGATCGCGGCGCTGGTGCGGATGCAGCTGTCGGACTTCGCCGCCTGGGACATCGAGAACTGCAGCGTCACAGGCACCAGTTCTTCCAGCACCCACTGCTATTCGGCCCAGGGCCAGAAACTGTATGTCATGACGCCCGACGAGGCGTCGGTGGCCGCGGCCCAGGCGGTGATCCAGTCGGTGCTCAGCGGGGAGCCGGCCCCCGCCCCGGAGGACGCCGGCGCCTCCAGTGCCGGGAGCGGGTCCTCCCAGCCGGCCGCCTGACTTCTGAAAACCATGCGGATACCCAGGGCAGCACCTAAAGCGCTGCCCTGTTTTTGTGCCTTTTGCCGGTTTTAAGCCCCTAATCTTGTTGCATATTATAGAATTGACAGACCTGTCCCCAGAGCATAAACTATAAATAGAGTTCTGTAATATCCAAGGGGGGAATCTGCCCTCCCGCATATGAAAGCAAAGGTAAGGTGTTCACAATGTATCTGGATGAATACAAGCGCTGGATGGCGGCCGATCTGGAGGACGCCGATCTCAAGCCCGAGCTGGCAAAGATCGAGGGGAACGATGCGGAGATCAAGGACCGCTTTGCTGTTGCACTGAAGTTCGGTACCGCCGGCCTGCGGGGCGTGCTGGGTGCCGGCACCAACCGGATGAATATTTATGTGGTGCGTCAGGCCACCCAGGGCCTGGCCAACTGGGTCAAGACCCAGGGCGGCACCCAGACTGTGGCCATCAGCTACGACAGCCGCATCAAGAGCGACGTCTTTGCCAAGACGGCTGCCGGCGTCCTGGCGGCCAACGGCATCCAGGTGCGGATCTACGACGCCCTGATGCCCGTGCCGGCTCTGAGCTTCGCCACCCGGTACTATAACTGCAATGCGGGCATCATGGTGACCGCTTCCCACAACCCCGCCAAGTACAACGGCTACAAGGCCTACGGTCCCGACGGCTGCCAGATGACCGATGACGCCGCCGCCATCGTCTACGACGAGATCCAGAAGACCGACGTGCTCACCGGCGCCAAGTACATCTCCTTTGCCCAGGGCGTGGAGCAGGGTCTGATCCGCTTTGTGGGGGATGACTGCAAGCAGGCCCTCTACGAGGCCATCGAGGCCCGCCAGGTGCGGCCCGGCCTGTGCAAGACCGCCGGCCTCAAGCTGGTGTACAGCCCGCTGAACGGTTCCGGCCTGGTGCCCGTCACCCATGTGCTGAACGACATCGGCATCACCGATATCACCATCGTGCCCGAGCAGGAGTACCCCAACGGTTACTTCACCACCTGCTCCTACCCCAACCCCGAGATCTTCGAGGCCCTCAAGCTGGGCCTGGAGCTGGCCGAGAAGTCGGACGCAGACCTGATGCTGGCCACCGACCCCGACGCCGACCGCGTGGGCATCGCCATGAAGTGCCCCGACGGCAGCTATGAGCTGGTGACCGGCAACGAGATGGGCGCTCTGCTGCTGGATTATATCTGCGCGGGCCGCATCGAGAAGGGCACCATGCCCAAGAACCCGGTGGCGGTCAAGTCCATCGTCTCCACCCCCCTGGCGGATGCCATTGCCGCCCACTACGGCGTGGAGATGCGCAGCGTGCTGACCGGCTTCAAGTGGATCGGCGACCAGATCGCCGGCCTGGAGGCCGCCGGTGAAGTGGACCGCTTCATCTTTGGCTTTGAGGAGAGCTACGGCTATCTGGCCGGCCCCTATGTGCGGGACAAGGATGCGGTCATCGGCTCGATGCTGATCTGTGAGATGGCTGCCTACTACCGCAGCATCGGTTCTTCCATCAAGCAGCGCCTGGAGGAAATCTACGCCCAGTACGGCCGTTACCTGAACAAGGTGGACAGCTACGAATTCCCCGGCCTGACCGGCATGGACAAGATGGCCGGCATCATGAAGAGCCTGCGGGAGAATCCCCCGGCAGACTTTGCAGGCCACAAGGTGGTCAAGGTGACCGACTACGAGAAGCCCGAGGAGACCGGCCTGCCCGCAGCCAACGTGCTGATCTACACCCTGGAAGGCGGTGCCACCGTAGTGGTGCGTCCCTCCGGCACCGAGCCCAAGATCAAGACCTATTTCACCACGCTGGGCAAGGATCTGGCCGAAGCCCAGGCCCAGAAGGATGCCCTGGCGGCAGCCCTGAAGCCCCTGCTGGCCTGAGAGAAACGAGCCAACAAATGACCCCAAACTGAATTTGTTGCAGCGCCCCCGCAGCCGCGGGGGCGTTTTTCTTGTGTGGATGCGGTGAAATGGTTGCAGTTTACAGGGCGATGCGCTATAATAATAATCGGATTTTTGTAAGATATGCTGGGCCTTTGCCGCTTTGGGGCGGGGCAGGCGCAAGGATAGGAACAAGCAGATGAAAAAGAGAGCATCGGCAGTCATACTGGCGGCAGGCACATCCAGCCGGATGGGCTTTGATAAACTGGCCTTTGACCTGGGCGGGGAGACCGTGCTGGGCCGCAGCATCCGGGCCTTTGATACATGTCCCCAGATCGGGGAGATCATCCTGGTGACCGGGGAGGACTGTGCCCTGGCCCAAAAGGAAGCGGCCCGCTGCCGCAAGCCGGTCCATCTGGTGACGGGAGGCGCCACCCGCGCAGAGAGCGCCCGCAGGGGAGTGGCTGCGGCGTCGGGACAGATGGTGGCCATCCACGACGGGGCCCGGCCGTTTGTCAGCCATGCCGTCATCCAGGAGGCCCTTGCCGGGGCGGAGGAGTGGGGCGCGGCGATCCCGGCCGTACCGGTCAAGGATACGGTCAAACTCGGCGCCGCGGGGGATGGCCGGTCCGTCCCGCTCCAGTGCCTGGTCCACTATACCCCCAACCGCAGCACCCTGTACGCGGTGCAGACCCCCCAGTGCTTTGACCGTGACACGTATCTGCGGGTGTCGCAGCAGCTGGAGGAAGGGGAGGCCAGCCAGGTCACCGACGACGCCAGCCTGTTTGAGCTGGCGGGGCTGCCGGTGCTGCTGACCCAGGGGGACTACGCCAACTACAAGATCACCACCCGGGAGGACCTGCCCGCTTCGGCCCGCCCCAGACAAGGAGGAAACACCATGCGCATCGGTCACGGTTATGACGTCCACCGCCTGGTGGAGGGCCGGCCCCTGATTTTGGGCGGGGTGACGGTCCCGTTTGAGAAGGGCCTGCTGGGCCATTCGGACGCCGACGTGCTGACCCACGCGGTGATGGACGCGGTGCTGGGCGCCGCGGCCCTGGGGGACATCGGCCGGCACTTCCCCGACACCGACCCCGCCTATGCGGGGGCGGACAGCCTGGCGCTGGCCCGGCAGGTCCGCCGGATCCTGGCCCAGGCGGGCTGGCAGGTGGTCAACATCGACGCCACCATCCTCTGCCAGCGGCCCAAACTGGCCCCCTATATCCTCACCATGGGCCAGAACCTGGCCGACGCCTTTGGCCTGCCCGCAGGGGCGGTCAGCGTCAAGGCCACCACGGAGGAGCATCTGGGCTTTACGGGGGAGGGACTGGGCATTGCCGCTCACGCCGTCGCCCTGATCCGGCCCTATGGACAGGAGTGATATCCCATGAACTGGAGTTCCATCATAGCCAATTTTCAGACCTTCAATCTGGCAGACCTGCTGGATGTGCTGGTGGTGACCTTTGTGATCTACCAGATCTTCGGCATCGTCAGCCGCACCCGGGCGGGACAGGTGGCCCGGGGCGCGCTGGTGGTGGCCCTGATCTATTTGATCGCCACCACCGCCCATATGCGCACCGTCACCTGGATCATGAACTCGCTGCTGCAAGTGGGCCTGCTGACCCTGGTGGTCATCTTTCAGCCTGAGATCCGCCGGGCCCTGGAGCGGATGGGCCAGACCGACAAATGGTTTTTGAAGCTGTTCCGTGTGCGCCATGTGGACCCTGCCACGCGGGGCAGCTGGCGCAGCGCCATCATTGCCATCTGCGACGCGGCCGAACGCTTTTCGGAGACCAAGACCGGCGCGCTGATCGTGCTGGAACGGCGCACCGACCTGTCCGAGATCGAGCGCACCGGCACCCCGGTGGACTGTGAGGTCAATCCCGAGGTGCTGGGCACCATCTTCTATGAGGGCACCCCCCTGCATGACGGCGCGGCCATCATCGAGGACGGCCGCATCAAGGCGGCGGGGTGCGTGCTGCCCTTGTCCAACAACCTGGACCTGGGCAAGGATATGGGCACCCGGCACCGGGCCTGCCTGGGCATTGCGGAAAATTCGGACGCCATCGCCATCGTGGTCAGCGAGGAGACCGGCATCATCTCGATGGCCAAAAACGGCGTGCTGATCCGCCACTTTGACCGTCAGACCCTGTACACCCGCCTGGTGGATGAGATGATCCCCAAGGAAGCCGCCTCGGACAAGGGACGCAGCTTCGATACCTTCAAGGGTCAGGTGCTGTCCCTGATGGACTGGCGGAAAAAGGAGGGTGAAGGCAAATGAATCCCATCAAGAAAAAGACCTTCCGGCTGGAGAGCCTGCTCCAGAACCGCTCGATCCTGGAGGACCGCCGCGTGCGGCTGGTCCTGTCGGCTCTGCTGGCGGTGGCGCTGTGGGTGGTCATCACCACGGTGGTCCAGCCCGGCACCGCCATCACCCTCAGCGGGGTGCCGGTGGACTACAATTACGACGCCAGCGTCTACACATCCCGGGGCCTGAGCATCGTCCAGGCCCCCAGCAAGACGGTGAACCTGACCGTCTCGGGGGACGGCTATACCATCGGCCAGCTGCGGGCCGAGGACTTTGTGGTCTATCCCGACTGCTCGTCGGTGCGCTCCAGCGGCACCAAGACCCTGCAGCTGCGGGTCCGCTGCATCAACAGCGCGGTGGCGGGGAATATTTCGGTCTCGATCGCCAATACCGATAGTACGGTGGACATCGTTTTTGACGTTGTGGAGGAAAAGACCCTCCCGGTCCAGGTGAACACCCGCTATCTGACCATCGAGGATGGCTACATCCTGTACAGCACCGCGGCCTCCAATGAGACGGTCACCCTGACCGGCCCCTCCAGCGAACTGGCCGATGTGGCCTCCTGCACTGCGGAGGTCAGTTACAACGACCCGCTGAACGACAGCGTGACGGTGGATACCCACCTGCGCTTTTACAACGAGAGCGGCCATGAGCTCACCTTTGACTATGTCACCCTGGACCATGACACGGTGGAAGTCACCCTGACTGTATACAAAACGGCACAGCTGCCTGTCAATGTACGGTTTGTAAACACACCTCCCAACTTTGATGACTCGGTGCTGATCTACAGCCTGAGCCAGACCGAGCTGCGGGTGGCCGGCCCGGCGGATGTGGTGGACAACCTCTCGGAGCTGGCGGTGGGCACCATCGACCTGTCCACCTTTGCGCTGGACAAGGTGTATGAAATGCCCATCACCCTGCCTTCGGGCCTGGTGTCTTTGGACAATGTGGACACGGTGACGGTCAGCTTCAACTGCAGCGCCATGGCCACCAAGACCCTGAACATCCCGGCCGAGAACATCGAGGTGATCAACCTGCCCTCCACCTACCAGCTGACGGTGGAGAGCGACCGGCTGATGAACGTGACCCTCTGCGGCCCCGCCTCGGTGCTGGAGAGCCTGACCGCCGACCAGGTGGTGGCCCAGATCGACGCCGATGACTTTGCTGTGTCCCTGGGTCAGCAGAACATTGCGTGCAGCATCTATGTGCCCGCGGACGGGCGGATCTTTGTGCTGGGCAGCTACACGGTCCCCTGCCGGATCGAGAGCAACTGACGCCCCGTCCATCCATCACGACAGAAACGGAAAAAGAAAGAATGATCCTGGTCAGAGATATCCGTCTGCCCCTCTCCGCCGGGGAGGAGCAGGCTTTCGGGCAGGCTCTGCGCATCCTGCGCCTGCCCCTGGGCAAGGTCCGGCAGATGGGGGTGTCCCGCCTGTCGGTGGACGCCCGCCACGGCCGGCCCAAGCTGGTCTATACCATTGCGGTAACGCTGAAAAATGAGGGTGAGGAACCTGCTTTTGCGGGGGCCTCGCCCTGCGTTGCTCTACGTCAGGAGCCGCAGTTCTGCATCACGCCGGGCATCCGGCCCCTGGAAGGGCGCCCTGTGGTGTGCGGCCTGGGCCCTGCGGGCCTGTTCGCGGCCCTGGCTCTGGCCCAGCAGGGGTTTGCCCCCATCGTGCTGGAGCGCGGCCCCGCCCTGGAGGACCGGGTGCGGGCGGTGGAACACTTTTCCGCCACGGGAGAGCTGGACGAAAACGCCAACATCCAGTTTGGCGAGGGAGGCGCGGGCACCTTCTCGGACGGCAAGCTCACCACCCGGATTGGAGACTCCCTGTGCGGCTATGTGACCCGGGTGTTTTTGGCCCACGGGGCTCCGCCCGAGATCGCCTGGCAGCAAAAGCCCCATATGGGCACCGACCTGCTGCGGGGCGTGATCACCTCCATCCGGAAAGAGATCGAGGCGCTGGGGGGCCAGGTGCGGTTCAACACCGCCCTCGCCGGCCTCAAGGTGCAAAACGGCGCCCTGGCCGGCGTCAGCACCACCGCAGGGGACATCCCCTGCAAGGCTCTGGTGCTGGCGGTGGGGCATTCGGCGCGGGATACCTTCGAGGCCCTGATGGACGGGGGGCTGGCTTTCAGCTGCAAGCCCTTCAGCGTGGGATTCCGGGCCGAGCACCTGCAAAGCGAGATCGAAAAGAGCCTCTATCACGACGCCGCCGGCCATCCGGCCCTGCCCCGGGGGGAGTATCAGCTCTCCCAGCAGGTGGATGGGCGGGGGGTGTATACCTTCTGTATGTGTCCGGGAGGCCAGGTGGTGGCGGCGGCCAGCGAAGCGGGCCGGGTGGTCACCAACGGCATGAGCTACCACGCCCGGGATGGCAGGAACGCCAACGCCGCCGTGGTGGTAGGGGTGGGCTCCGAGGACTTCGGGGGCGACCCGCGGCGGGCCATCGCCTTCCAGCGGGAGCTGGAGGCCCGGGCGTTCCAGGCCGGGCGGGCCGGCGGGCTTTATGCGGCGCCGGCTGAAAATGTGACCAGCTTCCTGGAGGGAGAGGGCCGGCTCAGGATCGGCCGGGTGGAACCCACCTACGACCGCGGCGTGGTGCCTGCCGATCTGGGCAGCCTGCTGCCGGCCGGGCTGGCCGGAGCGCTGCGGGCCGGGCTGCGGGCCTTCGACCGCAAGCTGGCGGGATACGCTTCTCCCGAGGCCATCCTCACCGGCCTTGAGACCCGGACTTCCAGCCCGGTGCGGCTGGCCCGGGGAGAGACCTACGAATGTACCCAGCTGCCCGGCCTTTACCCCTGCGGCGAGGGGGCGGGCTACGCGGGCGGCATCATGAGCGCCGCCGTGGATGGTCTGCGGGTGGCAGCAGCGATAGCAAGCCGGTATTGCCCGGCGGGAGATTGAGGGGAAAAGGCATGGACGAACAGGATAAGAAGGACAAGCAGAATCAGAAAAGGGACACGGCTGCCGTCCAGGAGGAACTGGAGCAGCAGCTGCGGGACTTGGGAGTGGGCGTGAACGAGCTGAAGGACGCCGTCAACGACGCCTTTCGCCACGGCTTTGAGGGCCGGGGAGACGAACTGGGCCGCCATGTGAACCATGTGGCCAGCGATGTCACCGCCGTGCTGAACAGCGTGGTGGGGGAGGTGGCCGGCGCCTTTCAGGATGCCATGGACCTGGAGAGCGGGGCCGACAAGGAAGAACGGGCCGAACGCCGCCGCCAGCGGGAACACCGCCGGTGGCAGCAGCGGGAAGCCCGCCGCGCCGCCCGCCGGGACAGCCCGGAGAGTCAGGCCTACGACTATGCCCAGGACTGGCAGACCGGCTCCGGCAAGATCAGCTGGGGGCGCTGCCGCTCGGACGGAAAGCGCGGACAGAGCCCCGACCCCGGGGACAACTACGACCGCGCCATCCGCTGGAGCGCCAGAAAGCGCTGCGGCATCGGCCTGGCGCTGTCCATCACCTTCGGCATTCTGGCTTTCAGCTTTTTTGTGGGAGGGATCGCCTGCTTCATCAGCACCGAAGCGCTGGTGGTGAGCAGCATCCCCGTGGCGGAGGCGGCCCTGGCCTGGACCGGCATCGGCCTGATGGTGGGCGGCGGCCTGTGCACCGGCGGGGCCCTGTACGGGTGCGAACAGCTGGAAGCCTCCAGGCTGCTCAACCGCTGCGCCGACGCCTTTGCGGGGCTGGATGTGTCGGAGGGGGTGGACCTGGACGACCTGGCCGGCCTGCTGCAAATGAAAAAGAAAAAGCTGCGCAAGCAGCTGCGGGAACTGATCAACCGGGGCTGGCTGACCGGCTGGATGGATGAGCGCAGCAACCTGCTGTTTTTGAGCGCCGCCGACTACCGTGCGGCCCACAACATTGCGGCTCCCCAGCCCGCGCCGGAGCAGCCCAAGCCTCAGGAGGAAGAGGAGGCAAAGCCCCTCCATCTGGAGACGGCCCGGCGGTTTGCCCAGGTGCTGGCCAAGGAGCGCCGGCTGATGACCGACCCCACCGCGGCCGACGAACTGGAAAAGATGCAAAAGACCACCGAGGCCATCTGCGCCTGGCTGGAGAGCCACCCCGAGAGCGCGCCCCGGGCCCGGCGGTTTGCGGAATATTATATCCCCACCACCCTCAAGCTGCTGCACACCTACAACGATGTGCAGGGCCAGAAGGGGGACAACGCCGAGGCCATCCGGCGGGATATCGGCGGCATCCTTCACACCCTGAATACCGCCTATGAGAACCTGTACGACAACCTGCTCAGCGATGCGGCCCTGGATGTGTCCAGCGAGATCGCGGCCCTGGAAGGGATGCTGGCCAGCGATGGCCTGACCGGGGAGGGGCTGCTATGACGGGCCGTCCGTGGGAACTGCGCCCGCTGGACCGGGAAGCGGTGGCCGGACTGCAGGAGGCCATTGCCGAGGAACGCACCGACCAGCTGGAGATGGAGGCCGCCTATGAGGGGAACGAGTGGGACGACGCCAAGCACGACGCCGTCCTGAACGCCCAGCTGAAAGAAGCTTCCCTGCTGGCGGGGCTGCTGGCGGCCCGGGGCCTGACCCAGCCGGAGGAGGCTTTGTCCTTTCTGGCGGGGGAGGATACCCTCAGCGACCCCATGCTGATGCAGGATATGGACAAGGCCTGCGCCCGCATCCGCCAGGCTCTGGACAGCGGCGAGACCATCGTGGTGTATGGGGACTACGACGTGGACGGCGTCACCGCCACCTCTCTGCTGTACGAACAGCTGAAAGGGCTGGGCGGGACGGTCAAATGTATGCTGCCCAGCCGGGAAGGGGACGGCTACGGCCTGTCCAAGCGGGCCATCGACCGCATCCACAATAAGGGCTATACTCTGATCGTCACGGTGGACAACGGCATCTCGGCGGTGGAGGAGGCGTCCTATGCGGCCTCTCTGGGCATCGACGTGGTGATCACCGACCACCATGTGCCCCCCAGTGTGCTGCCCCAGGCGGTGGCCGTGGTGGACCCCAAGCGCCGGGATGACGAAAGCCCCTTCAAGGACCTGTGCGGCGCAGGAGTGGCCTTCAAGCTGTGCGCCGCTTTGGAGAACTGTATGCCCGAGGAGCTGCTGGAGTTTTGCAGCGACCTGGCCGCCATCGGCACGGTGGCCGATGTGATGCCCCTCACAGGGGAGAACCGCACCATCGTCAAGGCGGGACTGCAAAGCTTGCAGCACACCCAGCGGCCCGGCCTGTGCGCCCTGCTGGAGGAAACGGGGCTGGCGGGCAAGACGGTGAGCGCCGACAACGTCAGCTTTGGCATTGCGCCCCGGCTGAACGCGGCGGGCCGGATGGACAGCGCCGTCACGGCCCTGCAGCTGGTGCTCTGCCAGGACCCCGCCCGCGCCGCCGGCCTGGCCCGCCAGCTGAATGAGGTCAACGCCCAGCGTCAGGAGACCGAACAGAAGATCGAGCACGCGGTGGAGGAGATGCTGGCCGCCGACCCGGCCCGCACCGAGGACCGCATCATGCTGCTGTGGGGCCAGGGCTGGCACCAGGGAGTCATCGGCATCGTGGCGTCCCGGCTGGTGGAAAAATACGGCCGGCCGGTGATGGTGGTGTCGGTGGCCGAAAACGGCGAGGCCAAGGGCAGCGGGCGCAGCGTGCCCGGCTTTGACCTGCACGCCTGCATCACCGCCTGTGCCGACCTGCTGATCCGCTTTGGGGGCCACCCCATGGCGGCGGGGCTTCTGGTGCGGGAGGAGAACCTGCCCGAACTGCGCCGCCGGATGAACGAGTGGGCCGCCCGGGAATGCCCGGTGATCCATGTGCCGCCCCTGATCTGCGATCTGTCCCTCCGGCTTGGCCGGGTGACGGTGGAGGAGGTGCGGGCGGTGGAGCGGATGGCCCCCTTTGGGGCCGACAACCCCGCCCCGGTGTTCCTTTTGGAGAATGCGGTGGTGGAGGGCGTCTACCCCGTGTCCGACGGCAAGCACAGCCGGCTGCGGCTGAACCAGGGGGGCGCAGGACTGTATGCGGTCTGGTTCGGGATGTCCCCCGAGCGGGTGCCCTACCAGCCGGGGGATGCGGTGGACGCAGCCCTCAGCCTGTCGGTGTACGAAGGGGCCCGCGGGGCCCAGCTGTCCGGGCGGATCATCGACCTGCACCCGGCGGGTCTGGGTCCGGACGCGGCCCGGCAGGCGGCGTTGGTGGAAGCGCTGCGCCGCGGCGCGTCCCTGACGGCGGAGGAGCGGCAGCTGGTCCGCCCCACCCGTGAGGAGACGGCCGCCGTCTATCGTGAGCTGAAGACCCGGCGCTGGCACGCCGAGGATCTGCAGCCTCTGTATGCAAAAATGGGCACCGCCAACACAGGCAAGACCCTGGTGGCCCTCACCGCGCTGATGCAGGTGGGCCTTGTGGAAGTGGTCCACCGGGGGGACGTGCCCTTTCTGGAGCTGGTGCGGGTCAAGGAGAAGAAGAACCTGGCCGACGCGCCCATCCTGAGATGTCTGGAGGATTTGGAGGAGAAGTAATATGCCAGAGGGAAAGAAAACAGCAGTTCCTGCCCCTGCGCAGGATTCCTATACCGCCAAGAGCCATTTGCAGCATCAGGTGCGGGAGATCGGCACGGTGGCGGCCACAGCCCGCCCCGCCGAGGCGGTGGACTATATGGTCCCCTCCGAGGCCCGGCCCGAGATCATCACCTATGACAAGCTGATGGAGGCCATCCAGGCCAGCGGCCGGCCCTACAACATGGAGATGATCGAAAAGGCCTATCACACCGCCGACCAGGCCCATCAGAACGTCCGCCGCCGCAGCGGGGAACCCTATATCTGTCATCCTTTGGCGGTGGCCCGGCTGGTGCTGGATCTGGGCATGGACAGTGAGAGCGTCGCCGCCGCCCTGCTGCACGATGTGGTGGAGGATACCCCCATCACGGTGGACGAGATCAAGTCGTCCTTCGGGGCCGATGTGGCCCTTCTGGTGGACGGCGTCACCAAGCTGACCAAGATCCAGTTCTCCAGCATCGAGGAGCAGCAGGCCGAGAACCTGCGCAAAATGCTGTTGGCCATGAGCCAGGATGTGCGGGTCATGATCATCAAACTGTGCGACCGTCTGCACAATATGCGGACCGGGGACGCCTGGCCCGAACAGAAGCGCCGGGACAAGGCCCGGGAGACGATGGAGGTGTATGCCCCCATCGCCAACCGCCTGGGCATCCTGAACATCAAGGAGGAACTGGAGGACCGCAGCCTGCACTACCTGGACCCCGTGGGCTATGAGGAGATCAGCAAGCTGCTGAGCGAGAGAGCGGGGGAGGAGTTTTTGGCCGGGGTGTCCAGCCTGATCGAAAAGCGGCTGGAGGAAAGCGGCATCAAGGGCGCCGCCATGAAGCGCCGGGTCAAGAGCATCTATGGCATCTACCGCAAAATGTTCATCCAGAACAAGTCCTTTGACGAGATCTATGACATCTATGCGGTGCGGATCATCCTGGACACCATCACCGAGTGTTACAGTGCCCTGGGGCTGATCCACGATATGTACCATCCGCTGCCCAACCGGTTCAAGGACTATATCTCCACCCCCAAGCCCAACGGCTACCAGAGCCTGCATACCACCGTCATCGGGCATGAGGGCATCCCCTTTGAGGTGCAGATCCGTACCCGCCAGATGGATGAGCAGGCGGAATACGGCGTGGCGGCCCACTGGAAGTACAAGGAGGGCATCGGCGGCCATGACAAGCTGGACGAACGCCTGGCCTGGGTGCGCCAGCTGCTGGAGAACCAGCGGGTGTCGGAGGATTCGGGCAACCTGCTGCACGACCTCAAGAGCGACCTGCTGCCCGAGGAAGTGTTCGCCTTCACCCCCAAGGGGGATGTGATCAATCTGCCTGCGGGGGCTACCTGCATCGACTTTGCCTACGCCATCCATTCGGCGGTGGGCAACCGGATGGTGGGCTGCAAGGTGAACAACCGGATGGTTCCCATCGACCATGTGGTGGCCACCGGCGAGATCATCGAGGTGATCCTGGGCCCGGCCGACAAGGGCCCCAGCCGGGACTGGCTGAAGATCGTCAAGACCAGCGAGGCCAAGAGCAAGATCCGCAACTGGTTCAAAAAGATGCGCCGGGACGAGAATATCTCGGAGGGCCGGGACGCTTTGGCCAAGGAACTGCGCCGGGAGGGCATCCTGATCCCGGACGACAAGCTGGACGAGTTCGTGGGGGGCTGCTGCCGCCGGATGCGCCAGAACAGCGCCGAGGACCTGTACGCAGCCATCGGCTATGGGGGCATCACCATCGCCAACTGCATCCCCAAGTTCAAAGAGGAATACCAGAAGCTGCGGGCAGCCGAGAACCCGCCGGTGGAACTGCCCAAGGTGGACCTGCGCAAGGTGCATTCCACCGACGGGGTGGTGGTGGAGGGCTTTGACAATACCCCCATCAAATTTGCCAAGTGCTGCAACCCCCTGCCCGGGGACCCCATCGTCGGCTTCCTCACCCGGGGCTTCGGGGTGTCCATCCACAAGGCCAACTGCGTCAACGCGGTGGCCAGCCAGAAGGACCCCGCCAACGCCCCCCGCTGGGTCAAGGCCTACTGGGCCGACAGCGTCAAGGACAGCTATAAGGCGGGGCTGGAGATCGTGGCGCTGGACCGCAACGACCTGCTGAAGGACGTGCTGAACGCGCTGTCGGATATGCGGGTGCCCATCTACACCATGAACGCCCGCCAGACAGACAACTATGGCGTCGTCAACCTGACCATCGGCATCAACAACACCGATCATCTGGACCGGGTGGTGGCCAGGCTGGCCAAGATCAAGGACGTGCTGAAGGTGACCAGAGGCTGACAGAAAAAGGAGACAAGATGAGAGCAGTGATTCAGGCCGTATCCTCCGCCAGCGTGCGGGTGAACGGCGGAGACCCCCGGGCCATCGGCCCCGGGCTGGTGATCCTGTTTGGGGTCAAGGACACCGACACCCTGGATATGGTGCCCCGCTTTGCAGAAAAATGCGCCGGCCTGCGTATCTTCCACGATGCGGACGGCAAGCTCAACCGCAGCGCCAGGGACAACGGCTATTCGGCCCTGGTGGTGTCCCAGTTCACCCTGTACGGGGACACCAAGAAGGGGATGCGCCCCAGCTTCATCCGGGCGGCCAAGCCCCCGCTGTCGGTGCAGGCTTACGAGCTGTTTGTGGCCGAGATGGAAAAGCAGGGCCTGAAAGAGGTCAAGCACGGGGAGTTTGGGGCGGATATGCAGGTGGCCCTTGTGAACGAGGGCCCCTGCACCATCGTAATGGATACCGACGAGTGGAAGAAGGGAGACTGAGATGAAGGCATACCATGTTGTGGGGCAGGCCCCCATGTATACCAATACCTTCCTGCTGATCTCGGAGGCGGGCCATGGGGTGGTCATCGACCCGGCGGCGGCCGCAGCCGATTACGGCCAGCTGCTGCGCAAGGAGGGAGCCTCCCTCACCCATATCTTTTGCACCCACGGCCACTTTGACCATGTGGGCAGCGCCGCCGAACTCAAAGAGGAGTGGAACGCAAAGCTCTGGTGCGAGTCCGCCGACCTGGAAGGCGGGCAGTTCTACCCCCTGACCCAGGCCGACAGCGGCTACCAGGAGGGGGGCGTCATCCAGGTGGATGAGATGTCCTTCACGGTGTGGCACACCCCGGGGCACACCCCCGGCAGCGTCTGCCTGCTGTGCGGGGAATACCTGTTCACCGGGGACACCCTGTTTGCGGGCAGTGTGGGCCGCACCGACCTGCCCGGCGGCAGTACCCGCCAGCTGTCGGATTCGCTGCGCAAGCTCGCGGGGCTGCCCATCCCGCCCACGGCTCAGGTCCTGCCCGGCCACGGGGACCTGTCCACCTTTGGGGAAGAGCTGAAGAACAACTGGTATATCCGC
This sequence comes from Faecalibacterium sp. An58, assembly GCF_002161515.1. Classification (NCBI taxonomy): domain Bacteria; kingdom Bacillati; phylum Bacillota; class Clostridia; order Eubacteriales; family Oscillospiraceae; genus Faecalibacterium; species Faecalibacterium sp. An58. The sequence goes on from NZ_NFHX01000004.1 coordinate 111,420, forward strand.
AAGAGCGTATCCAGACAGGATTGGTAAACGTATGAAGATCTATATCACAGGGCTGCCCTCGGGCTACGATGTGGAGCATCTGGTCCGGCTGTTCTATCCGATGGCGCCCCTTACCCTGACCCCGCCTGCCGACGGGGAGGACTGCGTCTGGGCCAGCAAAGGGGAGGACGGCCTCTCGGTGCTGGTGCGGGAACAGGGCCGGAGCCGGACTGCCTCTGCCCCTCTGCCCCGGGACGATACCCCCGAGTTTGCCCTGGCCAGCCTGGCCTATGGGCTGCTGCGCAGCTGGACCGGCCTGCGGCCCCCCTGGGGCAAAATGACCGGGGTACGGCCGGTGCGGCTGATCCATGACAAGCGGGCCGCCGGCTGGACCGCAGAGCAGATCGACCGGTATTTTCTGGAGCGGTTCGACTGTTCCCCCGAAAAATACCAGATGGCCCGGGCCATTGCCGACTTGCAGGAACCCATCCTGCGCCGGGGCGCCGAGCCCCGGGCGTACAGCCTCTACATCGGCATCCCCTTCTGCCCCTCCCGGTGCAGCTATTGCAGCTTTGTCAGCTGCAACCTGGACCGGGACCGCAAGCTGGTGCAGCCCTATGTGGACTGCCTGTGCCGGGAACTGGAGGCCATCCGGGCCCAGGCGGATCAGGCCGGATTGCATTTGCAGACCATCTACATCGGCGGAGGCACCCCCACCAGCCTGTCGGCCGGGCAGCTGCGCCAGCTGATGGGCGCCGTGCGGGATCTCTTTCCCCTGGAAGGACTGGCGGAGTACACGGTGGAGGCGGGCCGCCCCGACTGCACCGACGCCGAAAAGCTGGCGGTCATCAAGGAGTACGGGGCCACCCGCATCTCCATCAATCCCCAGACCTTCTCGGACCAGGTGCTGGCCAACATCGGCCGCCGCCACACCGCCCGGGACATCCTGGACTGCTACGCGGCCGCCCGGGCGGCGGGGCACACCGACATCAATATGGACCTGATCGCCGGCCTGCCCGGGGACACGGTGGAGGGCTTTGCGCACAGCTTGCGCACCGCCATCGACCTGGACCCCGAAAACATCACGGTGCACACTTTGACCCTCAAACGGGCTTCCCGCATCGTGATGGAGGACCAGGAGGACAACCGCTACGCCGATGTGGCCGCCATGCTGGAGCGCTGCGGCCTGCTGGCCCAGGCGGGCTATCGGCCCTACTATCTCTACCGGCAGAAGAACACCCTGCAGAACCTGGAGAACGTGGGCTGGTGCAAGCCGGGCCGGGAAGGCTATTACAACATTTATATCATGGAGGAAGTGCAGACCATCCTTTCGGCCGGCGCGGGGGGCAGCACCAAGCTGGTGGATGCCGGCGGCCACAGGATGCAGCGCATCTTTAATTTCAAGTACCCCAATGAATACATCCAGCGCTTCGACCAGGTGTTGGAGCGCAAAAAAGGAGTGTCTGCGTTTTATGATCACGATTTGGGTACCTAAGCGCCTGGTGGAGATCGACCTGCTGAATGTGGCGGCCCGCAGCGGCCCCCAGCTGGTCCAGGTCTGCGAGGACAGCTATGCCCGGCGGCTGCAGTATGCCGCCCAGAAAGTGCGCCAGTCGGGGGCCAAGATCATCATGCTGACAGGTCCCTCGGCCAGCGGCAAGACCACCACCGCCCACAAGCTGGCGGCCGCCCTGACCGAGATGGGCACGCCGGCCCAGGTCATCAGCCTGGACAACTTCTTCCGCGGCTCCCAGTATTACCCCCGGATGCCGGACGGCACCCTGGACTACGAGCACCCCGACACTTTGGATATGCCCCTGATCCGCCAGTGCCTGCAGGAGCTGAGCCAGACCGACAAGACGGTGCTGCCCATCTATGACTTTGTGCGGGAAGAGCGGTCGGAGCAGACCGAGGCCATCGACCTGGCGGGAGGCGTCTGCATCGTGGAGGGCATCCACGCCCTCAATCCCATGCTGACCAGCCTGGTGCCCTCGGGCCATGTCTACCGCATCTATGCGGGCCTGCGGGAGGAATACTGCCAGGAGGGCCGCCGCCTGATCAACACCCAGAACATCCGGCTGTGCCGCCGGGTACTGCGGGACGCCGCCGCCCGGGGCCGCAGCCCCGAGCAGACCCTGGCCATGTGGGATCGGGTGCTGGACGGCGAGACCCGGTATATCAAGGGCTTCAAAAATACGGCCGACTTTTTGCTGGATACCGCTTTCAGCTACGAGCTGGGGATCATCGCGGGGCTGCTGCCCGAGGTGGGCCGCAGGATGTCCCCCGACAGCCGCTACACCGAAATGTGGGACGAGGCGGCCCGCCGCTTTGAGCATGTGCAGCCTCTGGACCGTCAGCTCATCCCCCCGGGAGCCATGCTGCGGGAGTTCTACGCCGGCGTGGGCGGGGATGGGAGCAAGGTGTAAAAATTTTTGGCTGGAAGGCCCATCAATTTGTAAAAGCTGCGGCCGGATTGTTGCATCATGCTGCAAAGTGCGGTATACTGAATCTATACCGGACCCGCTGCCCGGCGGGCAGAGGGCGCCGGAAACGATGGAGAAGCGAGGTGTCTCAATGATGGATGCAGAGAAATGGAAGGATACCATCCTGGCCAAGAGCCGTGAATACATGGAGATCGGCGTCAGCGTGGCCAGCGACCTGACCGAAAAGGGCAAGACCCAGGCCAAGATCCTGTCCAACCAGGCCAAGATCAGCCGGGCGCAGCGGCAGCTGGGCGCGCTGGTGTACAGCCTGGCCAAGGGCAACGAGGAAAACCAGCCCCTGGTCGATAAGTATATCGATATGATCGACTCGATCGAGCAGGAGAACCGTCAGCTGAAAGCAAAGCTGACCCCCACCGAGGCCGACGAGGTGGAGCACGTGGTCCAGACCGAGGCCGACCTGGCGGACGTCATGGCAGACCCCGCCGGGGAGGAACAGCCCGCCGATGAGCCGGCTGACGCGCAGGACGGCCAGGAGGCCGGACCCGCCAAAAAGTTCTGTCCCCAGTGCGGCGCCGAGGTGGCGCCCGACGCGCTGTTCTGCAACAAGTGCGGCGCGCAGCTGTAACAGGGCACAGGCAAGGGACCACGGGCGCTCCCGCACAGGGGGCGCCTTTTGCATCCCGTCCGGCCCGGCGGTGAAAATTGGGGAAAATCGGCGCAAACACTTGAAAATCCGCGCTGTATAAGGTACAATGATTTGGGATTTGCGCCGCAAAGCGGCGGGAAGGAGGGCGCCTGGATGACCGACTGGCCCGAGAAGGAACACTATACGGCAGAGGATCTGGTGCAGATCATCCGCATCCTGCGGGACCCGGAGCAGGGGTGCCCCTGGGATAAGGTGCAGACCCATCGGTCCATCCGCAAAAATTTCCTGGAGGAGACCTGCGAGGTGCTGGAAGCCATCGACGCGGATGACCCCGGGATGCTGCGGGAAGAACTGGGGGATGTGCTGATGCAGGTGGCCTTCCACGCGGTGCTGGAGGAAGAACAGGGCCGCAGTGACTTTTCGGACATCTGCCGGGAAGTGTGCCAAAAGCTCGTGTTCCGCCACCCCCATGTGTTTGCTTCCTCCGCGGCGCAGAATGCCGGAATAAACGGCTGGGACGCGCTCAAAAATAAGGAAAAGGGCCGCCGTACCCTGGCCGACGAGCTGGACACGGTACCGGCCACCCTGCCGGCGCTGATGCGCGCGCAGAAGATGCAAAAGCGGGCGGCAGCCCACGGCTGCGGCCCCGCAGGCCAGCAGGAAGCCCTGGACGCATTGGCCGGGGCCTGGGAGCGCTGGCAGGATGCCGCCCGTGCCCCCGCCGCAGAGGAGCAGCGGGCCCAGGCAGCAGGACAGCTGCTGTTTGCCGCGGTGGATTCCATCCGGCTGGCGGGCCTGGACGCCGAGGAGGCATTGACATTCACATCCAAAGCGTTCTGCCGCACCCTCGAGCAGGGGCAGGGCGCCGAGAAAGACAAATGAATCATTGGGAGGTACCATTATGACCAAGGCTGATCTGACCGCACAGGTTGCGGCAAATACCGACATGACCAAAAAGGACGCCGACAAGGCGGTCAACGCTGTCTTCGAGGCCCTCAGCCGGGCCCTGGCGAACGGCGAAAAGGTCACCATCTCGGGCTTTGGCACGTTTGAGGTCCGGGAGCGCGCCGAGCGGCAGGGCATCAACCCCCGCACCCAGGAGCCCATCACCATCGCTGCATCCCGCAGCATCGTTTTCAAGCAGGGCAAGGCGCTGAAGGATTCGCTGTGAGCCTGTTCTGACCATCACCGCTGCCGGAAGGGTCCGCCCTGTGCGGATGTGCCGGCAGCTTTTTTGTGCAAAGGAGCAATGTATGCGTCTGGATAAATACCTCAAGGTCTCCCGCCTCATCAAGCGGCGGACGGTGGCAAACGAAGTGGCCGACGCCGGCCGCATCCTGATCAACGGAAAAGTGGCCAAGGCCAGCGCCGCTGTGGCCCCCGGGGATGTGATCGAGATCACCTTCGGCAACCGGCCGGTCAAGGTACGGGTGCTGTCGGATGCCGAGCCCCGCACCAAGGACGTGGCCCGGGAGATGTACGAGATCGTTTCGGAAGGGGAATAAACCCGCCGCCCCGCCGCATACAACATAGCGGAGGGGATCACTATGTCAATGGAAAAACAGGCCGCCCGCCCCGCGGAAGCCGAGCCCCACACCCTGATCCTGGAGCAGCGGTCCAGCCTGACGGTGACGGGGGTGCGCCGGGTGATCCGGTGTGACCCGGACAGCGCGGCCCTGGAGACAGGGGACTGCGTGCTGAACCTTTCGGGGGCGCAGCTCAGTGTCACCGCTCTGGACCTGGACCGGGGCGAGGCCAGGCTTTCGGGGCGGATCGATGCGCTGGAATACACCGAGGCCCGGACCCCAGGCGGCTTTCTGCGCCGCCTGACCCGCTGATGGCCCCGGTCCTGGCCCCCTGGCAGGCTGGGTGGGATCTGGCCTGCTGCCTGTACCTGGGCGGCCTGGTGGGGGCTCTGCGCGCGGTGGCCCCCGGCCGGGGCAGGGGGGCTTTTCTGCCCGATATGGCCCTGGTGGGGATGCTGCTGCTGTTTTTGCAGAGCTATGCCGCCGGTTACAGCCAGGCGGGGAGCCTGCGCTGGTACATGGTGGCCGGAGGGGCTGCGGGAGCCCTGGCCGCCCAAAGCCTGCTGGGGCCTCTGGCCGCAAGGGTTTGGCGTGTGGTGCTGTGGCCCTGGCGGGCTGCGGTGAAGCGGACGCGGCCGGCGCTGCGGGCAGCCCGGGCCGCTCTGGCGGCCCGCCGCAAAACGAAACCGGCCCGCACAGCAAAAAATCCCAAAAAGAGCTTGCAAAATACCGCGCACCTGTTGTATAATTCAAACGTATAACGAATCGGTTGTACGCGGTTTTATCCATGGAACGGAGGCGGGCGAAATGGCGCGGACCCGTAAAAAGTCAAAGACCCTGTGGTGGGGCGTCACCAGGCTGTTTTTTGTGCTGCTGCTGTTGAGCATGCTGGCGGCTTACATTTCCAATCAGGTGACCATCAGCTCCAAACAGGCCGAGCTGGACGCACTGAACGATCAGATCGCCCAGCAGCAGGCCGAGAACGAGGAGCTGGAGCGGATCCTCAGCGGCGACCCCGACGAGGTGGCCGAGTGGATCGCCCGGGACTCTTACGGCTATGCGGCGCCCAACGAGCGGATCATCGTGGATATATCGGGCAACTGAGGCGACTGTTTGCGGCGGGCCGCTTTTGCGGGTTGCGGGCGGCCCGGAAGATTCCAGGGCAGAAGAAAGGGTATGAGCTTTGATAGAGGTTGGTAATATTTTCGAAGGCCGGGTCACCGGCATCAAGCCGTTTGGCGCTTTTGTGGCCCTTCCGGAAGGACGGGTGGGCATGGTGCACATTTCGGAGGTGTCCAATTCCTTTGTGCAGGATATCGCCGCAGTGCTGCATGAAGGGGAGACCGTCAAGGTCAAGGTGATCAACGTTTCCCCCGAGGGCAAGATCGCCCTGTCCATCAAGCAGCTGCTGCCTGCGCCCGAGCGCCCCGCCCGGGAAGGCGGCCGCGGCGGCCGGCCAGCAGGGTCCAAAGAAGGCCGGGGCGGTGGCCGCGGCCCCCGGCGTCCCAAAGAGGACGGACCCCGGGTATGGCAGCCCAAGCCGCCGGCCAGGAGCGATAACCTCTCCTTTGAGGATATGATGAGCCGCTTCAAGAGCCAGAGCGAGGCCAAGCTGGCCGACCTGGACCATGAGTCGGGCGGACGCCGGGGCGGGTATGCCTCCCGCGGGCGCCGGGGCGGCGGCCGCTGAGCGCCTTTTGGCCAGAACCGAACCAGGAAACACCGGGCCTGCCCCACAGTCAGGGGGCGGGCCTGTTTTGCTGTGATAAAAAGAAAGGATATGATTATGCCTGCAACCTTTGAATTGATCGCACCCTGCTTTTTCGGCTGCGAATCCACCGCCGGCTTTGAGCTGCGGCGGCTGGGCGCCGAAGACCTGCGGGTCACCGACGGGCGGCTGACCTTCCGGGGCGGCGCCGACCTGATCGCCGCAGCCAACCTCAATCTGCGCACGGTGGAACGGGTGCTGCTGCTGCTGGCCAGCTATCGGGCCGATACCTTTGACGAGCTGTTTGACGGGGTGTACGCCATCCCCTGGGAGGAGCTGCTGCCTGCCGACGCGGCCTTCCCGGTGAAGGGCTCCTCTTTGAACAGCAAGCTGTCCAGCGTGCCCGCCTGCCAGAGCATCATCAAAAAGGCCATCGTCAAGCGGCTGATGCGGGGCCACCGCACCTCGGTGCTGCCCGAGACAGGCAGCGAATACCGGGTGCAGTTTCTGCTGCGGAAGGACCAGTGTGAGATCATGCTGGATACCAGCGGCGAGGGCCTGCACAAGCGCGGTTACCGCCGCAACGCCATGGAGGCCCCGCTGCGGGAAACGCTGGCCGCTACCATCGCCGACCTGGGCCGGGTGCGCCGGGACAGCCTGGTGGAGGACCCCTTCTGCGGCAGCGGCACGCTGGTGATCGAGGCGGCCCAGAAGGCGCTGAACATTGCGCCGGGCCTGCACCGCCGGTTTGCGGCAGAGCATTACAGCTTTGTGCCCGCCCAGGTGTGGGCACGGCAGCGGCAGAAAGCCCTGGAGGAGATCAAGCAGGACGCGGCCTTTGAGGGGTACGGTTACGACATCGACCCCGCCGCCATCCAACTGGCCCAGGCCAATGCCCGTCTGGCCGGCGTGGACAAGCGCTGCCGCTTTGAGGTGGCGGATGTGGCCGGGTTTGCCCCCCGGCCCCAGGCCATCGTGCTGACCAACCCGCCCTATGGGGAGCGGATGAGCACCATCGACGGGGCGGCTCGCCTGGCCAGGACCTTTGGCCGCCAGATGGAAGCGAACCCCTGCGCCGGGGTGTATGTCATCACGGCGGATATGGAGTTCGAAGCCCACTATGGCCGCCGCGCCACCAAGCGCCGCAAGATGTACAACGGCATGATCCCCTGCCAGGTCTATATGTATTACGATGCACCCGCAGCCAAAACGGCCCGTCCCATGCCCAAAGAGGGCTTTGACGGCCGCCGGGCCCGCCCCAAAGGGCAGGAACAGGACCGCTGAGGGTACAGATGGGGGCGCTGCGGGCTGCAGACGCCCCCTTTTCTCACCGCAGGGCAGGCTTTCCGGGTGCGGGCCGTGCCGCTTTTTGAGAGAAAAGGGCCTTCCAGATACCTGTTTGAGAGAAATGATATTGAAAAACGCCTAACAATGAGCCAAGAAACTGATATGCAAGAGAATGACGTCCATACATCAAAAAGCGGGTCGTTTCAGCAGGCGGACGGAATCTTTTCAGGGACAAATGGAAAGAGTTTTCAAATAGGAATTGCATCTGAAGGCAAAATCGATTATACTAGGGACGATAAGCGGCTGCTGCGGCCCGCAGGACGCCGGCCCGGCGCCCGGCGGCCTGTTTTTTGGGACCTGCAGGGGCACAGCAGACAGACGGGGCCACAGCCCGCCCGGGAAAGAAAGGCGCGGCAGAAGCTTCAAATGCGCCCCGGGCGGGCATATAGTATAATGGAGGCGGTGGGCCATGATAACAGGTAGACTCCACCCATATCTGCCGGAGCTTTCCATCCGGGATTATAATACCTATCTGCGCTATTCGCGCGGCGTGAGCTATCAGCTGTATCTGGATTACGGCCTGTTTTCCTATGGGATACTGCCCCACAAAGGGAGCGGCGCGCTGGCGCTGCTGGCCGACAGTCTGGCGGGCCGGCAGGCCACCTGCCGCACCGTGCGGATGCCTGGCAGCCTGGCCCGGATGCCGGTGATGTGCCAGACCCGGGGCATCGCTCTGGCGGCCCAGATCGAGGTGCTGATGAGCTGGCACCGGCTGCAGGACCGCCGCAATGAGGAACTGCCCTTCCGTCAGCGGGTGCAGCGGATGGCCCAGAAGGTGATGCTGATCCGGGCTTACCGCAAAGCGGCGCTGGAAGAACCCGCCCTGGAGCGGATCTTCTGCCAGCAGAAAGCCCAGGCGGCCGCCCAGCAGCAGCTGCGGGGCCAGAACTATGCGGTGGCGTCGGAGCCCATGAGCAACGTATATGGCGCGCTGTTCTCGGTGCTGGCCCCCGACGACCCGGTCCAGCGCAAGAATATGCGGTACATCGGCAGCTGCATCGGCAAGGCGTTCTACCTGCTGGATAAGGCGGACCGCCACGACCAGGACCGGAAAGAGGACCGCTACAACGTTTTTCTGGCCAACGGGCTGAGCAGGGAGGCTGCCCAGGAGAATGCCCGCCGCCAGGCCATTGCAGCCATCAACGACCTGTCCCGCGTCTATACTTTAATGGATATCAAACTGAACCGCACCCTGCTGGACAACATCATGATCCTGGGGCTGCGGGACGTGGTAGACCCCCTGGAGCACGGGGCGTGGGACCTGAAATGGGAGCTGCCTTCCTCATGAAACAGAACAAGAATCCAAGCTGGGCGGTGGCTCTGTGCGGGATGGCGGTGGCCTTCTCGGTGGTGCTGATGCTCTTGGGCACCATCCTGCCGGTGGCTATGTTCATCGCCCCCGCCCTCGGGGGCATTTTGATCGCTGTGGTCCAGGCGGAGTGCGGCGCACGCCCGGCCTGGACAGCCTATGCAGCCGCCAGCGTGCTGGGGGTGCTGCTGGTGCCCGACAAGGAGACGGCCCTGTTCTTTGTGGCCCTGCTGGGCTATTATCCCCTGGTCAAGCCGTGGTTCGACCGGCTGCGGCCCGCTGTGCTGCGGGTGGGGGCCAAACTGCTGCTGTGCAATGGGGCGGTGGCGGTGCTGTATGGGGTGCTGCTGCTGTTGTTCCCCGTGGCGGAGTCGGAGGCGCTGGAGACCGCAGCCCTGGTGCTGGGCGCGGTGACCCTGCTGATCGGCAATGTGGCCTTTTTGCTGCTGGACCGGGCCCTGGCCAACCTGATGCGCGTGTATAAGCTGCTGTGGCAGCCCCGGCTGCACCGGATGCTGGGCCGCCGCTGAGCAGTTCCAAAGATGAGATCGAAAGGTGGGATGCCCGCTATATCGTTGACGCCAAGCGCCGGGCCACACGGGTGACAGCCGTGAGGGTGACGAGGAGAAGGATCATCGAAAGATTCGGCGGATGTTCTTCCGGCTGATGGCTCACCAGCCGATAGAGAAGGGCAAAAAACGGCAGTAATACCGCAACAGATCCCTTTAAAAGGAAGCCATGCTGTAAAAAGAAGTTCACCGGGCGGCCGTCTGTGCCGCCCCGCGAGGCTGAGCGGCCCTGCAAGAAGGCGCTGCCGGCATGGAGGTATTTTGCTTATGTGTGGAATCGTAGGCTATGTGGGCGCCCGCTGCGCCCAGGATGTGCTGCTGGACGGTCTGACCAAACTGGAGTACCGCGGATACGACTCGGCAGGGGTGGCCCTGGCCGCAGGGGACTCCATCCGGGTCATCAAGACCAAAGGGAGGCTGACCGCCCTCAGGGCCTGCCTGGAGCAGGCCACCGCCCAGGGATTGCCGGTCTGCCATTGCGGCATCGGGCATACCCGTTGGGCCACCCACGGGGAGCCCAGCGACGTGAACAGCCATCCCCACTCCACCCCCTATGTGAGCATCGTCCACAACGGCATCATTGAGAATTATGGGGCCCTGAAAGAGATGCTGCAGGCCAGGGGATACACCTTTGTCAGCGAGACCGATACCGAGGTGCTGGTCAAGCTGATCGACAGCTGCTACGAAGGGGAGCCCCTCAAGGCGCTGTCCCAGGCTTTGGCCCGGGTGCGGGGCAGCTATGCTCTGGCGGTGCTGTTCAAGGACTGGCCCGACACCCTGTTTGCGGTCCGCCGGGAAAGTCCCCTCATCGTGGGCTATGGGGAGGGGGAGAACTTCCTGGCATCGGATATCCCGGCCATCCTCAAGTATACCCGCAGTTACAGCGTGCTGGAGGAAGGGGACATGGCGGTGTGCCGGGCGGACGGCGTGGCCATCTATGACGAGTTCGGCCAGCCCGTCCAGCGGGAAAAGCTGACCGCCGATTGGGACATCGAGGCCGCAGAGAAGGGCGGCTATCCCCATTTTATGCTCAAGGAGATCCATGAGCAGCCCGCCGCCATCGCCGCCACCGTCAGCCCCCGGGTGGAGGCAGGGATGCCCGACCTGCGCATCCCGGACCTCAGCGACCAAAAGCTGGCCTCCATCCGGCGGGTGCACCTGGTGGGCTGCGGCACCGCCATGCATGCCGGCATGGTGGGGAAGGCCGCCATCGAAAAGCTGGCCCGCCTGCCCGCCGAGGTGGACATCGCCAGCGAGTTCCGCTACCGGGACCCCATCCTGAGCCCGGACGACCTGGTGATCATCATCAGTCAGTCGGGGGAGACCAGTGACACCCTGGCCGCCCTCAAGCTGGCCAGGAGCCGCGGGGTCCCGGTGCTGGCCATCGTCAATGTGGTGGGCAGCTCGATCGCCCGGGCGGCGGACTATGTGCTGTACACCTACGCCGGTCCCGAGATCGCGGTGGCGTCCACCAAGGCGTATATGGTGCAGATGTGCGTGCTGTATCTGTTTGCCCTGCGTCTGGCCTATGCCCGTGGCCGGCTGACCGAGGAACAGACCCGCAGCTATACCGCAAAATTGCAGCAGGCGCCCCAGATGGTGCGGGCCCGCCTGAATGACTGCGAGTATATCAAGTATCTGGCAAGCCTGTTTGTAAACACCCAGAGCTGCTTTTTCATTGGACGGGGGTTCGACTACGCCCTGTCCCTGGAGGGCAGCCTGAAACTGAAAGAGATCAGCTATGTCCACTCGGACGCCTACGCCGCCGGCGAGCTCAAGCACGGCACCATCAGCCTGGTGACCGACGGCGTGCCGGTCATCGCCCTGGCCACCCAGCGCAGCGTCTACGAAAAGACCCTCTCCAACGCCAAGGAGACCAAGAGCCGCGGGGCAAGGGTGATCCTGTTCACCACAAAGGATGCGACCGTGCCCGAGGGCATCGCCGACCATGTTGTCCGGCTGGAGGAGTATGAGGATGTCTTCATGCCCCTGCAGCTGATCGTCCCCTTGCAGCTGTTCGCCTACTATATGGCGGTGCTGCGGGGCTGCGACGTGGATAAACCCCGCAACCTGGCCAAGAGCGTGACGGTGGAATAAGCGTCCCGCAAAACGACAGCACAAAGGCCCGCCTCCTGTAAGGGAGACGGGCCTTTATGCGCAAAAGGGAAGGTAAGATTCTTTATTGGATGGCCTGCATCACCAGAACCAGTACCGTTTCTTTACCACGATGTACACCACCACGATGGCGACAAGCGCGGCCCCTGCGGCCAGCAGGGCGTAAACATTCATATGGATGAAGGTGAGGGTATCGTTGGTCAGCAGATAGCGGCCGGCGGTGTCGGTGGTGACCACCTCGCCGCTGTAACTGTTGAGGTACTGCCACTGACCGGTGGCCTCGTTGTAGAGGTACAGCCGGCTGTATCCGGCGTTGTCTCCGGTCAGGGTCAGGTCAACGGTGCAGGGCATGGCCCCGCCCTGGTTCAGGGTGAACTCCACCCCGTTCTCGGTGGCGCTGGGGGTGAAGGTGACCGCCGTATCGATGACGTTCTGGGTGTTGCGGATATCGCTGCCCGCCACCGTCAGGATGTAGCCATCGCCGGTGACACTCATGGTCTTGCCGGTGCGGCGCAGGGCGTTGAGCATCTCGGAGGTGATCACCGGGACGTCGGCCTGATGCAGGTTGACAAGCTCTCCCTGGGCGTCGTTGATCTGCTGGAGGATGGGGTCACCGGAAGCGTCCGGCTCGGGGGAAGAGCTGCCGGAGCCGCCCTGGGAACTGCTGCCTGAGCTGCTGCCCGAAGCGGAGCCCCGGTTGACGATGACCGTCACCATGCTGGAGGAATCCCCGTTGGAGACGATGATGGAGGTGGAGCCGGTGCCCACCGCCGTGACGGTGCCGCCGCCGCTGACGGTGGCTACACCGGTATCACTGGAGCGGAAAGTAAGGGCCTGGGGCGCCGTAGAAGGGGAGACGCTGCCCCGGATCTGGGCGGTCTCGCCGGGCTTGAGCACCAGGTAATTGGTGTTGAGGTGGATGCCGTCGGTGGGGATATAGACGGTGACGTCCACCGTGCGCACGATATCCCCGCAGGTGACGGTGATGGTGGCGCTGCCCTTGCCCACGGCGGTGACGCGGCCAAAGTTGTTGACGGTGGCCACCGCCTCATTGGAGGAAGTGAAACTGACGGTGGCGCTGGCCGCCGCCGAACTGGGGCTGACCGACACCGAGATGTTGGCCACCTCGCCCACGGCCAGCTCGTTGGAGGAAAGGGCCGCGTCGATATCGGCCACGACGGTGGCCGGGTCGGGGACCACGGTGATGTCATAGTAGATGGTCACATCCCCGGCGGTGGCGGATACCCGGGTGGTGCCCACCGACAGCGCGCCGATCAGGCCGCTCTGGTCCACCTGGACGATGCTGATATCCTCCGAGGCCAGCACGACGGTCTTGTCGCTGGCGTCTTCGGGGAGAACGACGGGCTTGAGCTGCTGGGTGGAACCCACCACCATCTGTGCGTCGTATTCACCGGGCTCGATGCTCTCGACCGCTACCCGGCGAAAGGGCCACTGGATGGAAGGCAGGTTGATGGCGCCGGCAGGCAGGGCCGCGCCGACTGTCAGGGCGGCCAGCAGCAAACCTGCCGCCAGCCGTTTTGTAAAAAGCTTCATATTCTAACCTCGCTGTATAGAAACGGAACAGCTGGAGTTTCAAAACCCGTCCCGGCCAGCAGACATCCGTCACGCGGCCGGGACACATACAGGAAAAAGCAGGGGGTCAGCGCGTCAGGACGCCCAGAGCCTCCAGGGCGTACTGGAAGTAGGTCACCTCGTCGTACTGCACCCGGGCGGTGACGCTCATACCGTTGGCAAGGTCCACCTGGTCGCCGCTCTTGCTGACCAGATAGGTGCTGTCGGGCCGGACGGTCACGCGGTAGAACGCATTGCCGTTGCTGGAGCTGGTCACGTCGCTGTCAATGGCGGTGACGGTGCCGGTCAGGGTGCCGTAGGCGGTCTGCGCCAGGCCGGTGATGGCGATGGTGCAGGGGTCGCCCACATCCAGCAGGGGACGGTCGCTGAGGGAGGCATAGGCCACGATCTCATAATCCGAGTTCTCGCTGGCGACGGTGGCCAGCACCGACCCGGCCGACAGCACCATGCCCACGCTGTAAGGGTTATCCATATGGATGACGCCCGAGGTGGGGGCATAGATGTAGTAGTCGTTGGCGCCGGTCTGCAGGGCGTCCAGCTGGCTTTGCAGGTTTTCGATGTTGGCCTGCACGCTGCTGACGTTCTGGGCGGCCGACTGGAGCGCCGAGTAATAGATCTGCTCCAGCTCGCTCTGGTTCTGCTCCATCATGGACTGGATCTGGGCTTCGCTGTAACCCGCCGCCCGATAGGCCGAGGAATCAAAGGTGTGCTGGGCCACCTGGCTCTGGTAGCTTTCGTACTGGTAATAGTAGGTCTGGTCGGCGGGGTCCGACTCGCTGAAATAGTTGGTGTTGTCCTGGATGGACTGGATCAGCTTATTGTACTGGGACAGCTGGGTCTGGTAGATGGCGAGCTGGTTTTCCAGCTGGCTCCTTTGCAGGTCCAGGTCGGTGCTCTTGATGTGGGCGATCAGGTCGCCTTCCTCCACATAGCTGCCCTCCGAGATGGTCAGTTCGGTGATCTGGCCCGAATAGCTGGACATGATATAGGTCTTGTTGGCAGACTGCACCGTGCCGGACAGCTGGCTGATGTAGATACGGGGGGTGACGGTGCTCCAGACCACAAGACCGATCATCAGCGCCGCCACGATGAGCAGCAGAGCATACCCGTAGGGGGGCAGCTTCTTTTCCATCATGATGCGGCGGTCCTGCAGATCGTACAGGTTTGTGACGTGCACGTTGGTCATGGCTTATTCCTTCTCCATAAAGACGTCTACGGTGCCCTCATCGTCGTCCTGATTGACAAAGATGGTGTAGACGCTGTTTGCGAGCTTGATATCGTGCTCGAACGCATAGATGTTCAGTTTCTGGCTGGCCAGATCGTTGCGGTTCATGGGGCCGACGTAGTGGGCGTACAGGCAGTCCTTGACGCGCAGCACGGCGTCCATGTGGTACTGCGGATCAAGCCGGGTGATCATCTGGTTGGCCTGACGCAGCAGGTACATCTGGGGCTCGGGCTTGGGGCCTTTGGTCACCACGATGTGCTGCACCAGAGGGCCGATGGGCTGGGCGTCGTGGCTGCGGACGAAGTTCTCCATCTGGGTCACGATCAGATTGATATTGGCAAATTCCTCGGGCATGATGCGCCGGGACAGCACGTTGGTGAGTTTGAGGGTCTTGCTTTCTGCAACTAAAATTTCCTTCATCGTTTCCACCTGTTTTCTAAAAATTTTGCCCTGCACTTGCTGGCCGCAAATGGCCGCAGGCCGCGCGGGGCGCAGCAGGCAAAAGCAGACCGTGGATGAGGAGCATACATTGTGGGGCTCCGTATCGCTTTGGACGCATTCAGGGGGAAGTCAAACCTGAATGCATAGACCCCATCCACAGCCTGCTTTTGCCTGTTGCATCCGGGCGGATGGCAACAGACATTGCGCAGGAATATGCTAAAAAATAAGGTGCGCCAGGAGGTACTTGCCTCCTGGCACACCATAACGAGGCATTTTAACTGCCCCGACCCCGTGGGGCGGGGTCAGTTTAAAACACACTTGCAATCGAGATTAGAGCTGAAAAACCAGCTTAGGCAGCAGCAGGCACAACCTTGCCGTCAACGCCCAAGATCTTGTCAGCGGGCAGGACCTTGGCATCGTTGGTGCCCAGAGTGTAGATCGCAGCCAGACCACCGAGAGCCTGCATCAGACCATTGATGCCGGTGTACTTGTTCAGCTGACCGTTGATGGCGTCAACAATGCCGCCAACAGCGTAGTTGGTGCCGAAAGCAGTACCCAGAATGGTGCCAATGAAGTTGCCCAGGAAGGTGTTGCCAACGATCTTGATCATGTTGACACTAAAGGTGCGCCAGTTTTCGCTGGTCATGACAGCGGGCAGAACGTTAGCGATCACGCCGCCGCCGGTGACATAAGTCAGCTCATCCTCTGCAATTACTGCGTAATTTGCAGGAAAGGTCATGATGAACCACCTTTCTTAATCTGGAATGAATGCTGACTTAAAAGTTAGGCCCAAGCCTTACCAGAAACGGTCATGACCTTGTCGTTGTGCAGGGTCTTGGCATCGTTGGTGCCCAGGGTGTAGATGGCAGCCAGGCCGCCGACAACGCTCAGAACGGTGTTCAGAGCATTGTTGACGCTGTCGAAACCATGCCAATAGGTGTTAGCCAGAGGATCGAACATGGTGTCGACATCCAGGTTGCCGCTGAACAGAACGCCAACGGTGCTGCTCAGGAAGCTAGCCATGGAAGAGTTGCCGATGATCTTGATCAGGTTGGTGTTAAAGGTCTTCCAGTTGTTGCTGTTCATGATGGGGGCGAAGCAGTCGATCAGAGCGCCGCCGTTGACGTAGGTCAGTTCGTTCTCTGCGATAACAGAGTAGTTTGCAGGCATCATCATAATGAATTACTCCCTTCAAATGATTGAAACGAAAAATGTGTCGGTCGCCACACGGTTGCGCAACCGTCTGGAAACCATTTATGTAACCGGGTGCGCACCCGGTTGCACCTTAGTAAGTCATCGAGTCATCATCGTCCTCGTCCGAGGCGGCGACGGTCTCGACAACGGGTTTGGGCTCCTCCCGCTTGCGGAAGATACCCTGCTGCAGGTTCCACAGAGCGTAATACTTGCCCTGTTTGGCCATCAGCTCATCGTGGGTGCCTTGCTCCACGATGCGGCCTTCTTCCATGACCAGGATCTGGTCACAGCCCCGCACGGTGGACAGGCGATGGGCGACGATCAGCATCGAACGGTCTGCCAGCTGGTTGTAGATCATGTCAAAAATGGCATTCTCGGTGGCAAAGTCCAGATTCGATGTGGATTCGTCCAGAATATAGAGGTTGGAGTCTTTCAGGAAGGCCCGAGCCAGCGCGATGCGCTGCTTTTCACCGCCCGACAGGCCGTTGCCGGCTTCTTCCAGGTAGGTGTAATATTGCAGCGGCAGCTTGCGGATGAACTCATGGGCGTCCGCCTTTTTGGCAGCCTCTTTGACCTCATCGATGGTCGCGTCAGGGCGCGAGATACGGATGTTGTCAAAGATGGTCTTGCTGAAAAGCTCGATGTTCTGCGGCACATAGGAAATGGCACGGCGGACCGAATCATTGGTGTATTCGTCCAGACCGACGCCGCCCACCCGGATCTCACCCGATTCCGGCTCGTAATACTTGAGCAGGAGCTTGGTGATGGTGGACTTGCCGCTGCCCGAGGAACCGACCAGCGCCACCTTTTTCCCCGCAGGGATGGTGAAGGAGATGTGGTCCAGGGCAGGGGTACGGTTGCCATAACGGAAGGTGACATCCCGGAACTCGATATCGCCTTCGACCTGTTCCAGTTCGCTGCGCTCCCGGTCCTCCTCCCCGGCCTGCTCGGCGGGGTAATCCATGATCTCGGTCAGACGCTTCATGGAGATGGAAGCCTCCTGGATCTGCAGCTGCAGATTGACCAGGTTGCTGACGGGATTGGTAAAGTAACCGGACAGGGTGCTGAAGGCCATAAAAGAACCCAGGGTGATCTCCCCATTCAGGACCTGTGTGATGCCCACATAGGTGGTCAACATACTGAACCCGGTGGAGATCAGAGAGGTGATGAGAGTCTGTGTTGTGGACAGCTTGCTGGAGCGGATGCTGATCTTGAGGCTCTTGATGTACTCGCGCTCAAGCCGTTCCAGCTCGTTGGCCTCGCCCGCATTGCACTTGATGGTCTCGATGCCCCGCAGCCCTTCGATCATCTGGCTGTTCAGGATGGAGGCTTGCTGCATCGACTCCTCGTTGATCTTCTTGTACGGACGCTTATACACCAGCACCAGAAGGATGCTGACCAGCGTCATGAACAAGGCGATGGAAAAGAGGCTGGCATTCATCCGGAACAGGATGATGCCGGTGATGACCGCCATCGAGATATCCATGATCAGACTCAGCGCAACGCTGGTGAAGATGGACTTGATGGTGTTGGCATCGGAGTAGCGGGTGGTGATATCGCCCGTCTTGCGTGTGGCAAAGAACTTCATGGGCAGCTCGTAGATGTGCCCGAAGTAGCCCAGCATCATGGGGATATCTATTTTGATGGACAGATGGACCAGGATCCACTGCCGCACGAAGGTGACAAAAGCGGAGGTGACACTGACCACCGTAAATACAAGGATCAGCGTGACCAGCAGATTTTGCAGCCCGTAGGGCAGCACCTCATCCATCAATATCTTATTGAACAGGGAGGATGCGATGCCCAATATGGTCAGGATGACCGAGCTGAGGATGGCATAGGCAAACAGCTTTTTCTGCGGCAGCAGCAAATTGACGTACCGCTTGAAGATGCTGCCCTGCTCCACCTTGCCGGACTGGAAATCGGACGTGGGGTTGAGCAGCAGAAGCACGCCGGTAAAGTTCTTGTAGAACTCGTCAAGGGTCATCTTGCGCAGCTCGGTACCCGGGTCGCCCACGACGACGTATTCCTTGTCCTTGTACTTCTTGCCGGTCTTGTCGGCCTCTTCCTTGTCGGCGGCCACCTTCAGCATATGCTTGCGGCGGGCGCCTTCGTCCGGGATGGTAGTCTTTTTGAATACGACCACAAAGTGGGTCAAGCCCTGGTCGGTGATCTCCTGCGCGATGCAGGGAAGGGAAAAGTCACTTAAAAAGTTTTCGCGGTCCACGCGGACGGCGGCGGTGGTAAAGCCAAGCTCGTTGGCGGCCTTCTGCAGGCCGAGAAGATTGGTGCCCTTCAGGTCGGTGCCCATCATATCGCGCAGCCGCGTGATGGTGATTTCTTTTTTGTAATGGAGGCACACCATTGCGAGGCAGGCAGCCGCGCAGTCAGTGGTGTCGTGCTGCCGCACATAAGTATAACGCATAGATGGTTCCTTTACAAGAGCGCTCGCTGGCCTGTGGGCCATGGGCTCTCCACGGTGTATTTTGCATTTATCCGCACCAGACTATGCACACATTCTATCATATTCTGCCCAAATTCACAAGAGGAAAATTGCCCCTTGCACTGCAAATGCAGTGCGAAATAGATAAAAATGCGGCCCGGTCGGGCGAAATAAAAGGGAAAATCCCATATAGCAGCACGCAGTCCTCTGCTTTGCCCTGCCCTGCGGAGAAACAGGACAAAGCAGAGGTCAGCTGCTATCAAAAGAAGGGAGCGCCTACCCTTTGATCAAGGTGCTGCGGCTTTAAGAGCTTCTGGCTCTTAAAGCTCAAGTGTAGTTTACCACAATGCGACAGTTTCTTCAAGGGGCAGGGGGCAAATTTCAAAGAAAAAACGGCGGTTTTCAAACCAAAAAGAGAGCCGGATTCTGTGCTGGATGCACAAAAAAGGCACAAACCGAACCGGTTTGTACCCCATTGGCGCCTCTTGCCTGACTCGAACAGGCGACACCCTGATTAACAGTCAGGTGCTCTAACCGACTGAGCTAAAGAGGCATATGCTGTTTGGTCCATGCGCATTGGACGGATGTTATTATACTCTAATGGAAAAGGATTTGCAAGGGTTTTTTGAAATTTTTTTGCCGCATGGGGGCGGAAGGCGTGGTTCGCGCCCTTTCATCCCCGGCGCGCGGTAGGCTGGTGGTCAGGGGCGATGGGCTTGAAAGTGCTGTACATAGACCAGCTTCTGCTGGTGAATTTTGCGGCTGCCGCGGCATTCCTGCTGGCGGCGGGGCTGCTGGCCGGGGTGCGCTGCACCGGGCCGCGGCTGGTGCTGGGATCGGCCTTTGGGGCGGCGTGCTGCCTGGTGCTGCTGGCGCCGGCCCTGCCCTGGCCGGCCGCCCTGCTCTACAAGGGGGCCACCGGAGCGGCGTGTGCCGCCCTGACCTTCGGCTGGCCGGACGCCAGGGTGTTTTTGCGGCTGTGCGGGTGGTTTTTGACCCTCAATCTGCTGCTCACCGGGGCCGCCGCGGCCCTGCCGGGGGGCCATGCGGCCAACCTCACCGCCTATCTGGACATCACGCCGGGCCGGCTGCTGCTGGCGGTGGCGGGGGTCTATCTGGGGGTGCGGGCTTTGCTGCGCTTTTTGGGCAAGCCGGGCCAGACGGCGGTCCCTGCCCAGTTGGAACTGCTGGGGGTCAGGATGGATGTTCTGGCCTTCTACGACAGCGGTTTCACGCTGGCCGACCCGGTATCGGGGCGTGCGGTGGTGCTGGTGCGCTACGACGCGGTGCGCTCCGCGCTGCCCGCCGGCTGCCAAAAGAGCCTGGACGGGGCCCTGGGCCGCACCGATGCCCTGCCCGATCCTGGCCTGGGGCTGCGGTATCTGGTCTGCGGCACCATCGCGGGGCGCACTCTGCTGCCCGCTGTGCCCGGGGCCGTCCTGACGCGGCGGGCCGGGGGCCGCACCTGGCGGGAGGAAGGGCTGCTGGCCGCCTTCTGCACCGGGGGCGCCGGGGAGGGCTGGACGCTGCTGCTGGGGAGCGGGCTGGCTGGTCGAATGGGCCTGTAACAGGAAAAAGGGGGTATTTGTCGGATGCTGCGCTGGATCAGGGAATTTGTTGTTTTTTGCAGGGGGCTGCTGGACCGGGCCGCGGCCTTTGGCTCGGTCCACTATCTCAACGGGGGACCCAGCCTGCCGGTGCCGCTGCTGCCCGAGGAAGAAAAGGCCCTGCTGGACCGGATGGCCGCCGGGGACCGGGACGCCCGGGACGCGCTGATCACCCACAACCTGCGGCTGGTGGTGTACCTGTCCCGGAAGTTCGAGTCCAGCGGGGTGCCCCCCGAGGACCTGGTGTCCATCGGCACCATCGGGCTGATCAAGGCGGTCAACACCTTCACCCCGGGCCGGAACATCAAGCTGGCCACCTATGCCAGCCGCTGCATTGGCAACGAGATCCTGATGTACCTGCGCAAGACCTCCAACCGCCGCCAGGAGGCCAGCATCGACGAGCCGCTCAATGTGGACAGCGACGGCAACGAGCTGCTTTTGTCCGACGTGCTGGGCACCGACGAGAACCAGGTGGGCCAGCGCCTGGAACAGGACGCCGAGCGGGCGATGCTGCGGCAGTCTGTGGCGCGGCTGTCCGACCGGGAACGGCAGATCATGGAGCTGCGCTTCGGTCTGGTGGACGGAGTGGAGCGCACCCAGAAGG
The DNA here is from genome assembly GCF_002161515.1 of Faecalibacterium sp. An58. Lineage (NCBI taxonomy): Bacteria > Bacillati > Bacillota > Clostridia > Eubacteriales > Oscillospiraceae > Faecalibacterium > Faecalibacterium sp. An58. The sequence continues at coordinate 132,170 of NZ_NFHX01000004.1, forward strand.
AGGCGGCCGACGCCATCGGCATCAGCCAGAGCTATATCTCCCGGCTGGAAAAGCGGATCATCCGGGATCTGCGCCGCCAGCTGGAACAGTATTGAACGACCCTGCCGTGATTTCCCATGCATGAACCCCGGCCCCCCCGGCCATACTTCCCGCAGGAAGCAGACCGGGAGGTGCAGGATGTATCACAAAGTGGAACTGTGCGGCGTGGACACTGCCGCGCTGCCGGTGCTGGATGAAGAAGAAAAGCGGGCCCTGCTCACCGCCGCCCGGGCAGGGGACAAGGAAGCCCGCCGCCGGATGATCGAGGGCAACCTGCGGCTGGTGCTGGCGGTGGTGCAGCGGTTTGCCCAGCGGGGCGAGAACCTGGATGACCTGTTCCAGGTGGGCTGCATCGGTCTCATCAAGGCCATCGACCACTTCGACCCCGCCCAGGAGGTGCGGTTTTCCACCTACGGCGTGCCCATGATCCTGGGGGAGATACGGCGGTTCCTGCGGGACAACAATACGCTGCGGGTCAGCCGTTCCCTGCGGGATACCGCCTGCCGCGCCATGCAGGCCCGGGAACAGCTGGAAAAGCAGCTGGGCCGGGAACCCACCCTGAACGAGATCAGCACCGCCCTGGGTCTGTCCCGCCGGGAAGTCACCGCCGCCCTGGAATCCGTGGTGGAACCGGTCAGCCTGGAAGAACCCCTTTACAGCGACGGCGGGGACGCGGTGTACCTGATGGACCAGGTGAAGGCCCCCGATGGGGAGGACAGCTGGATCAGCGGGCTGGAGTTCCGACAGACGGTCCACAGCCTGTCTGTCCGGGAACGCAGGATCATGGAGCTGCGCTATCTGATGGGCAAAACCCAGATGGAGGTGGCCCGGGAGATCGGGATCAGCCAGGCCCAGGTCAGCCGCCTGGAAAAAAGCGCCCTGGACCAGTTCCGCCAGGGACAGAGCAGCTGAATGCCTGTCCGCCGCCGATCCGATCCCATATCATGGACCAAACTGCACCCGGCCGGGAGGCTCTGCCGCCCCAGCCGGGGCTTTTTCATTTGTAAAGGGCAAAAAACGCATGACGAATGGTAATACTAACGACAAAAATTACAAGATTGCAGGACAGGCGGCGAAAACTGCCGCCCGGCGGGTAAGCTGGGCGGCAGCGGTTCAGTGTGCAGGATGGGCCGTGTGGTGCAGACGGCTGTATTTTTCCCGGGTGGCCGCGCCGCCCCGCAGGTGACGCTCAGCCTTGTTGCGGGCCAATATGGCCTGTACCTGCCGGAACAGGGTGGGACTGATCCCCCTCAGCCGCCAGGACACGTCCTTGTGTACCGTGGATTTGCTGCACCCGAAAGCAGCGGCAGCCGCCCGCACGGTGGCGCCGTGCTGTACGATGTATTCCCCCAGCAGGACCGCCCGCTGGACCGGATCACCTTTCATACCTTTCCCTCCCCCTCTCCTTTTTATAAGGTATGCGGGGAGAGAAAACGGTATGCGGACCGCGCAGGGGGAGGTGGGGGCGTCCGGCAGGCAATCAGCCGGAACGTTCTGTGTGCTTCCGCTTCCATCGACGCAAAAGGCCCCCGGAGGCTCTCCGGGGGCGCAGCATGGATAAAATCGACCGGCAGGTGGCTCGATCACAGAGCGGCCAGGGTCTTGGCGATGTTGTAGCCAAAGGTCACACAGCGGCTGTGGCTCAGGCAGTTCTCGTTGTGGGGGTAGGTGCCGGAGAACATACTGCCGGACACGTTGCCGATGGCGTACAGGCCGGGGATGGGCTGGGCGCTGGTGTCCAGCACTTCGCTGGACGGCGTGATCTGGAGGCCGCCGGCGGTGCACAGGCAGGACGCCATCTCCTTGGTGGCATAGAAGGGAGCCGTGTCGATGCGATGCATCATCCGGCCGGGGAAGTGGAAGTCGCTGTCCTCGCCGGCATCGCACATCTCGTTCCAGTGCTCGATGGAGGCGACAAAGGCGTCCACCGGCACGCCCATCTTTTCGGCCAGTTCTTCCAGGGTATCGGCGGTCAGGGCGTTTTCGCTGGTGGCGGCGCCGGCCCAGACTTCCTTGGGACCGTAGCAGCTGGACGAGGGGGTCCAGATGCTGTCCACGATCTCGTTGACGTTGGCGTCCACGATGTAATAGCAGTAAGCGCCGGGCTGCGCCTGGATGGCGTTGGCCAGATGGTTGTAAGCCTCGTACTCCGCGGTGAAGCGGACGCCCCGCTTATTGACCCGCAGGTAGGGCATCAGCTGCTGGGGATCCAGCATCAGAGGATGGGGGTATTCATCTTCCATTGCGCCGATGGCCTTGGCCATTTCGTGGCCGTCGCCGGTGTTGGTCTTGGTGCCGTTCATCCAGTCGCCCAGGGCCAGGTCACGGGGACGGCAGCAGGCGGCCAGCTTGGCCGGGTTGAATTCGTAGCCGCCGGTGGCCAGCACGACGCCCTTGGCGGTCAGGTATTTGACATAGCCGCTCTCGCCCTTGGCAATGGCGCCGATGACCTTGTCGCCCTCGGTCACCAGCTGGACTACGGGGGTATTGAACAGGACGGTGGCGCCTGCCGCAGTGATCTTCTCCTGCAGCTTGGCCGCGATCTCGTCGGTGGCCAGAGGGATATTGATGGAGGTGTTCCAGCTGCGGCTCAGGCTCAGCACATCGTAAGCGTCGGTAAAATCCGGGAAATCCCCCGCATTGAAGGTCAGGCGGTACTGCTCGATGGGGATCTCCAGCTCATCCAGGAACCAGTCCACCGCCTCGTCGCAGGTATCGATCCACTTCTGGTAGACGCTCTGCTCGCCGCGGTAGGCGCAGTTGACCATGGCGTCATCCAGCCACTCTCGGGTATCGAACTGCACGCCGTACATCTGGTGCACTTTGTCGTGGAAGGCGCCCATCGTGGCGCTGCGCCAGGTGGGGGAAGCGCCCTTTTCCAGAGCGACCACGTCCAGACCCTGCTCTGCGCAGGCCAGGGCGGCCGCCATGCCCGCAGGCCCCTGGCCGCAGACCAGCACGTCGATGTTCACGGTCTCTGCAATGTCGCTGTCCGCAATGGGATCGGCCACAAAGGCGATCTCGCCCTGGCCGGCTGCAGGGACGCCCTCCAGGTTTTCCTCACAGGAGGGGAAGCCGTTTACCACTTCCTGGGCCGGGGCGGTCTGGGCGGGCTGCTCGGAGGCGACCCCCATGGCCTGGCTGATGCAGTCGGCGGCAGCCTGCTTGACGGCGTCGGAGGTGAAGGTGGCCCCGGCGACGGTATCGATCTCGGCGCTCTGGGCGTCCAGCAGGGCCTGCTGGAAATCGGCGGCAGAGTCGCGGGCCAGGTCGATGGTCTCGTTGGAGGTGTCCACCGTGACCTCTGTGATGGAAGTCTCGGTGAAGGTCATGGTGACGGTCACTTCCGCCATGCCGGTCGCCTTGGCGGTGTAGGTGCCGGGCGTGTAAACGGCTGCGCCCGAAGGCGAGGAAGCGGCCGTCGAACTGGCGCTTTCACAGGCGCTGATGGCGCCGGCGGTGACACCGCTCATGGCCGCAGCCGCTGCGATTTTCAAAAAGCCTTTGCGGGAAACTTTTTTCATCTTGCAATCGTCCTTTCTGTTTCTCTTTCCGGCGGCTCCCATTGCGTCTTTGCGGCAAAGGGAGTATACTGATACCATCAGTATATCCTGATTGATAAGCTTTTGACAAACACTTTTTTCTTTCATGGTTACAATTTGCGGTTGTAGCCATCTGCGGCTTTCTTTTCTTGCCCCCGCTGCCCGTTTTTTGCTGCCGATGCCGGCTACAGGAGGCCTTTTCATGGACCACAAGCAGCTCAGATTTTTCCGGAAGATCTGTGAAGAAAAAAGCATCAACCGCGCCGCGCAAAAACTTTTCATCAGCCAGCAGGCTCTGAGCAAATCCATTGCGAAGCTGGAGAAAGAGGTAGGGGTCCCTCTATTGGTGCGCACCCCCGAGGGGGTGCGGCTGACCGTTGCGGGCCAGCTGCTGGAACAGCGCGCCGGGCTGTATCTGGAGGAGCACGACGATATCCTGCGCCAGCTGCGCGCCACGCAGGAAGGACCCCACCTGCGGATCGGCTACTTTATGGGGCTGCTGCAGGAACTGCCGCCCCGGTTTTTCGGCCGCTTCATGGACGCCCACCCGGAGGTGAAGTTCCACTTTCACAGCTATACGGATACCGAACGCAGCCGTGCCTACCAGAACGACAACTGCGATCTGGTGATCAGCACCGCCCCTTTGGGGCAGGGGTTTGTGGAGCTGGCCTGCCTGAAAAACCCCATCGGCATCATCTTTTCCCGCTCCCATATCCTGCACGGCATCCCCGCGCCCTGCCTTTCGGACCTGAAAGACCTGCCCTTGATCACGCTGAACACCGAAAACCGCGCCCAGACCCAGCTTCTGGAGCTTCTGCAGGCCCATGGCCTCGTGGTGGATACGGTGCTTGGCGATGCGGACGGTGACCTTCTGGAGGAACTGCTCCAGCGTGGGTTCGTCTCCTTTTACGCGGGCAAGCGCAGCGCTTTGCCCGCCTGGACGGAATTCCGCTTTCTGACGGACCTGGATCTTGTTTGGGAGTTCTACATCTACGGCCGCCGGGGCCGCCGCCTCCTGCCGGTGGAAAAAGAACTGATCCGCTCCATCCTTGCGGCGGTGAGACCGGAAGAAGAACAGAGATGACAGGCTTTATGCGAGCTGCAAAAAAGCGCCGTGCGAATGCTGGATACCAGTTTTTGCACGGCGTTTTCAGGTCGTTTTTTGTTTTTCCGGAACATGCAGAGGGTGAAATTTATCTTGTGTACAGAAGGCGTCCCGGCCGCCGCTCATGATGTCTTTACACCCACGTTTTTGGTGGCGATGACGTCCACCCCTGTGCCGGCCACGTTTTCAGCCAGCACCTGGCCGATGCAGACCGGCGCGCGGACGGTGACGTCCTTGAGGGCGCGGGCCACGTCGAAGATCTTGCCCTTGGGTACGTCGGTGCGGGTCTTGCAGGAGACCATGGGAAGGGTGCCGCCTGCCACACGCACCGTGCTGGTCACGATGCGGGTGGGGTTGGTGACCTCCTTGCGGCCATAGGCGTCGCCCCGGGGACAGGTGTTGCCCTTCACCTGGAGGACGGCGCCCCCTTCCATCTCCACCGTCAGGGGGCAGCCCATCGGGCAGCCGATGCAGATCAGTTCTTTCTTTTCCATCGTTTATGCCTCCTCCAAGGTCACGGTGATGCAGCCGGCGGCGGGATTTTGCCGCAGCAGCTCGCCCTTGAGCTGGACGGTCTCCATCTCGCCGGGGGCCAGGACCGGCCGGCGGCGGGTGAAAATACAGGTGTCGCCCAGATAGACGGCGATCTTTTTGCTTTTGTATACGGCCCCCACCCGGAAGCGGAGGGTCAGCTTATCGCCCACGCAGGCGGGGCGGACGGCGGTGGGCACGGTATAGCGGACGCCGTTCTCCCCCCGGACGGGCAGCACGACGGTCTGCTGCTCCCGGCCGTCGTTTTGGATGTAGGCGGCGGCCTGGGCGCCGGCGGCGCCGGCCTCCTCCGAGACGTAGTCCACCAGGTCGTGGACGTGCAGCACATTGCCCGCCGCAAAGACGCCGGGGATGCTGGTCTCCAGGCTCTCATTGACGACGGGGCCGCCTGTCACCGGGTTGAGCTGGACCCCGGCGGCGCGGCTCAGCTCGTTCTCGGGCAGAAGGCCGCAGGACAGCAGCAGGGTGTCGCAGTCGTAGTGCTCCTCGGTGCCGGGGATGGGTTTGCCGTTTTCCACCTGGGCCAGGGTGATGCCCTCCACCCGCTCCTTGCCCTGGATGTCCACCACGGTATGGCTCAGCTTGAGGGGGATGCCGTAGTCATCCAGGCACTGGACGATGTTGCGCTTCAGGCCGCCGGAGTAGGGCATCAGCTCGGCCACCACCTGCACCTGCGCCCCCTCCAGGGTCATCCGGCGGGCCATGATCAGGCCGATGTCGCCCGAGCCCAGGATGACCACCTTGCGGCCGGGCAGATAGCCCTCCATATTGACCAGGCGCTGGGCGGTGCCGGCGGTGAAGATGCCGGCGGGCCGGTAGCCGGGGATGTTCAAAGCGCCCCGGGGCCGCTCACGGCAGCCCATCGCCAGGACGACCGCTTTGGGATGGAGCTGGAACAGCCCGTCCTCGCGGTTCATGGCGGTGACGGTCTTGTCGGCCGCCAGGTCCAGCACCATGGTGTTGAGTTTGTAGGGGATCTCCAGCTCTTTGGCCATCGCGATAAAGCGGGCGGCGTATTCGGGACCGGTGAGTTCTTCCTTGAAGGTGTGCAGCCCAAAGCCGTTGTGGATGCATTGGTTGAGGATGCCGCCCAGCTCGTTGTCCCGCTCCAGGATCAGCAGGTCCTCCACGCCCTGCCTGCGGGCCTCCACAGCGGCCGCCAGCCCGGCGGGGCCGCCGCCGATGATAACAAGATCTACGTTTTTCATGGTATTTCCCCCTTACAGCGCGTCCTTGTTGGTGCCGACGATGATCTTTGAGCTGCCGCCGGACTTGGTGATCTCACAAAGCGGCAGTCCCAGCTCCCGTGCAAGGATCTCCATGACGCGGGGGCTGCAGAAGCCGGCCTGGCAGCGGCCCATGCCGGCGCGGGTGCGCCGCTTGACACCGTCCAGGCTGCGGGCGCCGGGTACCCGGTGGATGGCGTCGATGATCTCCCCCTCGGTGATGCTCTCACAGCGGCAGATGATCTGGCCGTAAGCGGGCTGGCGGCGGATCAGGTCGGCGCACTCTTCCAGGGAGAGGGTCTTGGGATCAAGGATGCCCTTGCGGGTGGGGTCGAAGTCGGTCTTTTTCTCCAGGTGCAGGCTGCCGGCCGCAATGTCTGCCACCATGGCGCCGATGGCCGGCGCGCTGGACAGGCCGGGGGACTCGATGGCGGCGCAGTCCACAAAGCCGGGGGCGATCTCGCCGATGAAGAAATCGTGCCGGGGCTCGTGGGCGCGCAGGCCCGCAAAGCTGGTGATGGTCTGGCGCATGGGCAGATCCTTGACCGCCAGGCCGGCCTTGGCGCGGATCTCGTCCAGGCCCGCGGCCGTGGTGGCGGTGGCCTCTTTGTCCTCCACGTCGATGGCGGTGGGGCCGATCAGCAGGTTGCCGTGGACGGTGGGGGTGACCAGGACCCCCTTGCCGTACCTGCCGGGCAGCTGGAAAACGGTGTGGCGGACATGATCCCCGGCGGCATGGTCCAGCAGGAAGTAGTCGCCCCGGCGGGCGATGATCTGCATGGGCTGGGCCGGTGCGGCCATGTTGTGCAGCACGTCGGCATAGACGCCGGCGGCATTGACCACCAGCCGCGCGTCGCAGCTGCCGCGGTCGGTCTCAACACGCCAGCCGCCCTGGATGGGATAGACCTTTTGGACGGCGGTGCCGAACTGGAACCGGACGCCGTTTTTGGCGGCGTTCTCGGCGAAAGCGTAGGTCATCCCGAAGGGACAGACGATGGCGCCGGTGGGGGCCCACAGGGCGGCGATGGCGTCGTCCGAGATGTTGGGCTCCATGGCTTTCAGCTCGTCCCGCCGGATGATCCGCAGCCCTTCGACGCCGTTGGCGGTACCGTTCTCATACAGCTGCTGCAGTTTGGGCAGGTCCTCCTCCTGCAGACAGACCACCAGGCTGCCGCAGGGGTCATAGGCAAAGTCCAGTTCCCTGGCCAGGACGGGCATCCGCTTGCTGCCCTCCACATTCAGCCTGGCCATCAGGGTGCCGTGGGCCGCGTCAAAGCCGGCATGGACAATGGCGCTGTTGGCTTTGCTGGTGCCGCAGCAGACGTCCTCTTCTTTTTCCAGCACCAGGATATCGGCCTTGTAACGGGCGAGCTCCCGCGCACTGGCGCAGCCGGACACGCCGGCGCCGATGATGATTACATCCGTCATAGATCCATCTCTCTCTTTCTTGTCACATGGGGGCGGCTGCGCTCATTCCTCGTCGAGGGCCCAGTGATAGGCGCAGCGGACGGCTTTGTTCCAGCCGCGCAGCCGTTTGGCCCGTTCTTCTTCGGTGATGGAAGGCTGGTAGGTGCAGTCCACCGACCAGTTGCGGGCCACCTCCCCGGTGGATTTCCAGTAGCCCACGGCCAGGCCCGCCAGATAGGCGGCGCCCAGGGCGGTGGTCTCGAGGCACTTGGGCCGCTTGACCGGCACATTGCTGATGTCGGCCATGGTCTGCAGCAGGTAGTTGTTGGCGGAAGCGCCGCCGTCCACCCGCAGGCTGCGCATCTGGATGCCGGAATCCGCCTCCATGGCATGCAGCACGTCGTTGACCTGGTAGCACAGGCTGTCCAGGGTGGCCCGGATGATGTGGTATTTGTTGCACCCGCGGGTCAGGCCCACGATGGCGCCCCGGGCGTACTGGTCCCAATGGGGCGCGCCCAGGCCGGTAAAGGCGGGCACCACATAGCAGCCGTTGGTGTCCTTGACCTTGTTGGCCATGTACTCGGAGTCCTTGGCCTCCTCCAGCAGCCGCAGCTCATCCCGCAGCCACTGGATGGCGGCCCCGGCCACAAAGATGGAACCTTCCAGCGCATAGTTGACCCGGCCGTCCAGACCCCAGGCGATGGTGGTCACCAGGCCGTTGCGGGAAAATACCGGCTTCTCCCCGGTGTTCATCAGCATGAAGCCGCCGGTGCCAAAGGTGTTTTTGGCCTCGCCGGGGGCAAAGCAGGTCTGTCCGAACAAAGCCGCCTGCTGGTCTCCGGCCGCCCCCGCGATCTTGATCTCGCCGCCGAAATGCATGGGGTCGGCGTACTCATAAAAGCAGCTGGAGGGCATGGGCTGGGGCAGCATACACCGGGGGATGTCCAGCTCCTGGAGGATCTCGTCATCCCAGTCCAGCGTGTGGATGTTGAACAGCATGGTACGGCTGGCGTTGGAATAGTCGGTGACATGGACCTTGCCGCAGGTCAATTTCCAGATCAGCCAGGTCTCCACCGTCCCGAACAGCAGCTGTCCCGCTTCGGCCTTCTGCCGTGCGTTTGGCACATGGTCCAGGATCCATTTCAGCTTGGTGGCCGAAAAATAAGCGTCGATCACAAGGCCGGTCTTTTGACGGAACTTCTCGGTCAGGCCGCGGGCCTTCAGCTCGTCGCAGTAGGCGCTGGTGCGCCGGCACTGCCAGACGATGGCGTGGCAGACCGGTTCGCCGGTGTCGCGGTCCCATACGATGGTGGTCTCCCGCTGGTTGGTGATGCCGATGGCTGCAATGTCCTCGGCGCTGGCCCCGATCTGGTTCATGGCCGACAGGGCTACGCCCAGCTGGGTGGTCCAGATCTCGTTGGCGTCGTGCTCCACCCACCCGGGCCGGGGGAAATACTGGGTGAATTCCTTCTGTGCAACGCTGCACATCTCTCCCGCCTGATTGAACAGGATGCAGCGATTGGATGTGGTGCCTGCATCCAGTGCCATGATGTAGGACATCGATGTAGCCTCCTTTATCTTTCGCCTGGGACAGGTGGCCCTGCCCGAAAAAAATGCAGAACGAAAAGCCAGGGGGAGAAAGCTCCGCCGAAAGCGTGGTTCGTTCTGCACGGTTCCAATGGGGTATGTTTGCTCCTTTGGCGCGCAGGAACGAGCGTTTTTGCTTGGATGTCTGCCGGGCTTTCCGCCCGTGATCCATTTTCATTATACCAGCCTGCGCCCAGCCCTGCAACCGCCGCTGCCTCTGCCGGACCGGGCAAAAATTTTTCCAAAAAATTTTTCCCGTGACCCCGGTTTCAGCCCCCTGCCGCCGTATTCTATAAACAAAGCAGCAAACACACCCACACAAACGATCAAAGGAGACAACTACTATGAAGAAGATGAACCGCAAGCAGATCCTGACCCTCACCGCCGCCCTGGCTCTGACCGCCCTGACCGCATGCAGCTCTCTGCCTGCTTCGGCTGCCTCCGTGGACTATGACACCGCTGTCAAGATCGCCGCCGATCACCTGGGCTGCGATGTGAGCGACCTGAAAGTCATCGAGCGGGACTACGACGACGGCAAGTACGAGCTGGATATCCTGGTGGGCGACGTTAAGTACGAGTACGAGATCGGCGCTTCCTCCGGCAAGGTGCTGAAGGCCGAGCGGGACCGCCGCGACTGGGACGACCGTTACGATGACGACTGGGACGACCGTTACGATGACGACTGGGACGATCGTTACGACGATGACTGGGATGACCGCTACGACGACGATTGGGACGACGACCGCTGGGACGACGACCGCTGGGACGACTGATCCCGTCTGACGGCAAAATAAAGCCCCGGGCTGTGGGTTCCTTTCAAAGGAGCCTTCAAGCCCGGGGCTTTTCCGGTGGGGTGTTCAGTTTGTGTGCGGCTGGTCCAGCCAGTCCAGCAGGGCGGCTTTGGCGGCCTCGGGGCCGGGCGCGGGCGGCCCGCCGGTAAGGTAGGCCACCGCGTCATCCCATTCCCGCTGGGGCGCGCAGTCGGGCGCAAGTTCGGCCAGCGCCCGGCACAGCCTCGCCCGCTGGCCGGGCCCCGGCCGGTGCAGGTCGCTCAAGTATGTGCAGCCTGCCCGCAGGGCCAGGTAGTCCAAAAGATGTACTTCCACTTGCATCATCATGCACAGGAGAGGCTTGTCTCCACATAGACTTTTCCGCCTGACTCCACCAATGCACCCATCAGGGAAAGGGTTTTGCCATGCATAGCTTCCCACTGTGCATCGGTAAGGGTGCTCAGAGCATTGTAAGCGGCATCGATCTGGCGCTGCCAAACCGGCAGATATTCCTCGATCGTCCGGCCGCTCTCGGCATAGGTGCACAGCTTATGCCGGGGATTTTGGGCCCAGCTATCCAGAGCAGCCTGAGTGAAGGCGGTATCTGTCACATTGCCATCGGGGCGGCCCAGGCTGCCGTCCTCAAACTGGGCAAAAGCGCCGTACAATTCCACATCGTGGCTGTTCACAAGGGTCTCTACCCGGCCCAGGCTGGCCGAAATGCTGCGCATGGCCGCTTCGGCGGCAGCAGAATATTGATCGTCATCAAAGTGGTGCTCCACCGTTGCGCCGCAGCCCGCCAGCCCGCACGCCAGGACAGCCGCCGCCAGGAAAAGAGCCAGAAATTTTTTGATGTACATATAGGGCCTCCAACTATTTATCTGAATCAAATATTAGTGGTAAGGATCTGACGAAAAGGCTGTTTCTAGGTATAAGTTATTATTGTTCTGAACGAACACACCTATGACATATAAAGTTTCTATATTACTTAATTTGCTCCATTGCTCGTCAGTAAGTTGAAGGAAGGCCTGGTAGATCATATTTGTGTGATTGAGCAATCCGTTTACAAAGTCTAATGCTTTTGTACTCGGATCAAACTCTTTATACAAACAGTATTCCACACTGGGCTTATCTAGCCAATTAACGAAATCATCTTGAGTTATGGATATATTATTAATATCTCCTTGTGCATCTTGCGGAAAAGACTGCATATTATTTATCGTTATAATTAATTTTATACCATGTTCATTTAACAGCTTTTCCAGGTTCTGGATTTCGATTGGTGAGCCGCTTTCGATGATTTCCGTGATATACTCAGTATTTGTTTCTGTGTTCGTATGAAACTGATGCTCGATGATTGTTCTGTTGCACCCTGAAAGTGCACTGACTGACAGCATTCCTGTAAGTAGCAGGGCCATACATTTTTTCACTTGCATACGTTTACCTCCATACTCAAAGTAGAATTTCAGCTTGAGGTTTGGAAGGGTATACAATTCCAGACTGGTATTTTTGGATGGTGTGCAGCAGGTTTTCGATTGCAGAGAATACGATTTTGTGATATAATTTTTCACAAAGAATGGACGCTCAGGCCGGTTTGGAAAGGTATACTTTTCCAAACCGGTCTGTTTGCTTTTGCGCCGGGGACATTTCCGGACAGGCAGGCACAAAAAATCCCCGGCCTGCTGGCCGGGGATCTTTCAGGAGCGGCTGTCCTGCCGCAAGCGGCGGGCCCTGTCATAAAAGGTGCTGGGCGGCAGACCGCAGGCTGCTGCAGCCTGCCGGAGGGTCAGCTGCCCGTCCTGCCAGGCCCGGCAGAGGGTGGGGAACTGCTGGGGCAGGGGCCGCAGCGGGCGGCCAAAGCGCACGCCCCGGGCCCTGGCGGAGGCGATGCCCTCGGCCTGGCGCTGACGGATGTTCTCACGCTCGTTTTCGGCGGCAAAGGACAGCACCTGCAATACCACGTCGGCCAGAAAAGACCCGATCAGGTCCCGGCCCAGGCGTGTGTCCAGCAGGGGCATATCCAGGACCACCAGATCGATGCCCTTCTCTTTGGTCAAAAAGCGCCATTGCTCCAGCACCTCCTGGTAGCTGCGCCCCAGCCGGTCGATGCTCAGGATATAGAGCAGGTCATCCCGTTTCAGCCTGCGCAGCAGTTTGCGGTACTGGGGCCGGTCGAAGTCCTTGCCCGACTGCTTGTCGATGTAGATGTTTTTCTCCGGCACCGACACCCGGCGCAGAGCGTCCAGCTGGCGGTCCTCGTTCTGTTCCCGGGTGCTGACCCGGACATAGCCGTATAGATTCAACTCGCTTCCTCCTTTCCGGACGGCTTTTTCGACCATTGTAACGTCCGCCCGGCCGGAGGAACAGCGCGCACTTATACGCGCATTTTTCTGCGCACAAAAACCCCCGGCCTTCTCGCGGAAGAAAGCCGGGGGCGGGGCAAATCAGGGATTATTCAAAGTTGGGGTCGTCCTTCAGCAGGTGGATGTTGTTGATGAAGGCGCTCTGCTCGGGGTCGGTGAACGGGGCAGAGGAAACGTACTTGTTCAGCTGCACCGCAGTGCGGTTGGGATCGGCAATGGTGCCGGCGCCGCCGATGCAGCCGCCGGGGCAGCCCATGCCCTCCAGCAGGTAGCCGTTGTACTTGCCGGCTTTGGCCATCATCAGCAGCTTCTTGCACTCTGCCAGGCCCTGGGCCGAGGCGATCTTGACCTCGCGGTCGGGATACCACTCGTGGATCTTGTCGGCCACAGCCTTGGCCACGCCGCCCGACTGGGCAAAGCCGCGGCCTGCCGCCGAGCCGTAGTGCAGCTCCTCCTCCTCTGCGGGCAGGGAAGCATAGTCGATGCCTCTGGCCTCCATGACGCCGGCCAGCTCCTCAAAGGTGAGCACGAAATCCACGTCGCTGCGCACATGCCGGCGGGAAGCCTCCAGCTTTTTGGCGGCGCAAGGTCCGATGAAGCACATCCGGGCCTCGGGATCGGCGGCCTTGATCATCCGCGCGGTAAAGACCATGGGGGTCATGGTCATCGAGATGTTCTTGGCCATGTCGGGGAACAGGGTCTTGGCCATCATGCTCCAGGCGGGGCAGCAGGAAGTGGCCATGAAGTTCAGCTTCTCGGGCACTTCGTTCAGGAAGTCGTGGGCCTCGTCCACCGTGCACAGGTCGGCGCCGATGGCCACTTCCACCGTGTCGCAGAAGCCCACCTGCTGCAGGGCGGCCTGCAGCTTGGCGGTGGTGTTCAGGGCGGGGAACTGGTTGATGAAGGCGGGGGCCACCAGGGCATACACGCGGTCGCCGCGGTTGAAGCTCTGGATCAGCTGATAGATCTGGCCCTTGTCGGCAATGGCGCCGAAGGGGCAGTTGACCAGGCACTGGCCGCAGGACACGCACTTGGAATAGTCGATCTCAGCGCGGCCCAGCGTATCCGAGTGGATGGCGCCCATGCCGCAGGCCGACGAGCAGGGACGCTCGGTCTTGACGATGGCGTGGTAGGGGCAGACGTCCACACAGCGGCCGCACTTGATGCACTTGTCCTGGTCGATGGTGGAACGGCCGGACTCCCACACGATGGCGTTCTTGGGGCACACTTCCATACAGGGATGGGCAAGGCAGCCCTGGCACAGGTCGGAGACCTTGACCATCTTTTCGGGGCAGCGGTTGCAGGCGAACTTGATGACGTTGATGAGGGGGGGATCGTAGTACTTGGCGGCGATGTTGGCGTCTTCCAGGCCGGACACCACGCTGTTGTGCTCGTCCATGCGGCGGGTGGGCAGGCCGATGGCCAGGCGGACGCGCTCCTCAACGATGGCGCGCTCCAGGAAGATATCTTTGCGCAGCTTGCCTTCCTCACCGGGGATGATGGTGTAGGGGATCTTGCGCATCATGCTGTTGGCCTTCTCGCCCTTCACATTGGCATAGGCCATCCGGGCGACTTCGGTGAATACCGCCCGCCGGATCTGGATGACGGTGGTATTGATGCCTCTGAAGCTCATTCCAAACTCTCCTTTGCTTTGCAGAAACCTGGCCTGCGGGCCGTGCCCGTGCCATGGGTCGTGGCGGCGCCTGTCTGCGGGGAAAGACCGTCCCCCGGCGCCGCCTCATACAATTTTATTCTAGCACATTTTGCGCCCCTTGAAAAGGGATAGCCCGAAAAATCTGTCAAGAAAATAACGAATCCAAAGGGTGAAGCCGTCTTGCCTCAGACCCGGCCCAGGAACGCCGCCTGGACCCGGGCGCCGTCGTAGCGGCCCAGCCGCACCCGCACGATATCCCCGGCGGCACAGCCCGGCGCCGACACGCTGACCGGCACATACAGCCGGGTATAGCCGGTGAAGACGGTGGCCGAGGCGGGGGTCTCCAGCAGCACCTGGTCCTCGGAGCCTTCCAGGCCGGCCAGCACGGCGCGGCGGACCTCCTCGGCCCGGTCGTGCATCCGGCGGCTGCGGGCCTGCTTTTCCCGCTCGTGGACCTGCTGGGGGAAATCGTAGGCCGGGGTGCCCTCCCGCCGGGAATAGGGGAAAACGTGCACCCGCAGAAAGCCCACTTCCTCCAAAAAGCCGCAGCTGCGCACAAAATCTTCCTCGCTCTCCCCGGGGAAGCCGCAGATGCAGTCGGTGGTGAAGCTGACCGGGCGCCCCGCATAGGCCTGCCGCAGCTGCCGGACGACGTCCAGATACTGGGCGGTGGTGTAGGGCCGGCGCATCCGGCGCAGCGTGGCGTCGCAGCCGCTCTGGAGGCTGAGGTGGAACTGGGGGCAGAGCTTGTCCACGGCGGCCAGCCGGCGGATGCCCTCCGGGGTGAGCATATCGGGGTCCAGGCTGCCCAGGCGGATGCGCTGGATGCCCTCCACCCCGGCGCACTGCTCCACCAGCTCGTAGAGGTCGGTGCCGGTGTCGGTGCCGTAGCTGGGCAGGGAGATGGCGCTGAGCACCACTTCCCGGTAGCCCGCGCCGGCCAGCTGGCGCAGCTCGGCCAGGATGCTGGAGATGGGACGGCTGCGCACCGGGCCCCGGGCCTTGGGGATGATGCAGTAGGCGCACCGGCGGTTGCAGCCGTCCTCCACCTTGATAAAGGCGCGGGTGTGGGTCTCGAACCGGTCCACCGGCATCTCCTCGAAGGCCTCCCCCCGGGTGTGGGGGGTGACGGCCACGATCCGCTCATGGCCGTTCAGCAGCTGCATCACATGGTCCAGGATGGCGCGGCGGTCGGTGTTGCCGCAGACCAGGTCCGCTTCCAGCAGGCCGGCAGCCTGCTCGGGGAACGCCTGGGGGTAGCAGCCGGTGAGGACGGTGACGGCGCCGGGGTTCTCCCGTTTGGCGTGGCGCAGCCATTTGCGGCTTTTCTGGTCCCCGAAATTGGTGACGGTGCAGCTGTTGACGATGTAGACGTCGGCGGGCTGGCCGTCGGGCACCACCGTGAACCCGCTGCGCCGGAACAGCTGCTCCAGGGCTTCGGTCTCATTGAGGTTCACCTTGCAGCCAAGGGTATAAAAACAAACACGCATGGATGATCCTTTCACACACAGGGCAGAATAAAACACACCTGAGTATAGCGAATCAGAGCGAAAAAGGCAAGATGCAATCCTGCCGTGCTGGACAGCCGTCCCGGCGCATAAAATCACACCAGAGGCCGCCGGGTGCGGCGGCACAGGAAAACGGGATGGAGGCAGAAAGCATGGTTTGCAGAAGTTTGGCTCTTGGGTGCGCGGCGGCGCTGTGTCTGTGGCTGGGGATGGCTGCCCCGGCCGCCGCCGCGCAGACGCCCGCCCTTTTGGCTGCGGCGCAGCAGACCGCCGTGCAGGCGCCCGAGCTGTCGCTGCCCTGCCGGGCGGCGGTACTGATCGACCAGGGCACCGGCACGGTGCTGTATGAGAAAAACGCCAGCCAGCGGGTGCCCATCGCCTCGATCACCAAGGTGATGACCCTGCTGCTGACCTTTGAGGCCATCCATGACGGGCGGCTGACCCTGGATACCCCGGTGCCGGTGAGCGAACACGCCGCCAGCATGGGAGGCAGCCAGATCTGGATCGAGCCGGGGGAGCATTTTACCCTGGACGAGATGCTGCGGGCCATCTGTGTGTCCAGCGCCAACGACGCGGCCGTGGCGGTGGCCGAGCTGGTGGGAGGCAGCGAGGAAGCCTTTGTGGCCCAGATGAACGCCAAAGCCGCCCAGCTGGGGATGGAGGATACGACCTTTAAGAATGCCTGCGGCCTGGACACCGAGGGACACCTGTCCACCGCCCGGGATGTGGCCGTCATGAGCCGGGCCATCCTGAACGAGTGCCCCGAGGTGCTGCATTACAGCGGCATCTGGACCGACACGCTGCGGGGCGGCGAGACCATGCTGGTGAACACCAACAAGCTGCTGCGCCGCTATGAGGGGATCACCGGGCTCAAGACCGGCACCACCGGGGGCGCAGGGGTGTGCATTTCGGCGTCGGCCAGCCGGGACGGGCTGGATCTCATCGCGGTGGTGCTGGGGTCCAGCTCCAGCGCCGAGCGGTTCGAGGCGGCCACCACCCTGCTGGACTACGGTTTTTCCGCCTATGAGGCGGCGCCCCTGCCCGATCTGGGCGGCCGGCCCCTCTACCTGGATGTGACGGGCAGCACCGTGGAGGACGTTCCCCTGGACTATACCGCCCTGCCCGAGCGCCTTCTGGTGCCCAAAGGGGGCGCCGGGGCCCTGACGGCCCGGGTGGACCTGCCCGCCGTCAGCGGCGCGCCCCTGGAGCGGGGCAGCCAGGTGGGCAGCGTCACCATCCTGAGCGGGGAACAGCCTGTGGGCAGCTGGCCCGTCCGGGCTGCGGCAGACGCCGCCGTGCTGGATCTGGCGGGTGCGGTGCGGCTGATGGCCGAGACTTTTTTATAAGACAGGCGCCGGCCGCCGGGGCATTTTGGACGGCAAACCCACCCCGGGACGCGGCCTGCGGAAAAGGAAATTGCAGTTTGACGCGAAAATTAACAGAATTTACAAGGACGCCCGGCGGGGGCTTGTTAAAATTGTATGAATCCCGGGGATTTTGGCCTTGACTTTATCCGGGCGGAACGGTACACTTAGAGAAAGAATCTCTGCTGTAAGCGGCCAGGGGCCTGTGGCCCTGCCGGCCGGCAGCGAAGAACATACAGGAAGGAACAGTTTGGAGGCCATAGATCATGAGCGTTTCGTTTAACACCAGGCACCTTTCTCCGTTTGTCAAAGAGGATGAGTTTGCGGCCATCTATCCCCAGGTGGCGGCGGCCCATCAGATGCTGGAATCCAAGACCGGCCCTGGCAATGACTTCCTGGGCTGGATGTACCTGCCCCGGGACTATGATAAGGAAGAGTTTGCCCGCATCCAGGCCGCTGCACAGCAGATCCGCAGCGACTCGGACGTGCTGGTGGTGGCCGGCATCGGCGGCAGCTACCTGGGCGCACGGGCCGTGGTGGAGGCTGTCAAGGGCGTCTACCACAACGAGCTGGAGCCGGGCCTGAAGATCTACTTCTGCGGCAATAGCATCAGCCCCACGGCGCTGAACGATATCATCGCCCTGTGCAAGGGGAAACGCTTCTCGATCAACGTGATCTCGAAATCCGGCACCACCACCGAGACCAGCCTGGCATTCCGCGTGCTGCGCAAGCTGCTGGAGGACCAGGTGGGCGCTGAGGAAGCCAACAAGCGGATCTATGCCACCACCGACCGGGCCCGCGGCACCCTCAAGCAGCTGGCGGACAGCCAGGGCTGGCCCACCTTTGTGGTGCCGGACGATGTGGGCGGCCGCTATTCGGTGCTGTCGGCTGTGGGCCTGCTGCCCATCGCCGCCGCCGGCATCGACATCGCCGAGCTGATGCAGGGCGCTGCCGACGCCATGGACCGCTTCTCCCAGCTGAGCCCCGACAACGACGCTTACAAGTATGCCGCAGCCCGCAACATCCTCAGCCGCAAGGGCAAGCAGATCGAGATCCTCGAGTGCTACGAGCCCAACTTCGCGCTGATGAACGAGTGGTACAAGCAGCTGTTCGGCGAGAGCGAGGGCAAGGACAACAAGGGCCTGTTCCCCGCCAGCTGCATCTTCTCCACCGACCTGCACTCCATGGGCCAGTTCATCCAGGAGGGCACCCGCAATATGTTCGAGACCATCGTCAATGTCAAGACGCCGGCCCGCGACCTCTACATCGAGGAGCTGGAAGGCAACTTTGACGGTCTGAACTTCCTGGCGGGCCAGAACATGAGCGTGGTCAACCGCAAGGCGATGGAGGGCACCATCCTGGCCCACACCGACGGCGGCGTGCCCCAGCTGCTGATCGACGTGGACGACCTGTCGGCCTACAATGTGGGTTACCTGATCTACTTCTTCTGGCGTGCCTGCGCCTGCAGCGGCTATCTGCTGGGGGTCAACCCCTTCAACCAGCCGGGCGTCGAGAGCTACAAGAAGAATATGTTCGCGCTGCTGGGCAAGCCTGGCTATGAGAGCCTGACCGCCGAGCTGGAGGCTAAGCTCAAGTAAACACCCCGGTCGGCTTTGGCGGAACGGCCGAAGCCAAACGAAAGGAACTCTCCCGCCGCGAGGCGAGGAAAATACAGGAGGCATTATTATGATTAGACTGATTGTTGGCACCAAGGGTTCGGGCAAGACCAAGGCTATGATCGATATGATCAACGAATCGGTCCGCACCAGCAAGGGCAGCGTCGTTGTCGTGGAAAAGGGCATGAAGCTCACCTATGACATCGCCTCGGCTGCACGCCTCATCGACCTCGACGAGTACAAGATCCAGGGCGGCGAGATGCTCTACGGCTTTGTGGCAGGTCTGATGGCCAGCAACTATGACATCACCGATATCTACATCGACGGCATCCTGAAGGTGCTGGACCACGACGTCAACCGTCTGGGCGTGGTGCTGGACGAGATGGCCGCCATCGCAGGGGATTCGGTGCGGGTGACCGTCACCGTCAGCGCCGACGAGGCGACCCTGCCCCACAACGTCAAGAAGTATCTGTAAAAAAGATGCAAGCTCTGTAAAGCAGGGACGGGAGCCGGTGCGCCGGACAGCGCGCCGGCTTTCGCCGTGTTTTGAGCCCGGCAAGAAAATTTCTCCACTTGTACGCAATTTGGGGCTTGACACAAGCCCCCTTTGGCGCTATACTTACAAGGCAGCTTTTTAGAGGTGTACTATGCAATTTGACCTGAGGAGGTTCATGGCGTCCGGCCGCGCCGACTGGCAGCAGACATTCGACTGCGATCTGTCGGGGCGTGATTTTGCCGGCGCCCGTATCGAGGACCCTGTCACAGCCGGCTTTGCCGCCAGGGCGGAAGGGGACGAGGTGCATATGACTTTGCGGGCCAAGGCATCGGTGCATGGCGAATGCGCACGCTGTCTCGACCCTGTCTGCCTGGACGTGCAGGTGGACGCGGAGTGGACAGCCCGGGAACGGGACCTGGACGACCCTGATTTTGAGCTGCCCCTCAACGCAGAGGGGTGCCTTGATCTGGACGACTGGCTGTACCAGGAGTTCTGCTTCCAGATCCCCACGGTGCTGCTGTGCAGTGCCGACTGCCTGGGGCTGTGTCCCCAGTGCGGGCGCAAACGTCCCTGCTCCTGCCCGGCTGCGCCGGAAGAAAGCGCACAGCCGGACGCGAGGCTGAGCGTGCTGAGATCACTGCTGAATTGATATTCCATCCAAGGAGGTGCAAACTATGGCAGTACCCAAGAGACATCTTTCCAAGGCCCGCCGCGACAAGCGTCGCAGCAATGTCTGGAAGCTGGAGGCCCCCACGCTGGTGAAGTGCAGCAACTGCGGCTCTTTCAAGCTCCCCCACCAGGCCTGCGGCAACTGCGGCTACTACAAGGGCGAGGAAGTCATCAAGAAGGGCTGATTTGCATTTTACTTGGTGGCATAATGGATGTATGACAGAAGGGGAGGGCGTGTTATGCCTTCCCCTTCTTCTTTGCTTTCGCTCCGGGGGGCCGCTGTGCCCGCCCTGTTTTGCGACGAGAAAGGAGACGGCCTATGGCCATCAAGATCGACACAGTGGCCCCGGGCAGCGACGCCCAGGCGCTTGGCCTGGGCCCGGGGGACGAGCTGGTGGCGGTGGACGGCAACGCCATCAACGACGCGCTGGACTACCAGTTTTACACCGACAGCCCCGGCTTTCACCTGACCGCCCGCGTACAGGGCGCCATCCGGGAGCTGGAGGTGGCCCGTCAGCCCGGCGAGGACTTTGGGTGTAATTTTGCCACCTACCTGGGGGACAAAAAGCATTCCTGCGCCAACCGCTGCATCTTCTGCTTCATCGACCAGATGCCCCCGGGGATGCGGGAGAGCCTCTACTTCAAGGACGACGACGAGCGGCTGTCCTTTTTGTTCGGCAACTATATCACCATGACCAATATGCACCAGAGGGAGATCGACCGGATCATCCGGATGCATATTTCCCCCATCAATATCTCGGTGCATACCACCAACCCCCAGCTGCGCTCGATGATGCTGGCCAACCGCCGGGGCGGCGAGACCCTGCAATATCTGCGCCGCCTGACCGAGGCGGGCATCGCGGTGAACTGCCAGCTGGTGCTGTGCCGCGGCATCAACGACGGGGAAGAACTGCGCCGCACCCTGACCGACCTGCTCGAGCTGGGTCCTGCCGTCCAGAGCATCGCGGCGGTGCCCTGCGGCATCACCGACTACCGCCAGGGTCTGTACCCGCAGACGCCCTACGACGGCCCCTCCAGCGCCGCGGTGATCGACCTGATGGAGGACTTTGGCGAACAGGCCAAAGCCCGCTATGGCAGCCGTATCGTCTATCCCAGCGACGAGTGGTATCTGAACGCCGGGCGGCCCATCCCGCCGGCGTCGTTCTATGAGGATTTTGCCCAGCTGGAAAACGGCGTGGGGATGTGGCGGCTGTATGAGGACAGCTTCCGGGCTGAGCTGGAGCGCGCCCACGCGGTCTATCGGGAAAAGAAGATGGATGTGGTCACCGGCACCATGGCGGCGCCCCTGATCACCGCCATGATGGAGGAGCTGCACCGCCAGTATCCCATGATCACGGTGACGGTGCACCCCATCCGGAACCGCTTTTTTGGCGGCAACGTGGGGGTGGCGGGCCTGGTGACCGCCACGGACATCATCGAGCAGTGCGCGGGCAAGCTGACCAGCGATGTGCTGGGGGTGCCCGAAGTGATGCTGCGCAGCGAACGGGATATGTTCCTGGACAGCATCACGGTGGAGCAGCTGGCCCAGCGGCTGGGGGTGAAGGTGGAGATCCTGCCGGCCGACGGCGGCAAAGAGGCCCGGGCCCTGCTGCGCAGCGGGCTGCATATCTCCCGCCGCAAAAAGCCCCAGAAGGAGGAAACAAGCCATGAGTAAACCCATTGTCGCAGTGGTGGGCCGGCCCAATGTGGGCAAGTCCACCCTGTTCAATAAACTGTGCGGCCAGCGTCTGGCCATTGTGGAGGATACCCCGGGCATCACCCGGGACCGCATCTTTGCGCCCTGCGAGTGGCAGGGCAGGGAACTGCTGCTGGTGGACACCGGCGGCATCGAGCCCAAGGCCACCGAGGGCATCCTGGCCCATATGCGCCAGCAGGCCCAGATCGCCATTGATACCGCCGACTGCATCGTCTTTGTGGTGGATGTGCGCTCGGGCCTGACCGCCTCGGACGAGGAGGTGGCCCATATGCTGCGCCGCAGCCGCAAGCCGGTGATCCTGGCGGTGAACAAGTGCGACAGCGTAGGCGATCCCCCGATGGAGCTGTACGAGTTCTACAACCTGGGCTTTGACGAGGTGATGCCGGTATCTGCCGTCCATGGCCATGGCACCGGCGACCTGCTGGACGCGGTCTGCGCCCACCTGGATTTCTCCGAAACGGTGGTGGAGGAGGACCGGATCCCGGTGGCCATCATCGGACGGCCCAACGTGGGCAAATCCAGCCTGACCAACCGCATCCTGGGGGAAAACCGGATGATCGTGGCCGACGAGGCGGGCACCACCCGGGACACCATCGACACCCCGGTGGACAACCAGTTCGGCAAGTTCATCTTTACCGATACCGCGGGCCTGCGCCGCCGCTCCAACATCGGCGAGGGGCTGGAGCGCTACATGGTGGTGCGCGCCCTGGCGGCGGTGGAGCGCAGCCGTGTGGCCCTGATCCTGGTGGACGCCACGGTGGGCTTTACCGAGCAGGACAGCAAGATCGCGGGCTATGCCCACGAGCAGGGCAAGGCCTGCATCATTGTGGTGAACAAGTGGGACGCCGTGGAGGGCAAGGAGACCAACACCATGGAGCTGCAGCGCCGGGGCTATGCCGAGTGCTTCAGCTTTATGAGCTATGCGCCCATCCTCTTCATCTCGGCCCAGACCGGCTACAACATCGACCGGCTGATGCGGCTGATCCGGGATGTGGATACCCAGAACGGCGCCCGTGTGCCCACCGGCGTGCTGAACGAGATGCTGGCACGGGCCACGGCCCGGGTGCAGCCGCCCACGGACAAGGGCCGCCGGCTGAAGATCTTCTATCTGACCCAGGCCTCCACCCGGCCTCCCACGTTTGTGGCCTTTGTCAACTCCAAGCCCCTGTTCCACTTCAGCTACCAGCGATATCTGATCAACCAGATCCGGGAGAGTTTCAGTCTGGAGCATACCCCCATCCGCCTGGTGGTCCGTGAGCGCGGCACCGGTCAGGTGGGCGCAAAAGATGTCTGATACTTGCAAAAAGCCGCGCACTGTGGTAAGGTAAGGCTGACAGGCGCCGGGCATACCGGCCCGGCGGCAAGATGAGGAGGTAAAATTCCATGTGGATGGACCTGGCGATCGTTCTGGCTGCGGCCCTGCAGGCATACCTGCTGGGCAGCATCGACACCGGCATTCTGGTGTCCAAGTTTATTTATCACGATGACGTGCGCAACCACGGCAGCGGCGCGGCGGGCATGACCAATATGCTGCGCACCTTTGGCAAGCGGGCCGCGGCCATGACGGCGGCAGGGGACGTGCTGAAGGGCGTCCTGGCGGTCTGCATCGGCCGGTGGCTGTTTACCTTTCTGTCCGGGGAGACTTTTTCGGCTTACCTGGGGGTGTATCTGGCGGCCATCCTGGCGGTGGTGGGCCATCTCAAACCCCTGTACTTCGGCTTCAAGGGCGGCAAGGGCGTGCTGGTGGCAGGCGGCGCCATCCTGGCTGTGCAGCCGGCCCTGATCCCCTTCCTGCTGGTGATCTTTCTGGCCTGTCTGATCCCCACTGGTATGGTGTCCCTGGGCAGCATCGTCATGGCGGTGAGCTATCCCTTTTTGACGCTGGGCTATGGCCTGCTGACCGGCCTGCCCGGCCGCGACCTGGCGGTGACCACCATCGGCGCGGCCATCATGGGAGCCATGGTGTTCTATATGCACCGCTCCAACCTGCAGCGCATCCGCGACGGCAAAGAATACCGCTTTGGCCGCAAGGGCAAGGACGGCGGCGCCCAAAACTGAATGCTACATCGAAAGAAAAGCCCCTGCTTTTGCAGGGGCTTTTTAGCGTGTCGAAAATCGACACGCTCCAGGGGGAACCCATTTCTGCGCGCAGTCGCGCAACAGAAATTCCTTCCCCCTGGTATCCCCCTGGGGACAAAATTTGGCGCTGAACCGCGCACTCGGCCTTACGGCCTCGCACACTCTCAGCGCAAAATTTCCCTGTATGTGTCCCGTCCATCCGCACATGTCGGCTGGACGGGACTTTTTTGACAGTCTGAAAAGTCCCTGCTTTTGCAGGGGCTTTTGCTGTTGGATCCGATGGGCGATGACCGGCCGTCAGTCATACGCCAGCAGCCACACCGCGATGTAGACCAGGCCGTAGGTGGCATGGTATTGCTGCAGGCGTGCATCGGGTAAGTGCTCTTTAAAGCAACATAAATAAGAGAGCAGAAAGCCGCCCCACTGTTTCGTAAAATATTTTGTGGATGACCGGTAGAAATATCATTCCAAGGATGCTAAAATGAATCGCAGGCAGGAATGAGCGATGAAGGAAAATTTGTGAGAAGAAAGGAGTCTGCTGAAATGGAATTGAGGAAAGCTAAAGCAAATGAGGCTGAAATATGTTACCAATGTATAGAGGACGCGAGAGCCTATCATAAATCTTTAGGGTTTGAGCAGTGGCGACCTGATTATCCTACGCGGGAGACCATTCTCGAGGATATTGCTCAAAATATGGGATATACCTTTGTGGATGAACAAGGGATCATTGGATATTGTTGCATTATCATTGGCGATGAACCTGCGTATCGCAAAATAGAGGGGGCTTGGAAAACGAATAGACCCTATGCTGTGGTTCATAGAATGGCTTTCAATAAAAAGGCAAGAGGCGGCGGACGATCGAAGGAAGCGTTTGACTTGATAAAAGAGCTATGTCTGTCAAAGAATATCCATGCTATCAGAGTGGATACGCAAGATGAAAACAAAGGAATGCAGCACATACTGGTCCGAGAAGGATTTGCGTATTGTGGTCTCATTCAATTTGGCGGCGGACCAAAACTGGCGTATGAGTGGGATAACGAGCTTCCCGTTTATAGGGGAGATGGCAAAGCCAGCCGAGCCAGCGGGCGGACAAGATGAACGCCGCTGGAATGGGGTGATGGCGACGGCTCCGGCTCGAATGATGGTATGCCGTAAAGAAATGCACAGGAAAAATAGACAACGGACCACAATCTTGTATGACTTCTTCGTTGCAGCTGTTCACTCTCTTGCGGCTGAGATGTAGAATGAAAAAACGCGAAAAATCGTATGCAACGCATGGTTGCAACTGCACGTTGCGGAAAAGAAACCGCATGTTGGTGGTGCTCTATCAGCAAAAAGTGTATACTGATAGCGAAAGGAGGAGCACAGAATGACCTTTGGAGAAAAAATACAAAAATTGAGAAAGGAAGCTGGACTATCGCAAGAGGAACTTTCTTATCAGTTAGGAGTATCCAGACAAGCAATCAGCAAATGGGAGCGTGAAGTTTTCCTTAATAAAGATACCTCCCACCCATGCTCCTGCTTCCACTATCATTATTACTGAACCATAAAAGAGCCGCTATGCCAGCATCCTACTGGCATGGCAGCTCTTTTTGTTGGCGTCTCCTACTTCACACGAGACCTTTAGTCTATCATATGACCCTGAAAAATGCCTGTTTT
Organism: Faecalibacterium sp. An58; assembly: GCF_002161515.1. Classification (NCBI taxonomy): domain Bacteria; kingdom Bacillati; phylum Bacillota; class Clostridia; order Eubacteriales; family Oscillospiraceae; genus Faecalibacterium; species Faecalibacterium sp. An58. The sequence goes on from NZ_NFHX01000004.1 coordinate 157,523, forward strand.
AGCCATTCAATGAGTCCACTGGGCCCCCGATGCTAGGCGAATTGTGTCCCTGCAATCAGAGTGTTGAAATCTTAACAGAAAAAACGGGAGTATGACATCCTCCGCCAGAACAGCAGTATATTGCCGGCAAAGGATGTTGTACTCCCGAAAAATGAACGAGCTTAATAAACTTGAATGGATAAAATCATGAACCCAGCCTCCACTGGGCGCTCTCGGTCTGGAGCTCCACCATGCGGCGGTAAAGGCCGCCCTGCTCCATCAGCTCTGCCGGGGTGCCCTGCTGGACCACATGGCCGTCCTCCAGCACCACGATGTGGTCGGCTCCGGCCACGGTGCGCATCCGATGGGCAATGACCAGCACCGTCTTGCCCCGGAGCAGGCGGGAGAGGGCGGTTTGGACGGCGCTTTCATTTTCCACATCCAGGCTGGCGGTGGCCTCGTCCAGCAGCACCACCGGCGCGTCCTTTAGAAGTGCCCGGGCAATGGAGATCCGCTGCCGCTCCCCGCCGGAGAGGGTGGAACCGTTCTCCCCGATCACCGTCTGGTAGCCCTGGGGCAGTTTGCGGATAAATTCGTCGCATTGGGCGGCCTTGGCGGCTTCCAGCACCTCCTCGTCGGTGGCGCCCCGGCGGCCCAGGCGGATGTTCTCCATCACCGTATCCCGGAACAACACCACGTCCTGGAACACCATGGAGTAGAAACGCAGGAGGGTCTCCGGGTCCACCGTGGACACGTCCGTTCCGCCCAGGGACACCTTCCCGCCGGTGACGTCCCAGAATCGGGCGGCCAGCTTACAGGCGGTAGATTTCCCGCCCCCGGAGGGGCCGATGAGGGCGGTGACCTCTCCCTGGCGGGCGGTGAAGCTCACATCTTCCAGTACCCCAGTGCCCTCCCGGTAGGCAAAGGAGACATGGTCAAAGGTGATGTCGTAGCGGTCGGGGTGGAAGTCCTCTGTTCCCGTCTGCACCGGCTGCTCCAGGATGGAGCGCATCCGTTCAATTTGCAGCTTGGTATTGAAGGTGGCGGCGATGTTCTGGAGCACCACCCCCAGAGGATCGTACAGCCGGGCGGCAGCGAACAGGAAGCCCAGGAAATAGAGGAAGGACAGCTCCCCAGTCAGCAGCAGCGACCCACCGGTGAGCACCGTAGTGGCAAGCCCCAGACGCAGGAATGCCTGAGCGGAGCACACGAACACGCCGGTGGCCAGCTCGGACCGGATGGAACTGCCCTCCATAGCGGCCAGCTTTGCCTCCAGATCGCTCAAGTAGCGCTCCTGCCGGTGGCAGGCCTTGATGTCCCGGATGGTCTCCAGTCCCTCCTGGATGCAGTCGGCCACCGCCCGCTTGTTCAGGATGTTTTTCGTCCCAAAGGCGTCCTGGATCTTCTTACTTCCCGCCGTCAGCGCTACCGCCACGGGCACCACCCACAGCACCGCCAGGGCCATGCGCCAGTCGCAGGCAAACATACACACCCCGATCACCAGCGTGGAGCCGATGGAGGCAAACAGCTGGGGCACATAGTGGGAAAACATCTGGTCCAGGCTGGAGCAGTCGGCGATCATGGTGGAGGTCAGGTCGCTGAGGTCACGGTTCCCAAAAAAGGACAGGGGGAGCCTGCGCAGGGTCTCCGCCAGGCTCACCCGGCGGTTGGCGCTCTCCCGGTAGGTGGCGATGTAGAGGGAAGCGTACTGGAACCAGTGGAGGACGAACAGTAGTACCAGTACCACCAGAGCAAAACCCACATAGAGCCAGAACCTGTCCGTGGGACTGCCGCCACTCACCAGACAGCCAAGCAGATGTTGGATGGTAAACAGAACCGCCCCGACGGGGAACATGAGGGCCAGATTGCACACAAAGCACCAAATCACGGCCTTCACCAGGTCTTTGGCTCCCTTCTCGCTGAGGGCGAAGATGTGCTGTAATTTCTTTGTCATACCGCTGCCTCCTTTCCAACCTTCCACTGGGCGCTGCGCTGATAGTCCGCCCACATGGCGGCGTAGACACCGTTTTTCTCCAATAGGGCGCTGTGGCTGCCCTGCTCTGCGATCTTTCCTTCGTTTAAGACGATGATGTTGTCCGCGTTCTGCACCGTGGACAGCCGGTGGGCGATCATCAGCACCGTTTTGTTCCGGGTCAGGGTCTCAAAGGCCTTTTGGATCTGATGCTCATTCTCCGGGTCGGCAAAGGCGGTGGCCTCGTCCAGCACCACGATGGGAGCGTCCTTTAAAATGGCCCGGGCCAGGGCAATGCGCTGCTGTTCCCCGCCGGAGAGGTAGACACCCCTGGCACCCACCACCGTGTCCAGCCCCTGGGGCAGCTTTTCCAGGATGTCATCGCACTGGGCGGCATGGGCGGCGGCAAGCACCTCCTCCCGGGAGGCATCCGGCCGGGCAGCCCGGATATTTTCCAACAAGCTCTCCTTGAACAGACGGGTATCCTGGAACACAAAGGCCACCTGCCCCATGAGGGCAGCGCTGTCCAGCTCCCGTACGTCCGCACCGCCCACAGTGACGCTGCCGCTGTCCACATCCCAGAACCGGGGGATCAGGCTGGCAGCGGTGGTTTTGCCCCCGCCGGAGGGTCCCACCAGAGCCACCACTTCACCGGGCTGGACCGAAAAGTTCACATCCTCCAGCGCGGGCCTGTCCGCGCCGGGGTAGGTGAAGGTCACATGGTCAAAGGCCACGGCGGCATTGACCGGCCGCTTTTGCGTTTCTGGCTCCGGCATGGGCTGCTGGCTCAGGATCTCATCCAGCCGGCCAATGGCCTCGTCGGCTTCCATCACCGCCTCGCTCATATACATGATGCGGTTGATCATCTGACCGCAGGCAGGAGCGAACAGGGCGTAGAAAATCAGGTTCACCAGCGTGGTACGCACATCTCCGCCGGAGGCGATGAGCAGCGCCGCCGGGATCAGCAGAGCAAAGGCCCCGTTGATCGATGTGAGGAAACAGGTCTGTCCTGTCCGACAGCTCATGGCATACTGGCTGGCCAGATTGCTGTAATCCTGGATGGCGGCGTAGAAGGCCTTGAAGGAGTAGACCGTCTGCTGGAACATCTTCACCACCGGGATGCCCCGGACATACTCCACCGCCTCTCCGCTCATGCGCTCGATCTCTTTTTGATAGCGGTGGAAGAAGCCAGCGTTCTTGCCGCCCATCATCAGGCACATGGACAGCAAAGCCAGCACCATGGTCAGCAGGCACAGAAGGCCCATCCGCCAGTCAAAGAGGAACAGCACGACGATGGCGGCGATGGGCGTCACTGCCGTGGCGGCCAGATCGGGCAGCTTATGAGCCAGCAGATCCTCGGTAAGCCCGGCATTGTCGTCGATGAGCTTGCGCAGCCGTCCCGACTGGTTTCCGGTGAAAAAGCCCAAAGGGAGCTTTAGCACATGGGTCATGGCGGCGCGCCGGATGTTTCGGGCGGTGCGGAAGGCGGCAATATGGGTGGACATAAGGGCGGCAAAGTACAGCAGGATGCTGCCAATGGCAAACCACACCGCCATCCAACCAAAACGGCCCAGGTCACCGGCCCCGTCCAGGCTGGGCCAGGCGGCCAGCACGCTCCTGGCCACCAGCCAGACGCACAGGTAGGGAGCCAGCCCCAGCACCGCCGACAGGGCGGACAGGATACAGCCCAGGATCGTCAGGTTCTTGTGCCTGCCCGCATAACCCAGGATGCGGGCAAGACTGCTCGGTTTCTTTTGGTTCAAAATAATCCCTCCTTGCAAAATAGTTAGAAATAACTAACTTTTATCCCAAAAAGACAGGGGTCAAGCCCCCATCAATTTCAGCCATCCGGCGGTGTAGAACTCCCGCAGCTGCGCCACATCCCGCAGCGCCTGCTCCCGGGGCATATCGTGGACCACGATCTCAAACACCCCATTGAACATCCCGCTCGCAATGATATGACACAGGGATTTGTCCAGCATGGGAATGTCCTTCCCCAGGCGGCGGAGCACCTCCATGTACTGGAGGGTATACTCCACCTCGATCTCCACCATGTTGTGGACAAAGTGCTCATAACTGGTACCCTCCGCCCGGCACAACAGCAGTTTTACGGGTTCCCGGTGCTGGCAGATGTAGTCCACCATCCAGTCCAGATAGGTCCCGGATTCCACCCCCATGTGGGCGGGCTGCTGCTCCTCGGGCAGCTCGGCAAAGGTGATCTGAGCCTCCATGAACTTACCCATGAGAGCGGCGGCGTGAGGCTCCACCAGGGCATTGAACAGGGCCTCCTTGCTGGAGAAGTAGCCGTAAAAGGCCCCGGTGGTCACCCCGGCGTTCTTCACGATCTGCCGCAGGGAAGCACCCAGAAACCCCTTGTCCAGGAATTCGCCCAGAGCGGCCTCCTGGATTTTTTCCAAGGTTGCGGTAGACTTTTCTTCCATAGAAAGGCCTCCTTATAGCACCGTTACATAACACTGTTATAATACATTCTTTTCCATGTTCTGTCAAGATGGCAAAGGAAATAAATTGTATGTATTTTGCCAGCGCCTGCCAAATCCTATCAGACTTGGAAATCGAACAGGTTCCGATCGCCTACCAGAATTTGCGCCTGCTCACATAACCACCCAGGTAACCATACACCTGCAAGCACTTATTCTGGGCTGAACAGGCTACGCCATCTGACTGTTGTTTTCTTCTTCAATTTGTCTAGATAAATGAGATATACCTTCTACCTTCAGCGTTTTGCAGGAACGCGCAGCCGCAGAAGGAACTTCTGCGTTCCATGGGGTTTGGGGCGAGCACCAACAAACATCGTCTGGCAAAATGGATAGCCAGACGAATTGCTTGCTGGAACATTTGGTACCAGCAAGCACTGCTTGCGACAACCACGTTCGCTTTTGAACATTTACAGCCAGTGAGCGATGCAGTGCTCAAACGCAAACCACTAATTAAAATTTGTTGACATGATTTTTCTTTTGGCGTTTTGGCAAAATTTTCAGTTTCTTTTATTGCAGCCTGCTGAAATTCACTCATTGGTGTAAGAAACGGTTGACGTTTTATATCATCTCATGGTATACTCGCCAAACAACTGAATATAGAAAATTCATTATAGATATTTCAGCTCGATTCTCAAAGCATTCAGAGTGATCGGAGCAGTTTTAGAACAAATCGAATCGCTACATAAAACAGAACTGGGAACCTCCCGAGAAAGGAGAGCTTTTCCGGTCTGTTTGTGTAGCGTTTTTTGCTTCCATTGCCTGTTTGCACTTTGAGAACCGAACGACCGTCTGCATGGAATACCCGGCCAGGACCTCCTGAAGGAGCGAGCCGGACAACGCCGCCGGAAGGGGGCAGGAAGCTCATGCAGGGAGAACGGCAAATCTGCCCGGCTGTTACAGCTTTGTAGGCGTGGGCTTTTTGCCCACACCTAGATAGCCGTAACGCTTCACGGAAAGAGCGTTACAACTATGTGGTTCTGGTCATTTTGACCACAGCCACATAACCGTAACAAGGCCGCATTACATTTATGTGCTTGTTCCCTTTTTGGGAACAAGCAACCTCAACCATGTTACAGAAAAACGGTAGTGACCGTTTCGTTCACAACCGCATACCTGTAACACTCTACCCGGAAAGGAGGACTCCTGCTATGACGACCGAACAATGGGAACGTGAAAACCAGGACATCTTAAAGACCATGTATGAAACAGGCGGCTACGGCGTCCGGCAATTCCGCTGCGGATACTGCCGCAAGCTGCTTTATACCCAGACCTACAACCGAAAATATTGCCGCTACGAGACCTGCGGCCACAAGGCTCTCAACCTCCGCAACAGCATCCGGCGGCGTCGGGTGCGGGGTGAGTTGACCTGCGCCTGTTGTGGTAAAACTTTTGACCCTGTACGAGCTGACACCAGGTTCTGCTCAAACGCCTGCCGGCAAAAGAGCTACCGGCAGCGCGTCGCAGAAGCCGCGGCTCAATGAGTCTCCCCCTCTTGGGACCGGTGATTTCGTATATGGGAGAACTTGGCCTTTTTGCTATGTACGTATGTACGAAGTCTGTACGCACGTACATAGCAAATCATCTGAAACGCACTATACACGCCATTCTTTATGAAGCTAAAGTAGTCTGGGTCAAAGTAGCTCAGACCAACCGGTCCCGATCAAGTCCTCCTTGAAATCAACGGACAGATTTTGTCCGTTGAATAGCATTTTACCCAAAACGCACCATATAAAAAATTACTCACTTTCATATTACCACAGAAAAGAATTTCGGTAGCGGCTACCGAAATTCTTTTTTCTTGCCTGCCAATACAACCTTTTCAGAAAAAAAGAAGGGATCGCGTGACGAACTTTTTTGAATCCGAACTCTTTGAACCCATCGACCTGTGTTCCTGCTTTGAGCCTATCTTCGACCCGCCTCCCGAACAGGAGGCCGCATGGAATTTTTCTGAACCAGAACCCACTCTGGAAAACACCTCCTTTTATGCCACTGACCCCGACGGCACTGAGTATTTCTACTGCGGCGGCACCCGCATCAAGATCCGTGAGCATTTCACTCCACGGGGCAAGGAAATGGAGCACCTTGTGGAGGACGCCATCCAGTTTGCGGCCAGGCTTGCCTGACACCCCCCGATTGTTTTCGCCAACAAATTCTTGCAAAGACGTTGATTTCAGCCCACGCTTACGGTACAATAAAGCTGGAAGTATGGTAAGCGTGGGTTGTTTCAGCACAAAGGAGGATTTTCGGATGAAACAACCGAACAACGCAAAAATCTACAACACTGCCCTGTATATGCGCCTCAGCCGGGACGATGAGAACTACGGCGACAGTGTCAGCATTGAGACCCAACGCACCATCTTACGGCAATACGCCAAGGAACAAGGCCTTCCTGTGGTCGGCGAGTATGTGGACGATGGCTGGAGCGGCACCAATTTTGAGCGGCCCGGTTTCCAGCGGATGATGGACGATGTGGAGGCCGGCAAGGTCAACTGTATCGTGACTAAAGACCTGAGCCGTTTTGGACGCGAGCACGTCATGATGGACTACTATCTGGAGTTCATTTTCCCGGAAAAGCAGGTCCGCTATATCTCTATCACTGAGAACGAGGACACCGAAAAGGGACTGTCCGATTTCGTCCCCTTCAAGAATCTGTTCAACGAGTGGTTCGCCAAGGATACCAGCCGCAAGGTCAAAGCTGCCCTTCACGCCAAATTCGCCGCCGGACAGCGCACCTTCGCCTACGCGCCCCTCGGCTATAAGCGGCACCCAGAAGTCAAAAACGCACTTGCCATTGACGAGGAGACCCGCTGGATCGTGGAGAAGATCTTTGACCTGGCTGTACACGGCACGGGAGCCGCCAGGATCACCCGCATTCTCGTCAACGAGAAAGTGCCGACTCCTGGCTGGATCAATTATAAACGGGACGGGACCTTCGCCAATATCTATGCCGGCGCGCCCGAAGAAAAAGCCTATGCCTGGACGATCGCGCAAGTCAAATCCATCTTGAAGGATGAAACTTATATCGGCAACAGCATCCACAATAAGCAGACCAATATCTCTTATAAGAACAAGAAAAAGGTCCGCAAACCGAAAGAGGAATGGTTCCGGGTGGAGAACACGCATGAACCGCTTGTCAGCAAAGAGGACTTTGCCAGGGTACAGGAACTGATCGCGACGCGCCGCCGCCAGCAGAAGGACGGCTCTACTCAGATCTTCTCGGGCTTAGTGAAATGCGCGGACTGCGGCTGGTCCCTGGCATTTAGTACCAACCGGCAAAACAAGAAGCCTTACAGCTACTACCACTGCAGCAAAAACGGTCAGGGCCTGCACCAGTGCACCATGCACTATATCCGCTATGATGTTCTGTACACCTATGTCCTGGCGCGGGTCCAATATTGGGCCGGACAAGCTGCTCTCAACGAGGAGCACTTGGTACAGCGGCTTCTCCGATCCGGCGACAAGGAGCGGACAGCAAGCCAGAAAAAGCAGACAACAGAGCTGAACAAGGCAGAAAAGCGCAAAGCCGAACTCGACCACCTGTTTGCCAAGATGTACGAGGATTGGGTCGCAGGGCGTATTACAGAGTACAACTTTAATATGCTGTCTCAGAAGTATCAGGCGGAACAGCAAGAGCTGGCCCAGAAAATAGAAACGCTGCAAGCAGCTCTTGCCACTCAGCAACAGAGCGCCGCCGATGCTGAAAAGTGGGTACACCTCGTCAAGCAATACACCAACCCCACAGAACTGACAGCGGAATTGCTCAATGCCCTGATCGAAAAGATCCTGGTCCACGAAGCCGTCAAGAACCCAGACGGCACCAAAGACCAGGAAATCGAAATTTACTATCGCTTTATTGGCAAGGTAGAATGATTTTTTGAAAAATACACTCGGTGTCTTTAGATGGGGGAAACCGATAATGGATACCCTGAAACTGAAAAAATTGTCCGAATGAGTAAATTGTTTCATGTATCTTTAGACTATCTTCTCAACGAAGAAGATACAGAAAAGCCAGAGATAAGCCCAGATGAAAAAGGAATTTATGTCAGTCGAGAAATGGCAAATGGTTTTCTTTTGTACCAAAAGTGGAAACATCTTAGAATTGCGCTTGCCGTAGGTATCATGGTCGGAAGCCTTTCATTCTCGTTTATGTGGTCAGATATTTTCACACTTCTGTTTATGCTGGTATGGATTGTGGGGATCGTTCTTCTATTCTCTGTCAAAATAGCAGATAATCCATATAGAAAACTCTGGAATGAGCCACTACTATTTGACAAAGCCGTAGAGGCTGAATTAAATACAGCATACGCAGAAAAAAAGAAATTTCTTCAACTATTTAACTTGATCGGAATTGCCTTCATTGCATTGGGCTTTCTGTTTTTCCCTTTAATTGTTCCAGCAGAATTAACCTTAGAAAATAATATTTCTTTAGCTGCGGGAATGATTGTTGCAGGAATTGGAATATTTTTCTGTATTTATATGTCTGGTCTTGTTCGTGCCTATCGACTGCTAATTATGAATGAAGCCTATCAACAGAAAGGAAAGTGAGAATATTATGAAAAAAACATTGATTGCATTCGTGGCAATACTGACGCTTCTTTGCGGCTGTCAAGCCAAGGAAAACACAAATGCTTTTGATTATGGCGATGATATTGCAAAAGCGCAGGAAATAGCAGTTATTTCCGCTGATACATCGGAAGTGGTTGATACGATTACTGACACAGAGAAAATCGAGGATTTTGTTTCGGCGCTGAATTTAGACCAATGGGAATTAAAAACGCTGCCAGATAATGCGGTGGAAATTGGTTCTTTCAATTTGGCGCAAGAGGAAACCATCAAACTGGGGCAGACGGATACGGATGGAACGCTATATGATATTGCTACCATTACCCTATACAATGGAGCGTATGTCAGCTTTGAAATTGGCGGATTCGATATGACGTTTGAAGTGAGCAAGGATACGGCTGATTATTTGAATGGATATTTTGGATAAAGGGAATTGTCTAAAATAGCAAACCCAGCCGAGCCAGCGGGCTAAAGCAAGAAATACCCAATTTCTATCTACGCTCCCCGCGAGGGGAGCGACCAAAAGGCGCTCATGGACAATCAAATCACCTAAAATTTCTATCCACGCTCCCCGCGAGGGGAGCGACATTGCCGGACGCGGGGTGCCCTTGCTGGACAACGATATTTCTATCCACGCTCCCCGCGAGGGGAGCGACCGCCAGCGCTGCAAGGGCTGCAGCGCGCTGCGGGCATTGTAGATCTTACCCAACAGAAACCCTTTGGCGTAGCGGCAGCTGACACTGGGATCATCCGCTGCGCGGAACTGCTGTTGGCGAAGTAAAACGTTTCCCTTGGTTTCTCCGACAGAGCGGGCTAAAAACCTCCCGCGCGGCGTGAAGAATGCCAGGTCTGCATTCCGTTGGGCACAGGCGCCCATCAAAGCGGGGGAGGCGCCCGCGTAGGAAAAGCAGAGGATGCCTTCCAGAGTATGCAGCGGAAACCGCGCAGCTTCGGCGTTCCCCTGCTTGACCACAACGTTTTCGCCGTCCAAAGTCAGATAGCTGCTTTCAGTCAAAACAAATGAAGATGCCCTTCGGCAGTGCGCAGGTTTTCGGCCCATTGCTGTTCCAGATGGATGAGCGCCCACTGGCGCCGGCAAAAGCAGAAATGCTGGATGCCGGACATCTGCAGGAAACGGTCAGGGCCCATCAGGTCAGCCTCTGGCAGGTGACGCCGGCGGGCAGATCGGTATCGACGGTCACCTGATAGTCGCTGTACTTGCGGGGGACCGTCACGCCCTCCACACGCTGGACGTGGACCGCGTCAAGCAGCTTGTAGGCGGGGGCGTTGCCCAGCTCGGAATCATGCCGGAAAACGATCAGCTCGCGCACGGCCATTTTGCCCCGTGCCGCGCTGTGGTCGTTTTCGAACAGATTCAGGATCGCTTCCCACAGGAGCTGCAGATCCTCCTCCGAAAAGCCGGTGACCTTGCGGGCCAGATTGGCCGAAACAAAGCCTTCTGCGCGGTACAGGCCGTAGGGGACGATGTACTTGCGGCCCATCTCGGTACCCTTCTTCTCCGCGTCCGATTCGGTGGTGATGGCGATGCGGGTGATGGTGATCTCCTGGGGCAGGATGGGATCGATGCTGCGGGCAAAGCCCAGCTGCACCGGGCCCCGCACCTGGCCGCAATTCAGCGCGCCTTTGACAAAAGTGGTCATCACCGCGCCGAAAGTGCGGATGTCATAAAAGTTCCGGCACATGAAGTCGCGGATCCTGCCGTCCAGGGTGGGGTCGTCCTTTTTGGCGGCCTTCAGGTCCTTGTCCACACCCAGGTAGGTCAGGGCCTCGGCGTCGCTGCGCTGGAGGGGTACCTGGTCCTTGATGTAGATGCGGTAGCCGGGGGCGTCCTCTTTGGCGTCCTCCACATAGTTGCGGATCTTCCGCTTGAGGCAGACGTCCGTCACCAGGCCGCAGCCGGTCTCGGGGTCCACGCGGGGCATATTGCCGGCATCGGGATCGCCGTTGGGGTTGCCGTTTTCCACATCGAACAGGATGACGAAATCGTAGCGGTTCTTGATGGCTTCGGACATGATCACTTCTCCTCCTTTTTGACGTAGCGGTTCTGGGTCTCGTGGTAGTACCCGATCTGGAAGGCGCTCTGTTCGTCCAGGGTCATCCGGGCGGGCAGGGTCTGGGTGATGCGGCTGTGCAGGTCGGCAAGCCGTTTTTCATAGTAGGCGGCCAGTCCGCCATCCAGTTTGTTCAGATGTTTCTGCGCGAGGTTGACGAGGGTGGGGAACACAAGGGCCGGGGTGGCCGACGCTGCGTTGAAATAGCGGTTTCTGATGGAGGTGTTGATGTTGGGGCTGGCGCTCCGCTGGATCGCCTCCAGCACCGAAAACAGCCGGCCCAGCACATAGGGCAGATAGGTGCTCTGTTCGTTCAGTTCCATGGTCATGACCTCCTTGCATTGTTCGTTGGTGGAATTGCGGCTGTAATAAGCTTTGAGGATGGCCGCCTGTCCCCAGGTGATGTCCTGCTGGGCCCGGATGCGCAGCTGGACGCCGTTTTGCAGAGTGGCGGGGTAGGGGGCGTCGTTCAGGACGGCCAGCAGCAGGTCGCCTGCCAGGCGCTGGACCGGATCGGGGGGCCTGGAACCGGGGGCGGGTTTGCGGACCGTTTCAAGGGCCATGCGCCAGATGGTCAGCAGTGTATTCTGGACGTACGCGGGGCGGATGATGTTCAGCCGCTCGTAATGGCGGGACAGGTTCTTGGCCAGTTCGCCGAAGCTGTTCTGCCAGAAAAAGCGGACCGACAGGCGGGCGGCATTGGGGGCAAGCCCTAAAATGCAGAATCGGGTGCCGGGATCAAGGCGGCTGCCGTCCCAGTCGACAGGCTGCCCCCTGGACAACTGTCTGAGCACGTTGAAAAGATCGGCTTCCCGATAAGCGGTGCTTTCCTCTATCCCGCCGCCGAACAGGGCAAACATGGCGCAGTCCTGATAAGCGGTGTCGGAGCCGTCGGCCCAGAACACGATGGTGGTGTCTCCCACCCGGCAGACGTGGTTCCGATCGGTCAGCAGGGTGTTGAGCGCGGTGGTATACGCAAAAGCGGCGTATTCGCTGGTGGGCGCATTGCTGCCCTGTTCATGCTCGTAAGAGCAGAATGCCGGCCCATTGAAGGAGACCAGCGCCGCGCCGGTGGGCTGGGCTCCGGCGACCCCCTTGATATTGGGGTGCAGCCGGGCGAGGGGTGCATGGCGGCCGGTCACCAGGCAGAGGATATCCTCTGCGCCTTCGGAATTGCCTGCGTCGTAACGGCTTTGCCAGGCGTCGCGGACGGCGGGATCTTCCACAGCCGGCCGGCCGCTGTAAAAGAAGGTCAGATTGCCGCCCTTCATCAGATCCTCCCAGTCTTCCTGCAGCAGGGGGCAGGCAGAGGCCTGAGCGGGGTCCCAGCGCGCAAAAAAGCGAACGATGGCTTTGGCCGCCGGGGAACCGGCATTCTGCAAAAGTTCTGTGTGCAGGAATTTGGCAGCGGCAAAGCAGTCGGCGGTGCGCCCCGGCTTGCCCTTGCTGTCTGCGCCCAGCAAATAGCCGCTGTTGTCGCACAGGAAGTTGGGCGCAACGGCGGCGCTTCGCTTCACCTGCGCGGGCAGCAGGAGCTCGCGGGGGACCAGGGCCTTCTTTTTGCCGCGGGTGACTTCCTGCTGCAAATGGAGCAGCTGGACAAGGTTGCCTTCTTCATCCAGATCCAGCCCGTAGGACACTTTGACCTGGCTCCATCCGGGGCGGCCGATTTTGCCCTGTTCCAGCAGATCTTCATAGTAATGGGTCAATGCCTGCAGGATCATCGAAACACCTCACAATTCCGGACGTCAAGGACACCGTTTTCCAGCCTGGCACGGAAATAGGTGGGCGTGATGTTTTGCGGGTCGGTATAATCGAAGTCGTACAGCATCAAGCCGAGATCTCGGGTCTCGTCGATGGTCCTGATCTGTCCGCCCGGCCAGCGGCGGAACGAAGCGGGAAACTCCTTGCAGCCGAGATAGGGGGTCGAAAAACACTGCCCTTTTTCCATCCGCCGCGTCACGATATCCTGGAACTTGCCAGGGTTGTCCGACGGCGCGGCCTTGCCGGTCATCTCAAAGTGGGCCTCGATGACGTAGTGCACGTCCTGCAGCAGCAGCGAAGAACGCTGTACGATCTCCTGGGGCGCGGCGAGGTACAGCTCCTGCCGTCCGCCCTGCGCGGTCTGCCGGACATTGCGGGCGGAGATCTTGCTCAGGACCTCATTTCGGCGTATGTTGGTAAAAGAAATGGGGTTCAGGATATAGATGCGGTCGATGTGCCAGCGCAGCCCGGGATGAAAATAGACAGCTTCCACCATGCCCCGCGCCGCAGAGGGCGTGGGGACATCATAGGAAACCTTTTCCACCTTCAATTCCGGCCTGCTGAACAGGGCATAAGGCCCCCAGACCTCCAGTCGGATCACGGTTCAAGTCTCCTTTCAATGAAATTTTCTATACTTTGCATGTTTCTGCTCTTTTGCCGCCCTTTTCGCGGCGTTTCAGATCAAAAGCGCACTGCCGGTGTCCGCTTCCAGAGAAAGGCCGATATTCCGGTCGTACAGGGAAGGATCGGTCAGACGATAGGAAGCGCCGTCCAGGAGCTCCGCCGCGCCGGCATCTAAAAGCGCCTGCAGGTGGCTGGGATAAATTTGGACGGCATACTGGCCCAACTTTCGGTAAAGCGCCCGGCTGGCCAGCCCCGCCTGCAGCTGGGCGATGAGGGGCTGACTCTCTTGCAGGGAGAGATACAGGGTGACGGTGGGGGAGTCGATCAGATGAAACTGCTCCGCCACAGTGGCAAACGGGAAGGCGCAGCCCTGGTAACCGCGGCGGAAAGCGTCCAGGATCCCCTTTTGATCCAGAGCGGCGTCGCCCTTCAGGGTACGGTAAAAGGAAAAATAAGCTTCAATGGCCGGCAGGCTGGCCGGATCGGAAAAGTGCGACAGCACATTGCGGGTGGAATCTACATTGGGCCGGATCATGGCAGGGGCGCGCTGGCCTTCCAGACGGAAAATGGTGACAAGGCTTTCGGCGGCAGGACGGCGCCCTTCCCGGTTGCAGCGGCCCGCTGTCTGCAAAATGGAATCGAGGCCGGCTTCTTCCCGCCAGGCGGCAGGAAAATCCACGTCCACGCCGGCTTCGACCAAAGAGGTGGAGACCACCCGGCAGGGCTTGCCTTCCTGCAGGCGGGCGCGGATCTCGTCCAGAAGGCGCTTGCGGTCGGCAGGACAGAGCAGGGTGGTCAGGCAATAACGCCCCTCTGCTTCCAGCATGGCATGGAGTTTTTGCGCTGTGGAGCGGCGATTGACCACACACAGGGTCTGCGGCTGGGTGTTCAGCCGGCTGGCAAGCGATTCTTCGGACAGAGCGCCGGCCTGGCACAGGGTGGTGCGGCGGAAAAAGGCATAGAGGGACTGGGTGTCCGGGCAAAGTTCCTGCATCGAGAGGCGGGGCGCCAGCTGCGCAAACAGAGGCTGCAGGGCTGGCTGCGTGGCGGTGCAGAGCACGGCAGTGACGCGGTAGGACTGCACCAGCTGGCCGATGGCTTCCACACAGGGCAGCAGAGAATGGACGGGCAATGTCTGAGCTTCATCAAAAATCACAACGCTGTTGGCCATGTTGTGCAGTTTGCGGCAGCGGGAAGGCCGATTGCTGTAGAGGGATTCAAAAAACTGCACTGCTGTGGTGACGATCACGGGCGCATCCCAATTCTCTGCCGCGAGAAACTTGCGGTAAAGAGCGGCATCCACAGAATCGTCGCTGGCGGAATCGTCTGCGCCGGAGTGGTGCTCAAGGACATTTTCATCCCCCAGGATGGTCCGGAAGGTATCGGCGGTCTGGTCGATGATGGACGTGTAGGGGATGACATAGATGACCCGGGACATTTTGCGGGCCTCGGCGTGTGCAAGGGCGAAGGCCAGAGAGGAAACGGTTTTGCCGCCGCCGGTGGGGACCGTCAGAGTATAAAGGCCGGCGGGCCGTTCCCGACCGGCAGCAAGGCAGTGCTGCAGGATCTCACAGCGCTTGCGGTTCAGCGCATTGGAAGGAGTCAGCCAGGGGGCAATGTACTGCCGCAGTTTCTGAAGCAAGTCGGAAAGAGACGCATACCCGCCGCGCGGCGCTGGATCTTCCTGCATAAAGGCTTCGGTGTCCAAAAAGTCGGCGTCTACCAGGCAGGAATAGAGCATTCGGGTGTAAAAGGCTTCACTGAGATGGTCGGGCGCGATCTGTGCCGGACGTTTGGCGTTTGGGAGGCTGGGCTGGACCTCCCGGGACCAGGCTTCGTAAGGCTCGACTGCTTTTTTGAGCCGTCCGCATAGGGTCGGCATCTCGCTGCGGTCGGTGGAAGAACCTCCGTCCGGCAGGCCGCTGTGGTGGCCGGCAATGGCGAAAGCCGCTTCCGGCTGCCGCAGGCGGGACGCTTCCTGCGCACCGGCAGTGGAATGATCCACCGTGCAGCTGCTGCCCTGCAGCCGCCTTTGAAAGGCCTCGCTGTATTTGCCGATGTCGTGGAGCATCCCGGCCAGGCGGGCCTGTTCGCCGCCTCCGAAGGGGAGAGCAAACTGCTCGGCCAGGGCTGCGGTGCCCTCCAGGTGTTCCAGCACCGTCTGAACGCGGCTCTTATCCTCAGACTGATGCGCAAGAAATGCAGTCGGATGATGACTTTGCATGGTGATCTTCACCCTTTCGGATACGTCGGAAGGAACAGAAGCTTTTCTGTGCATAGAATAACACTTTAAAAGGGCTATAAAAAGGACTTTTTATGAGAAAATGGAATGGAAAGCGATCCATACAACTTTACAGTGAAAATCGGCATTTCCATGGACGATCTCGCCTGCTGGGAAAAAGGATGCGATCAATAAAGCGTAGGATTCATTTATCTTCATTGTAACAGCTTCTGAAGGCTGGCAAACAAAAAAGACCCGAAGCAGTTGCTTCAGGTCTTTGTCTTGGTGGAGATAAGCGGGATCGAACCGCTGACCTCTTGAATGCCATTCAAGCGCTCTCCCAAGCTATGAGGCAACGCGCCCCCGAAACCGAGGCTTGGGAGATGCGATCCATACGAGGAATGCAAATGAACGATGCGGCATTCGTCCGAGCGGGGATTTTTTGCATGGATTTCGGTCAGGGATGGGCGGGCGTTTCTTTCCAGAGCCACCGGAAGCCAAAGGGCTCCAGAGGGACGTTTCCGGCATCGGCGGCTTCACCGGTGACAAGATCCGTATAGAGGCCAGTTTCGCCGGTGCAGACTGTGCACCGCTCGCCGCCGAAGTTGTACAGGCCGATGAACTTCTCGTTCTCGTTCTCGCGGACAAGGCCGAGGACCGCCCGGTTTTGGGTGTCGATGGTGTGAAACGGCACCCCGGCGTCAAAGACGCTGTGGCTGCGGCGCGCTTCCTCGATCCGGCGCAGGGCC
>NZ_NFHX01000040.1:0-15470 GCF_002161515.1 Faecalibacterium sp. An58
TTATGGTGTATAAAAGATAGAGACCCAAAACAGGTTCAAAGGAAGGTCCTTTCCTTTGTGTGCCTATCATAACATACCCCCCCCGGTGTCAAGACCCAATTTCAAATTTTCCCTTTTTTCTTTATTTTCTTTAGTTCGTGTGCTCTAACTTTGGGTGCGGGGGATTTGGAGGCAAAGAAAAAGCCCGGAAAGGCACGTCTTTCCGAGCTTTTTTGAAAACTTTTTGGGAAAAATCAGCGCTTGGAGAACTGGGGAGCGCGGCGGGCAGCCTTGAGGCCGTACTTCTTGCGCTCCTTCATGCGAGGATCGCGGGTCAGGTAGCCGGCCTTCTTGAGCACAGCGCGGTTCTCGTCGCTCTGCTGCAGCATGGCGCGGCTGATGCCGTGACGGATGGCGCCGGCCTGGCCGGACACACCGCCGCCGTTGACGCGGACCACCACGTCGTACTTATCCTCAACGCCCAGCAGCACCAGGGGAGCGCGGACGATCAGCTTCAGGGTCTCCAGACCAAAGTAGTTGTCCAGATCGCGGTCGTTGATGGTGATCTTGCCGGTGCCGGCGTACACGCGGACGCGGGCAACAGAATCTTTACGACGACCAGTGCCGTAGAAATAAGGTTTGGTTTCGTACATATTCGATTGCCTCCTTCTTAGAACTCGATCTTCTCGGGCTTCTGTGCAGCGTGGGCGTGCTCAGCACCCTTGTAGCAGTGCAGGCGGGTCAGAGCCTTGGCACCGATGGTGTTGGACGGGATCATGCCCTTGATGGCATAGGTCATGGCCAGGTTGCTGTTCTCAGCCATCAGCTTCTTGTACTGGACCTTCTTCAGGCCGCCGATGTAGGCAGAGTGGGTGATGTGGAACTTCTGCTCGGCCTTCTTGCCGGTCAGAACGGCCTGGTCGCAGTTGATGACCACGACAAAGTCACCGCAATCCACGTTGGGGGTAAAATCGACCTTCTGCTTGCCACGCAGCAGAACGGCAGCCTCGGCTGCGACGCGGCCCAGCGGCTTGCCGGCGGCGTCGAGCAGGTACCACTTGCGCTCCACTTCAGCGGGCTTCACGAGAGTAGTGCTCATATATATTTCCTCCTGATAAGCATTCACAACAGTTCAGGCGCCGGGTGGGGCGCGAAAGATAGTATATACCATCAAAAGCCGCCTGTCAACACGATTTTTTGTTTTTTTCAGCTCAAATCCATCCAGCTTTCAAAATCTCTTGATTTCTCTTGAATCCTCTTTGGATCTCACATCGCATTTTTATTTTTTCCGGACAGGGTTTTCTTTGCCGGGCGCTGTAAATCCGCCGTGATTTATGCTATACTATAAAGTACGCTGCGTTTTGCGCATAGTATCTGTAACAAAGGAGATTTACCAGAATGCCCAGAGAGATCGACCGCCAGGCCGCCGCCCAAAAGCGGTCTTCCCGTCTGCTGATCGGGATGGCCGCGTTCATCTTCATCGGTGTTGCGGTGTATGGGGTGCTGCTGTTCCTCACCAGCCGGCGCACCCCCGCCCACCCGGACACCTATTATGCCGGCGAGAACGGCGTAGCCGTCTACTATGAATCAGCGGTCTGGCCGGTCTGCCATATGACCCAGGACCCCACGTTGGGGCAGGTGCTGGAACTGGCCTCCAGCGATGACCCCGAGGATGACCAGTACCAGGTCGTGCTGTTCCAGCGGGGGGACCCTTCTACTTACCCGGACTTCATTGCCAAAAGCGAGGAGGATCTGCGGGCCAGCTATGGCTTCATCAGTCCCAGAGATATCACCATCCAGGTCGAGGGGGCCCAGGTGGAGGCGGTCCGCTGTGACATCCAGGCCTACTATGCCGTGCTGGCCACCATCACCTATGACAGCGGGGACGTGGTCTACGTCTCTGCCCTCACCCGGCTGGCCTCCATCAGCGACGTGCTCAACCTGATCGAAAGCGTGACCCTGGCATGAGCGAACAAAAGGCAATGCAGCGCCTGGCCGGCCTGATGCGCAAGGCGGTACAGGATTACGAGATGCTGGCCCCCGGGGACCGGGTGCTTGTGGGGGTATCCGGCGGCAAGGACAGCGTGGCCCTGACGGTGGGCCTGGCTCTGCTGCGGGAGTACATCGGCTTTGACTACCAGCTGTACGCGGTCACCCTGGACCCCCAGTTCGGCCGCCAGCCCGGGGATTACAGCCAGCTGGCCAGCCTGATGGAGCGCTGCGGCATCCCCTACCAGGTGCGCCGCACCGACATCGGCCCGGTGGTGTTCGAGGAGCGGCAGGAGAAGAACCCCTGCGCCCTCTGCGCCAAGCTGCGGCGGGGCGCGCTGCACACGGCGGCCCAGCAGCTGGGGTGCAACAAGGTGGCCCTGGGCCATCACCTGGATGACGCCATCGAGACCTTTTATATGAACCTGTGGCAGGAAGGGCGGATCGGCTGCTTTTCCCCGGTCACCTACCTGTCCCGGCGGGACCTGACCTTGATCCGGCCCATGCTGCTGGCCACCGAGGCCGAGGTGAAAGCCGCCGTCTATGAGGAGGGGCTGCCCATCGTCAAAAGCTGCTGTCCCGCCGACGGCGCCACCACCCGCCAGCACACCAAGGACTTTGTCCAGGAGCGCTGCCGCACCGACCACGCCTTCCGCCAAAAGACCCTGCACGCCCTGCAGGAGAGCGGCATCGACGGCTGGCGGCCCCTGCACACCGGGCGGGGCTCCTTTACCATCAAGCAGCAGCAAGACTGAGAGGCGGAATCTATGCAACAACCCTTTGAGCGGCACGTCTGGGCCGAGATCGACCTGGACGCGCTGCGCCACAATTTCCAAGCCACACAACAGCGGGCCGGGGGGATGCCCCTGTGCGCCATCGTCAAGGCCGACGCCTACGGCCACGGCGCCGTCCGCTGCGCCCAGGCTTTCGCCCAGGCGGGGGCGGCCTGGCTGGCGGTGAGCCGTCTGGGGGAGGCCCTGGAGCTGCGGCGGGCCGGCGTGGAACTGCCCATCCTGATCCTGGGCCGCACCGAGGCGCAGTTTGCCGCCGTCCTGGCCCAAAACCGGATCACCCAGTGCTGCTATTCCCTGCCCTACGCCGTCTCCCTGTCCCAAGCGGCCTGCGCGGCAGGGGTGCGGGTCCAGATCCACCTGAAAGCGGATACCGGCATGGGCCGGATCGGCTTTGCCCTGCGCACCGATTTTGACGCCGCCATCCGGGAAATGGTGCAGGCCGCCAGCCTGCCCGGCCTGGAGATGACCGGCCTGTTCCAGCATTTTGCCGCCGCCGACGAGCTGGGCGCTGACAGCCAGGCCTATACCCGGCAGCAGCACGCCCTCTTTGTGCAGGCTTTTGAGGCGCTGCGGCAGGCCGGGCACGAGCCCGCCCTGGTGCACTGTGACAACTCGGCCGGCACCCTGCTGCATCCCGATTGGCCCCAGGGGCTGCCCCGGCAGCGCTGCATGGGCCGACCCGGCATCATTCTGTACGGCTATCCCCCCAGCGAGGAGGTCGGTTTCGACCAGCTGCGCCCCGTCATGACCCTCAAAACGGTGGTGAGCATGGTCAAGGAGGTGCAGCCCGGCCAGTCGGTCAGCTATGGGCGGCGGTTCACCGCCCGGCAGCCCACCCGGGCCGCCACCCTCTGCGCCGGCTATGCCGACGGTTACCCCCGGCTGCTGAGCGAGGGCAAAGGGGTGGTGGACCTGCACGGCTTCCCCTGCCCGGTGCTGGGCCGTGTGTGCATGGACCAGATGCTGGTGGACGTGTCCGCCGTGCCGCAGGTGGCCGAGGGAGACGAAGCCGTCCTGTGGGGCGGAGGCTTTGCCGGGGACACCGCCCAGACCATCGCCCAAAAGACCGGCACCATCTCGTATGAGGTGCTGTGCGGGGTCGCCCGCAGGGTGCCCCGGGTCTATCTGGAGCAGGGCCGGCCCATCGCCATCGACGACCATCTGAACAGCTAGGGTGTATCTGAGAAGTCAAACATGCTGAGATATTCGCCAAAAAGTGCCAGCTGCAAGGCGCATGAGCGCTGCACTCCTCCATGGAATGCAAGCGAATGCAACGCAGCAGATGGGGCTTTTTGGTAGAATAGAACAGCGTGGGGGAGTTTTCAGATACACCCTAAACCCCATACCTATGGAGGAACCCATGGCAAACAAAAACATCCGGAATTTTTGCATCATCGCCCATATCGACCACGGCAAATCCACCCTGTCCGACCGCATCCTCGAACTGACCGAGAGCGTGGACGAGCGCACCATGGAGGACCAGATCCTGGACAACATGGACATTGAGCGGGAGCGGGGCATCACCATCAAGGCCCGGGCGGTCACCATGCACTATACCGCCAAAGACGGCCAGGTGTATGAACTGAATCTGATCGACACCCCCGGCCACGTGGACTTCGCCTATGAGGTCAGCCGCAGCCTGGCCGCCTGTGAGGGGGCCATCCTGGTGGTGGACGCCACCCAGGGCGTGGAAGCCCAGACCCTGGCCAACACCTACATGGCCCTGGAGCACGACCTGGAGATCGTGCCGGTGCTGAACAAGATCGACCTGCCCAGCGCCCATCCCGACGAGGTCGCCCAGGAAGTGGAGGACGTGATCGGCCTGCCCTGTCTGGACGCGCCCCGCATCTCGGCCAAGACCGGCCTGAATGTGGGCGACGTGCTGGAGCGGGTGGTGGCCGACATCCCCGCCCCCACCGGCGATCCCGACGCCCCCCTCAAGGCTCTGATCTTCGACAGCGTCTACGACAGCTACAAGGGGGTCATCGTCTATATCCGCGTGTTTGAGGGCACCGTCAAGCCGGGGGACACCATCCTGATGATGGCCACCGGGGCCAAGTTCACCCTGGTGGAGGTGGGCCATATGGGCGCCACCAGCCTCTCCCCCTGCCAGCAGCTGTCCGCGGGCGAGGTCGGTTATCTGACCGCCAGCATCAAGACGGTGCAGGATACCCGCGTAGGCGACACGGTCACTCTGGCCGACCGCCCCACCCCCGAAGCTCTGCCCGGTTACCGGCAGGTCAAGCCGATGGTGTTCTGCGGCATCTATCCCGCCGACGGCAAGCGCTACCCCGACCTGAAAGACGCTCTGGAAAAGCTGCAGCTCAACGACGCCTCTCTGACCTACGAGCCCGAGAACAGCGCCGCTTTGGGCTTTGGTTTCCGGTGCGGCTTTTTGGGTCTGCTGCATATGGAGATCATCACCGAACGGCTGGAACGGGAATTCGACCTGGACCTGGTCACCACCACCCCCGGCGTACAGTATCGCATCACCATGACCGACGGGGAAGTGCGCACCATCTCCAACCCCTCCGAGTACCCCGACCCCTCCCAGATCGCCAGCCAGGAGGAACCCTTTGTGGACGTCCATCTCTACACGCCCAACGACTATGTGGGCGGCCTGATGGACCTGTGCCAGCAAAAACGGGGCGAACTGATCGACATGAAATACCTGGACGATGTGCGGGTCGATCTGCATTATGCCATGCCCCTGGGCGAGATCGTCTATGACTTTTTCGACGCCATCAAGAGCCGCAGCCGGGGCTATGCCAGCTACGACTACGAGTTCAAGGAGTACCGGGAGAGCGATCTGGTGCGGCTGGACTTCCTGCTGGCGGGCGACCCGGTGGACGCTCTGTCCATGATCGTGTTCCGGGACAACGCCTACGCCAAAGGCCGCCGCATCTGCGAAAAGCTGCGGGACAACATCCCCCGCACCCTGTTTGAGATCCCCGTTCAGGCGGCGGTGGGCGGTAAGATCATTGCCCGGGAAACGGTCAAGGCCCTGCGCAAGGACGTGCTGGCCAAGTGCTACGGCGGCGACATCACCCGCAAGAAAAAGCTGCTGGAAAAGCAGAAAGAGGGCAAAAAGAAGATGCGCCAGCTGGGTTCGGTCAGCCTGCCCAGCGAGGCCTTCACCGCCGTGCTCAAGCTGGACAACGACGACGATTGAGCCTCTTTCCCCCTCCCTCAAATGTATGCCAAAGCGGCGCGCCTTTTGGGCGCGCCGCTTTTTTGCCCGCACGCAAAACAATGCGGGGGCCGGCCGTATGGCCGACCCCCGCAGAGGGACCCTATCTTTCGTGACGCAAAAGTTCTTTTGTTTTGGTGCGATCAACAACAGAAGGAATCTCTATTTTCTAGCATTCCTCTTTGCCGCCACATCGGATGGGTGTTTTACCCGAGCGTGCAGGTGGTCTCTGGCACCTGTGCGCCCCTTATATCATCTCCCGGTATGGTGCCCCGGGGGTGTTATAAGTAAAGTCAGGAATTATCAGGCTGCCTTTGCCTTAGTAACAGTCTGAGCAATGGTATAGGCAGCGAAGTAATAGGTCTTACCTTCAGAAGTTTTCACAGAAACCAAGTCACTAATTTCACCAGTGTACTCGTACTTATAAAATTCCTCGCCCTGCTGAACCTTAGCACTCTGAGCTTTCAAATCATTTACAACGTCATCAACCTTCTCGACCAGCATCTCCAGAGCCGCGTCTTCATTCAGAGGATAATTAGTCTCAACGGCAATCGGGGTAGCATAATAAATTTTCTCGAATACAGTGCCATCCGCGATTTTTTCACCGGTAGTAGTAACGTCATCCTTAAAATTACCGCTATCATACGTTTTTCCAAGCTGTTTAGTAAGGTCAATGCTCGTCAGACTTGTAACAGAATCACCTTTAGTCGCCAGATATCCCTTCAGTGCATTGGTCAGTGCAGAACTAGAAGTAAAATTAACCTTTACTTCATTTGTCTTATCCTGTCCATTATTGACTGCGGCCACAATGCCAGTAGTGGTTTCAGGATCGGTAGTGGTGCTGGAAGAAGAACCATCCTTGCAGCCAGCCAGCATGCTGACGGCCATGATGCCGGCCAGCGCCAGAGAAGCAATCTTCTTGAGTTTCATAATGAATTTTTCCTCCTTATGGTGTATAAAAGATAGAGACCCAAAACAGGTTCAAAGGAAGGTCCTTTCCTTTGTGTGCCTATCATAACATACCCCCCCCGGTGTCAAGACCCAATTTCAAATTTTCCCCATTTTTCTTTATTTTATTTAGTTTGGAATCTCTAACTCTGGGGCAGGAGGAGTTTGGGGCAAACGAAAAGCGCCCCGCCAGACGGCAGGGCACTCGTTTGAATTTACAGCTTGCGCCCATCCAGAACGGCTTCCACAAGGGTATCCCCCTGGTAGCACAGCTTGAGGGAGAAAAAGGGCCGCTCCTCCTCCAGCAGGCGGAAAAAGAGCTTGTCCCCCTCCCAGATGGGCAGCTCGGGCACCCGGCTGCGGGGCACCCACTCCAGTACGCCCTCGGCGCTGTCTCCCACGGCCGGCTCGCCCTGCCACTGGTCGGCGGTGAACAGGTGCATATACTCCCCCACCCCGTCCAGCACAAAGGTGATGATGCCCCGGTAGCGCCAGCGGGTCAGGATGACGCCGGTCTCCTCCCGTACTTCCCGCAGCAGGCATTCTTCCGGGCTTTCACAGGGCTCAAATTTGCCCCCTACCCCGATCCATTTGTCGTGGTTGCAGTCGTTCTTCTTTTTGGTGCGGTGCAGCATCAGCCATGCGCCGTCCCGCTCCAGATAGCACAGGGTGGTATTCTGTGCCAGTGCCATACGCTCTCCCTCCCAAAAAGGCGCCCCGCCGGCGCCCAAAAGCCCAGCGGGGCACACTCTGTTTCTCTTTTTTCAGGCCTTGCTGCCCTTGCGGCCGCCGCGGCCCTTGCCCGACTGGTTCAGCTTGCGCACCAGATCGTCCTGATGGCGGCGCTGGGCCGGGGTCTGCCCGTGGGGATACCCTACTTCGTCGGTGTGGGGTGCCGGACGGATGGTGATGTCGTCCACCCGCTCCAAGTTCCACTCCTGGTTTCCTCCCGGCACCTCCAGCCAGATCTGGGCCTGGGCCCCGTTGGAGGTGTTCATCCCCACCAGGTCGATGTACTTGTTTGCCAGGGCGCTGCGGATGCGTGTGCGCCCGTTGCGCAGCGGTTCCAGGATCCAGCACTGGCTCAGGCCGCTGGTGCGGCTCCACTGGTGCAGCCAGGTGCCCTCCACTACGCCGTCCTGGACCAGGTCGATCATCTTGCCGGTAAAGCGGTTCTGGATCCGCCAACGGCCCTCTCCTGCGTCCACAAAGCGCCACTGCTGCCACGGATGGCCCGCATAATCCCACAGCTGGATGAACGCACCGTTGGCCGTGCTGAAATCCTTGACCTCCAGCACCTTGCCGTTGGGCGCTTTGATGAGGTAGTATTCGTTCTCCGATAAAACGACCTGCGATGCCCGTGCCATAATGACCTCTCCTTTCGTTGAGCATAGTTCAGGCTTTGTACTTTTTATAATAGCACAGAATGGCGCTGGCAACAAGTACAGTTTTTCATAAAATTCTCTAAAGTTTTTATAAATTTCATGTCAACGCTTCAGAACAGGCCGGGCAGCCGGTCTGCCAGCGTCCAGCCGGCGGCAAACGATATCCCGTTGGCCCCCAGGCTGTAAAGCCAGGGATGCGGTTTTTGGCCTTCGGGCCAGGGCAGGCGCCGGGCGTAGACGCAGCCTTCCGCCGCAAACACCGCCAGCTCCAGCGGGACATAGGCCAGCCCTGCCAGCATGGGCCCTGCAAAATAGGCGCAGAGATTGAGCAGCAGGTTGAGAGCCAGCTGCGTGACCAGGTTTACCCGGAGGATCAGGACCAGCTGGTCACGGCGATGCAGTCCAAACAACAGTCCGCCCGCCGCCGTCTCGATCAGGATGGTCAGGGCCGCCCGCGCCAAAAGCCCCTGCACCTCCCCCGCATAGTCATAGCTGGACCGCACGGTCAGGCTCTCCCCCGCAGCCGTCACGGTGAAATGGCTGTCGAACGCATAGCGGCTCACCGGCTGGCTGCTGCGCAGGCAGCGGCCCTCCTCCGGCAGCCAGACCAGAATGTAAAACGTCTCGGGTGGATAATAGCTCCACACAAACCGCCCCGTCTCAGTGCAGTCGGCATAGTTCCCCAAAAAATACCACCCCTCCGGCGCCGGATAGGCGGCAAAGGCTTCCCATGCCTCCGGGTCCCCCTTCCAGTCCAGGTATTCTTCTTCCGCTGACCAGGGCCCATATTGGGCGACATTGCCCAGCAGGGTCGCATAATAGCGCCGCCCCTCCAGCCCCTGAAAGACCACTTCCACCGAGGGCTTGGGCCCCACATCCGCCCCGGCGGGCAGCGCCAGCCCTGCCGCCAGCGCCAGCAGCAGGCAAACCATCCCCCAGACCCGCCGGCCCTTTTTCCAAACCGTCATCCTGTCCGCCTCCTTTTGGCAAAAATCTCCTTTGGAAGAATACGCGCCGGGCGGCCGGATCATTGCGCATTTTCTCATTTGTTTTCATCCCGCGCACAGGGCCGCCGGATTTTCGGCTTGCCGCCGGGGATGGTGTCCTTTGCAGGCGCACACATTTTCAGCTCCGCCCGAATATGAAAATATTAACCGCTTTTTCGCGATTCACTTTCCTGATTATACTTTTATTCAGGCATATCCTTCCATTATTTCAGCATTCAGCCCCATTGACTTTATCGTCCGGCTGCGGTATAGTAGTGTTGCGGAAGGGTGTTCACCCCTTCCGGATGTAAAAGGAAACAAGGCGCGGGCTTTTGTCCGGCCTGTTATAAAAAGGCCCTTCGGGGCCGCAAAATTCAGAAAGTGGAGGTTTGCACATGTTGTACTGTTACATTTTGGGCTGTGGTATTGCCTGTCTGATCTTCACCGGCATCAGCAGCATGGACACCGTTGATGTCAAGCCGGTCGAGGTAGCCGTCAAGACGCTGCTGTGGCCGGTGGCACTGGTGGCTCGTCTGGCCCGCAGCAGCGGTCCGTCGATGAAGATGCGCGCAGCCCGCTGAACCCAGCGCAAACAATACCCCTGGGTGTATCCGAGAAGTCAAACATGCTGAGATATTCGCCAGAAAGTGCCAGATGCAAGGCGCATGAGCGCAGCACTCCTTTGTGGAATGCAAGCGAATGCAACGCAGCAGATGGCGCTTTTTGGTAGAATAGAACAGTATGGAGGAATTTTCGGATACACCCCAAGCAAACGAAAGCCGCCGCCTCCGGAAGAGATCCGGGGGCGGCGGCCTTTTGGTTCATCTCCTCAGTCCGCCCGCCGGTAGCGGATGGGCTCGTCGTAGCCGAAGGTGGGCTTGCCCTGCACCTCCATCTTTTCGCTCACTTCCAGGCAGTCGCTGGAGAAGCGCTCATACAGGGTGAAGGTGAGCACCGGGCTGAAATGGCTGACGCTGCCGCCCTCCCATACGCCGTCCCGCTCCACATACAGCGCGGGGGTAAACTTGGCCGAGGGCTGGAGGCTGGCGTAATCCAGCCGGCCGATCTGGTCATAGACAAAGTTGTCCTTGGTATAGCCCTGGGGCAGCTCGTAGGAGGTCAGGCGGATCCCCTCCGGTTCCTCCGTGAAAAGGAACAGGTGGTGGGAAGCGCTGGTGTGGAATTTCCGCTCGGCTCCGCTCTGGGCGCTGGCCGTGGTGTAGTAGCTCTCCTCCACCATAAAGACGCCGGCAAAGTCCGCAGGCAGACCGTTGATCTTCTGGTTGCAGACCGTGTTGACGTGCTCGGCATAGGGGAAGGACAGCCCTTCCTTCTGCTTTTCCTGGTATTGTGCGTCGTTGTTGAACCTGCCCGTCAGCAGGCTGACAAATTCTTCCAAACGGGACATGGCGATCCTCTCCTTTGCAGGTCCTCTTTGGTTTGCCTGAAGATACCCCTTTGGGGGCGGATTGTCAAGGTATTTCATGAAATGTTTACAGAAGCCCCCTTCCCACCCCCATAAAATGGCAAAAAGGCCTGTATTTTTCCTGCAAGTATGTTATACTGATAGAAACGAAACCCGGGCCCGGCCCGGCGAAAAGCGAGGTAGATGGATCATGAAGGAATACGCATTCGGCATCGATCTGGGCGGCACCACCGCCAAGGTCGGTCTGTTCACCACCAGCGGCCAGCTGGTGGAAAAGTGGGAAGTTCCCACCGACACATCGGAGCAGGGCGTCCGCATCCTGCCCAATCTGGCGGCAGCCGTGCAGGCCAAAATGCAGGAAAAGGGCCTGACCTCCGACCAGGTCGAAGGGGTGGGCATCGGCGTGCCCGGCCCCGTGCAGGAGTCCAGTGTGGTGCCCATCGTCTGCGCCAATCTGGGCGGCTGGGGCCAGCAGGATGTGGCGGCCAACCTCTCCGCCCTGCTGGGCGGCATCCGGGTGATGGTGGGCAACGACGCCAACGTTGCGGCCCTGGGTGAGATCTGGATGGGCGCGGCCAAAGGCTGCCGCAGCGCCGTCATGGTCACCCTGGGCACCGGCGTGGGCGGCGGCGTCATCGTCAACGGCAAGGTGATCGACGGCGCCCACGGAGCGGGCGGCGAGATCGGCCACATCACCG
Source organism: Faecalibacterium sp. An58 (assembly GCF_002161515.1). NCBI lineage: Bacteria > Bacillati > Bacillota > Clostridia > Eubacteriales > Oscillospiraceae > Faecalibacterium > Faecalibacterium sp. An58. Next base: position 11,396 of record NZ_NFHX01000040.1, read on the forward strand.
TCAACCCCCATGAGACCGCCACCTGCGGCTGCGGCAAGCACGGCTGTCTGGAGCAGTATTCCAGCGCCACCGGCGTGGTGCGGTGCATGAAGCTGCTGCTGGAGGCCAACCCCGACCAGCCCTGCGTGCTGCGCGGCAGGGACTTTGCAGCCAAGGACGTCTTTGACGCCGCCCGGGCCGGGGACGCTCTGGCCGCCCGCGAGGTGGACGAGATGGCCAACGTGCTGGGCCTGGCCCTGGCCACCATTGCAGCCACGGCCGACCCCGAGGTGTTCCTGGTGGGCGGCGGCGTGGCCCGGGCCGGCGAGGTGCTGTTCAAGCCCCTGGCCGAGCACTACAAGACCTACGCCTTCAAGTCCTGCCGGGAGACTCCCATCAAGCAGGCCAGCCTGGGCAACGACGCCGGCATCTACGGCGCCGTCCGTCTGATCGTGGGCGCCTGAGCCGCCCTTTTCCCCGCGTCCATCCAACCATGAAAAGGAGTGTGTCGTGTTATGCTGAACGTTCTGAAAAAAGCATTCTGGGTCCCCTACGAACCCGCCGATGTTTACCCCACCGTCCAGAAAGCGCATCAGGCCATCGCCGCCTACTGCGAGAAAAACGGCCTCTCCTGCACCTTCCCCGGTGACGACGAGGTTCTCATCGACGAAAAGCTCTATGAGATCTACCGCGGATACGAGAGCGGGAGCCGGGGCAATTACGGCGTCAAGTGCCGTGAAAAATAACTCTTTGGCAGCATAGCAAACAGCCGCCGCCCTTCTTACCGAAAGGCGGCGGCTGTTGTTTTGTTTCGCTTGTTATTTTGCGTACTCTACGGCGCGGCTCTCGCGGATGACATTGACCTTGATCTGGCCGGGATAGTCCAGGCTGTCCTCGATCTTCTTGGCCACGGCCCGCGCCAGCAGGATCACCTGATCGTCCTTGACCACGTCGGGCTTGACCATGATGCGCACCTCGCGGCCTGCCTGGACGGCAAAGGCCTGCTCCACCCCTTCAAAGCCGGAGGCGATCTCCTCTAGATTCTCCAGGCGGCGGACATAGCTCTCCACGTTCTCGCGGCGGGCGCCGGGACGGGCCGCGCTGATGGCGTCGGCTGCCTGCACGATGAAAGCCAGGGCCGTCTTGGGCTCCACATCCCCGTGGTGGGCTTCCACCGCATGGATGATCTGGCTGTTTTCCTTGTACTTACGGCAGATATCCACGCCGATCTGGACGTGGCTGCCCTCGATCTCATGGTCCAGGGCCTTGCCGATGTCATGCAGCAGGCCGGCGCGGCGGGCCATGGTGACATTCACGCCCAACTCGCTGGCCAGCAGTCCGGCCAGCCAGGCCACTTCCATGCTGTGGACCAGGGCGTTCTGGCCAAAACTGGTGCGGTACTTCAGGCGGCCGATCAGCTTGACCAGATCGGGGTGCAGGCCATGGACGCCCAGCTCCATGACAGCCCGCTCGCCCTCTTTCTTCATCTGTACTTCCAGCTCGCGGCGGCACTTCTCCACCGTCTCCTCGATGCGGGCGGGATGGATACGGCCGTCGCCCACCAGGCGCTCCAGGGTCATGCGGGCCACTTCGCGCCGGGTCTGGTCAAAGGAGGACAGGGTGATGGCCTCGGGGGTATCGTCGATGATCAGGTCCACGCCGGTGGCCGTCTCCAAGGCGCGGATATTGCGGCCCTCGCGGCCAATGATCCGGCCTTTCATCTCGTCGCTGGGCAGGGGCACCACCGTGACGGTGGTCTCGCTGGCATGGTCGGCGGCGCAGCGGCTGATGGCCTGGGCGATCATGTCCCGGGCGATGTTCTCACACTCGTCCTTCAGGTCGGACTCATAGGTGGCCACCCGCAGGGCCTTTTCGTGCACCAGCTCCTCGTCCACCTTGTTCAGCAGCACTTCCCGGGCGTCGGCCTGGCTCAGGCCGGCCAGGGTCTCCAGCCGCTCCATCTGCTTGGCGCGCAGAGCGTCGGCCTCGGCCAGGTGTTCCTCGGCTTCGGCCATCTTCTTTTTGACGTCCTCTTCCCGCTTTTCCAGCGCCTCGGTCTTTTTATCCAGGGCGTTTTCCTTCTGGTCGATGCGGTTTTCCTGCCGGCTGATCTCAGCCCGGCGCTGTTTGATCTCCTTGTCGGCCTCGGCCTTCTGGGCGTCTACCTCCGCCTTCATGCGGAACACTTCGTCCTTGGCTTCCAGGATGGCTTCCTTCTTTTTCTGGGTGGCGGTCTTGATCGCTTCGTTCACCAGCCGGGTCGCCTCGGCCTCGGCGCTGCCGATCTGGGCCTCAGCGGTCTTTTTGCGGTAGCTGAACCCCGCAAAAAAGCCCGCCGCTCCACCGGCAGCAAGAACGACGATAGCGATCACGACACATAAGATGATCGTGGTCGTATTCATTGTTTCATTCTCCTCAAAAATACAAACTTTTGGGGACGCTGCGGCAGAGCGCGGGCATAATCCGATTTTATCTATAAGTGAGCCTTTGATCAAAAAACACAACAAAACCGCACACAGACCAAGGCCGGCGTGCGGGTCGGCGGCTTCCATTTTACAGTATCAAGCTTATAAATATAAACGAGCGGCTATACACTCGGTTCCGTCTGGGGGCGAAAGCCCTGCAAGCAGCATCCGCGGGGGCGCGCCGCCGCCCGCGCCAACCGGCGGGGCACAGCAGCACGCTGCCCAGCAAAGGGGCGCTCGGGCTGCCCATGCAGTCCAAAGACCCCGTTGTCTATCTATGTATTAGTTTACGAAACATCCGCTGGATTGTCAAGTGGAAGGGGGCGAAACCATGCAGGATTTTTTTACATTTTCCCGCGGCGGAGAGCGGCGCCCCTCCTGGCGGTTGCAATGGAGGCGCGGAACGTGTATATTTAAGGGAGATTTTTCAGGTGTATCCGTCAGGCGTGCCCGCCTTTCCCGGATACGCCCCGGGGGATTGCCCCAAAAGGAGATTGAACGATGGAAAAGAACAGCCGGACCTATCAGGCCTATGTACAGATCTTGAAAGAAGAGCTGATCCCTGCCATGGGCTGCACCGAGCCCATCGCCATTGCCTATGCCGCCGCCAAGGCGCGGGAGGTGCTGGATGCCATGCCCGACCGGGTGGAGATCGGGGTCAGCAGCAACATCATCAAAAACGTCAAAAGCGTGGTGGTGCCCAACACCGACGGCCTGAAGGGCATCGAAGCGGCGGCCGCCGCCGGCATCGTGGGAGGCCAGGCCGACAAGGCCCTCGAGGTCATCTCGTCCGTGACCAGCGAGCAGAAAGCCCGGCTGCGCCCGTTTCTGGCGCAGGTGCCCATGCACATCCAGCCGGTGGACAACGGCGTCATCTTTGATATCATCCTGACGGTGTACGCCGGCCCCCACAGCGCCCGGGTCCGCATCGCCCAGTACCACACCAACATCGTATCCATCGAAAAGGACGGGCAGGTGCTGCTGGACCGGCAGCAGGCCCTGACCGCCGGCGGCTGCGCCGAGGCTCCCTCCGAGGCCGGCCTGACCGACAAGAGCCTTTTGACCATCGCGGATATCCTGGACTTTGCCGACAGCTGCGAGCTGGATGACATCCGCCCGGTGCTGGACACCCAGATCCAGTACAACACCCAGATCTCGGAGGAGGGGCTGCTGGGCGACTACGGGGCCAACATCGGTTCCACCATGCTGAAATTCTACGGCGACGACGTCCGCAACCGGGCCATCGCCAAGGCGGCAGCCGGCTCGGATGCCCGGATGAGCGGCTGTGAGCTGCCGGTGGTCATCAACTCGGGCAGCGGCAACCAGGGCATCACGGTGTCGGTGCCCGTCATCGAGTACGCCAAGGCCCTGGCCGTTCCCAAAGACCGGCTCTACCGGGCGCTGGCCGTCTCCAACCTCATCGCCATCCATGAAAAGAGCGGCATCGGGCGCCTGTCGGCCTATTGCGGCGCCGTGAGCGCCGGGTGTGCCGCCGGCTGCGGCATCGCCTACCTGCAGGGGGCGGACTACAAGGCCATCGCCCACACCCTGGTCAATGCGCTGGCCATCGTGTCGGGCATCATCTGCGACGGGGCCAAGCCCAGCTGCGCCGCCAAAATCGCGTCCAGCGT
>NZ_NFHX01000041.1:0-14993 GCF_002161515.1 Faecalibacterium sp. An58
GTGGATGGCATGGTGTCCATGCAGATTCGGAACCTGAACGCCCTGCTGGAATCGGTCCGCACCTCGATCGTGGAGAAATACGACCCGAAAGAGGACAACACCCTGCGAACTTTGAAGGCGGCGCAAATCGACGAAGATAAGTATTTTGTCCAAGTAATCACCGACGATGTAGAGCGAATTTTGCGAGAATTGAAGCAAACGCACCGCAAAGACAGCACCAGCGCTTCAGAAAAGGATTCGGCGGAAACTTTCAAAAAATATTTGGAAAGGCTTACCCAACTCGAAGGCAATAAAGAAGAAAAACGGGCAAGAATGTTCTGCGAGCTGGCCCAAATCAATTATGAAAAACTGACGGACGAGGAAAAACGCCAATTGCTGCAAATCGGCAAGAAGGCAGAGTATAACAACCATGCATAAGCCAACGTGGGAGGCAGGGTAGAGCACAATTTTAATACAATAAGAACGAGCCGCTGCGGCGGGGCTTTGTATACCTTTGTTCCGCAGAGGGCAAAAGGCTGGCAGACGGGTGTAGCTTGCACCATCTGCCAGCTTTTGTTCTACTGTTTTTACTGCTGAGATGGGAGCACGGAGCCTATCCGTGCCGCCCTCTCCTTCGCAAAGGTATAACACACTAGACTTTGCAAGCAAAGTCGTGTGCCACGAAACCCCGGCGCGGTTTCTTTGGATTCTTCCGGCTGCAACGGGCGGCAAGCGGTTCTTTGCGCATTGCCGGGCAGCTACTCCGTAAATGAGTAGCCGTCGTAAGATGATGGAGAGGACCGTGGGCAAAAGAAAACACAAAGCGGTCCAATTTATGACCCGGCATCTTTGCTAAAATGGCATCTGTCACCTTGAGCCGCCCTGTCCATTATGCTATACTGAATAAAACAGTTTGTCGAAGCGCGATGGTTTGTTCCTGTCATGTAGGGAAAAGGGGGACGTTTATGGAGCCGATCATTCTGAAGCAGAACATGACAGAAGAGGATATTAAGCTGCAATACATTACCCCTGCGTTGACTTCCAAATGGGAACGCCAAAAGATCACCATGGAGACCCAAATTACCGATGGCAAGATCAGCCTGAAGGGTAACCTTGCGGTGCGGCAGCCTGGCAAACGGGTGGATTACCTGCTCTACCTCAGCGCAAACAATCCCATTGCAGTGGTGGAAGCAAAAGATAACAATCACCAGGTATCGGCGGGGCTGCAGCAGGCGATGGACTATGCCAAAATGCTGGATTTGCCCTTTGCTTTCAGTTCCAATGGGGACGGCTTTGCCGAGCACGATTTCCTCACCGGGGCCGAGCGGCAATTTGGAATGGATGAATTCCCCACGGAGGCCGAGCTGACCGACCGCTATAAGCGGGAATCCGGCCTGACGCCCGCTCAGGAGGCGGCCATGGCACAGCCCTATTTTTCCAGCCAGGCTACCTACCCGCCACGTTACTACCAGAGGATCGCCATCAACCGGACCGTTGACGCCATCGCCCGGGGACAAAAGCGGCTGCTGCTGGTGATGGCCACCGGAACCGGCAAAACCTACACCGCATTCCAAATCGTCTACCGGCTTTTGAAGAGCGAAACGGTACACAAGGTCTTTTACCTGGCAGACCGCAATATGCTGGTGGACCAATCCATCGAACAGGACTTTGCCCCGCTGCAAAAGACCATCCACAAGGTCAATGTGAAAAAGGACCAGAAAAACACCGTCACATCCTATGAGGTGTATTTTTCCCTGTACCAGCAGCTGGTGGGCGATGACGACCAGGAACACTTCAGCAAGCTGTTCGCGCCGGATTTCTTCGACCTGATCATCGTGGACGAGTGTCACCGAGGATCGGCCAAGGAGGAAAGCCGCTGGCGGCGGGTGCTGGAGTATTTCTCGGATGCTGTGCAGATCGGCATGACCGCCACCCCCAAGGAAACCAAATACATCTCCAACCTCAGCTATTTTGGCGAGCCGGTCTATACCTACAGCCTGAAAGAAGGCATCGAGGACGGCTTTCTTGCGCCGTTCAAGGTCATCAACGTCATGACCAACATTGGGGAGGGCTGGCGGCCCCGAAAGGGGCAGTTGGACATTTACGGCAATGAGATTCCCGACCGCATCTATACCAACAGCGACTACGACTACAACATCATCATAGAGGACCGCATCCGCGAAGTGGCCCAGGAGATCACCCGATACCTCAAGAGCACCGACCGGATGGTCCGCACCATCGTGTTCTGCGCCACTGAGGATGCCGCTCTGCGTATGCGGGATATGCTGACCCAGTTGAACCAGGACATGGTGAAACAGAACCCGGACTATGTGGTGCGGATCACCGGCAGCGACGAGATAGGAAAGAGCAAGTTGGACTATTTCCGTTCTACAACGGAGAAATATCCGGTGATTGCAACGACCTCCAAACTGCTGTCCACCGGGGCCGATATCAAAATGACCAAGCTGATCGTGCTGGATGAGATGATCGGCTCAATGACCGAGTTCAAGCAGATCCTTGGGCGGGGCACCCGCCTGCGGGAAAAAGAGGGCAAGACCCATTTCGCCGTGATGGATTTCCGCAACGTCACCCGACTGTTTGCTGACCCCGACTGGGACGGCCCTCTGGAGATCGACGAGGAATTCGGAACAGCCAAAGGACAAGGGAAGGACCTGCCCCCGCAGGAAAAAGCGCCGGGCAAAGATGATCACGACGGCAGCGCAAAGCTGCCTACCCCCATCGTGGACGAAAACGGCTGTAAGGTCCGTATCATTCAGAAAACTGTTTCCATCTACGACACCGACGGCAAACTGCTGCGTCAGGAAAGCATCATAGACTATACCAAAGAAAACATCCTTGGCCGGTATGCCTCTCTGGACAACTTCATCCACCAATGGAGCACGCAAGACAAGAAGGAAGCCATCCGCGATCTGTTGCGCCAGCGGGGCATTGACTTGGAACAGGTGAAAGCAGAGCAGGGGATGACCGATGTGGATGACTTCGACTTCATCTGTCATGTGGCGTTCGACAAGAAACCCCTGACCCGCAGGGAGCGGGCCAACAACGTTAAAAAGCGTGACTTCCTGAGCAAGTACAGCGGCGCGGCTTATCAGGTCCTGGAGGCGCTGCTGGATAAATACTGCAACATCGGTATCTATGAGATCGAGAAAACGGAAGTCCTCAAGCTGGACCCCTTCCTCAAGATGGGCAAGCCCGCCAAGATCGCAAGCTATTTTGGCGGGAAGGAAGGGTATCTCAAAGCGGTACGAGAATTGGAACAGGCGATTTATCAGGAAGGGATAGTGTAATAAAAATGAAGGGTTCTGAGACAAAACTGGTTGCATATATGCAGGGATCGGATAAACGGTTTGTCATCCCTGTATACCAAAGGAACTATGACTGGAAGACAGAAAACTGCAAGCAGTTGTATAATGATTTGGTAAAAGTAGTCCGCAAAGGTAGGAAAAGTCACTTCTTTGGCAGCATTGTATCGGTTCACAATGATGGTGAATTCAACGAACTGCTTGTGATTGATGGACAGCAGCGGCTTACTACAATCTCGTTATTGCTGCTTGCAATGTACAATTTGATGAAGCAAGGGATTCTCACCCCTTCCAAAGGAAATCTTGCTGAAAAGATCTATAAAACTTATTTGATCGACGAGTGGCAGGAAGATGAGACCCGGATTAAACTAAAGCCGGTAAAAAATGATCGGGAAGCTTTTAGACGGCTGTTCGACGAAGAATCAGGATATATCCCAGATTCCAACCTTACCATCAATTACAATTATTTTTACTCCCGGCTTCGGAAAGAAGAAGTAACCCTGGATGAACTCTATGACGCCATTACAAAACTTGAAATCATCAACATTATCCTGAATCAGGAAGATAACCCACAGCTAATCTTTGAGAGCTTGAACTCCACTGGCGTAGCTTTGAGTGAAGGTGATAAAATCCGGAACTTTATCCTAATGGGCCAGCCGCCAAAGCAGCAAAATGACTTTTACGAAAAATACTGGAATAAAATTGAAATTTACACCAGCTACAACGTCAGCGGTTTCATTCGGGACTATCTGAGTATCAAGCAGCAGATAATTCCTGCAATGAACAACGTTTATTTCACGTTTAAGGCTTTTGTGGAAGATCGTGCGCTGGAGATCGAGCAGCTCCTTCAGGAGCTGTTGGATTATGCACGGTGGTATGAGACTTTACTTAAAGGCAAGACGACGGATACGGCACTAAACGCCTGTATTTACCGGTTAAATCGCTTGGAGACTACTGTCACCCGTCCCTTCTTTCTCGAAGTGCTTCGCTTACAAGCAGAAGGAAAGCTGGACCTTGCGCAGGTGAGGGAGATTTTCCTTCTAACGGAAAATTATCTGTTTCGTCGAAGTATCTGTGACCTGCCCACCAACGCCCTGAACAAAATCTTTTTGATGCTTCATCGAGAAATCATCCGCTACGATGGTACGGAAGCGAATTATCTGGAAAAGTTTAAATATGCTCTTAAATCCAAGACGGACCGCGGCCGTTTCCCGGATGATGCTGAGTTTGTGGAGGCTTTTACCATTCGTCCAGTTTACCAGATGAATAGCAAAAACAAGATCTACATCCTAGAACGGTTCGAGAATTTTGGCACAGTAGAAGTCCAGAATGTCTACAAGCAATTTGACAAGGGGGTCTACTCCATTGAACATATCATGCCACAGCATCTCACTCCGGCATGGGTCAAGGAGTTGGGAGAAGATTATGAAAAGATCCATGAGCGGTGGCTGCACCGGATTGCAAACCTAACCCTGACTGGATACAATTCCAAATACAGCAACAGCCCATTCGCAGAAAAGCGAGATATGGAAAATGGCTTTATCAATAGTCATCTTTACCTGAACAGCTGGATCGGACAGCAACAGCATTGGGGGCTGGCCGAACTAGAAGCACGAAATCAGCTGTTAATGCAGCGGGCGGTGACCATCTGGCCCATGCCCGAGACAAATTATAGACCGGCGGAAAAGCAAATGGACTCCTATTCTCTGGGAGATGATGTGGATCTGAGCGGTCGGGACATTTTGCGCTTCAGATATAAAAATACGGAGCAGCCGGTCACCAGCTGGATCGATATGATGGAACAGGTTTTGAAAATCCTCCATACAGAGGACCGGTCGGTGCTGTCAAGGCTGGCTTATAAATCGGACCCTGATAACGAACTGGATGCCTATGTAAGCAGCCATCCGGATGATCTGCGCAATGCTCTTAAAATCGACGAGAATATTTTTGTAGAGCGGAATACCAGTACAGTCACCAAGATTTCTCTTCTAAGAAAATTCTTTAAAGCCTATGGTGCAGATGAAGAAGCGCTAATCTTTATTCTAAAGGATTCAAACACAGACAAGAGCGCCGAGGAAGCAGGGACCCGCGCAGAGTTGCGGCGAAAATATTGGGCATTTGCTTTGCCCTATATTCAGAAGGCCAATGACGATGGTACAGGACATGGGTGCTTCTCGGGTTGTACGACATCCAAAGAAAACTGGATCAACGGTTTCTTTGGAATTGGAGGATTCTCGTTTGCCTGCGTGGCAAATTACAATGTGGCGAAGATAAAGCTGTGTTTGGAACACTTCAAAAAAGAAAGGAACAAACAATCTTTTGATTTCCTGTTTCAGCATAAAGAGGAGATTGAAACGAGGCTTGGAACACCGGTGTCCTGGCTCAGAATGGATGATAAAAAGAGTTCCTATATTGTCCTCACGCTCGACGGGGTAAGTATCGAAAACGAAGAGGATTGGACAAGAATGGCCAAGTTCCATGCAGAGTGGAGTAAGAAATTCTACGATGTTTTTGTTCCATACTTAAAGCAAAACATTTAAGGCGGTATCATTTTTATGAGCAACTTATCTGGATTTATCAAGCGGCTGCGGGATATTATGCGCAACGATGCCGGCATCAACGGCGACGCCCAGCGGATCGAACAGATCGCCTGGCTGCTGTTTTTGAAGGTGTACGCCACCAAAGAGGCGGACTGGGAATGGGAGGACGAGAACTACCAGTCCATCATTCCCGAGCCCTGCCGCTGGGAAAACTGGGCCGCCCAGAAAAACGGAAAAGAGATGACCGGGGACAAGCTGCTGGATTTTGTCAACAATACCCTGTTCCCGACGTTGAAAAACCTGCCGGTGGATGCCGATACCCCCATCCGCAAGGCCATTGTCCAGACCACCTTTGCCGACGCCAACAACTATATGAAGGACGGCGTCCTGCTGCGGCAGGTCATCAATACCATTGACGAGCTGCACTTGGACGACTACGAAGAAAGCCACGCTTTCGGCGAGATTTACGAGACCATCCTGAAGGAGCTGCAAAGCGCCGGGACGGCTGGCGAATTCTATACGCCCCGTGCCGTCACCGACTTTATGGCCCGGATGATCCGCCCCAAAATCGGGGAGCGGATGGCGGACTTTGCCTGCGGTACCGGCGGCTTTCTGACCAGCTGGCTGAAGGAGCTGCACAAGCAGGTCAGGACCACCGAGGACGAGGCGGCTTTCAGCAATTCCGTCTATGGTATCGAGAAAAAGCAGTTCCCCTATATGCTCTGCATCACCAACCTGCTGCTGCACAACCTGGACAACCCCCAGGTCTACCATGACAACACCCTGCTGCACGACGTGCTGGACTACACCCCGGAGGACTGCTTCGACGTGGTTCTGATGAACCCGCCCTACGGCGGCAGTGAAAAGGCCGACGTCAAAAACCACTTTCCCGCCGACCTGGCCAGCAGCGAGACCGCCGACCTGTTTATGTCAGTGATCATGTACCGGCTCAAACCCGGCGGCCGCGCGGCGGTCATCCTGCCCGACGGCTTTTTGTTCGGCACCGACAACGCCAAGCTGAACATCAAAAAGAAACTGCTGCATGAATTCAATCTGCACACCATCATCCGTCTGCCGGGCAGCGTCTTTTCCCCCTATACCTCCATCACCACCAATATTTTGTTCTTTGACCGTACCGGCCCCACCCGCTCCACCTGGGTCTACCGGCTGGATATGCCCGAAGGCTACAAGCACTTCAGCAAGACCAAGCCTATGAAGCTCGAACACTTCGCCCCGGCGGAAGCGTGGTGGAACGACCGTCAGGAGCTGACGGTGGACGGATTCGACAAGGCCCGGCAGTTCACCGTTCGGCAGCTGGAGGAAGAGCTGGGCTACAACTTGGACCAGTGCGGCTATCCCCACGAGGAAGAAGAGATCCTGGCCCCGCTGGACCTGATCCACCGCTATGAGGAGCAGCGGGCCTCGCTGAACGCCGAGATCGACCGCGTCCTGGCCGAGATCACCGCTGCCCTGGGAGGTGCCGCCGAATGACCCCGCAGGAACTCAAAAACAGCATTTTACAGCTTGCCATCCAGGGCAAACTGGTGGAGCAGCGCCCCGAAGAAGGCACCGCCCAGGAACTGTACGCCCAGATCCAGGCCGAAAAGCAGCGGCTGATAAAAGAGGGTAAACTCAAAAAAGAAAAGCCCCTGCCTGAAATCACTGAGAATGAAAAACCCTTTGACATCCCCGATGAATGGATGTGGGTGAGGATAGGACAGATTTTTAACTTGCAGGCAGGAAAAAATATTACAGCAACTGACATTTACGACGAACCATCGGAAAAGCATAAATATTTGTGCTACGGTGGAAATGGTGTGCGCGGATATGTTTCTAGGTTCAACCGTGAAGGCAATTTTGCACTCATAGGCCGACAAGGTGCATTATGTGGTAATATCAATATTGCGAATGGTCAATTCTATGCGACTGAACACGCTGTAGTAGTTGACCATTACAATCTCACGGATGTCTTGTGGGGAGGATGGTTCTTAAAGGCATTAAACCTAAATCAATATGCTACGGCAACAGCCCAGCCAGGATTAGCGGTATCTAATATTATAAAGGTACTAATTCCCCTTCCACCTCTTGCCGAGCAAAAGCGCATCGTCGCCAAAATTGAAGAACTCCTGCCCCTGGTGGACCGCTATGAACAGGCCTGGACTAAACTGGAGAACTTCAACCGCCGCTTCCCCGAGGATATGAAAAAATCCATCCTCCAGCAGGCCATCCAGGGCAAACTGGTGGAACAGCGCCCCGAAGAAGGCACCGCCCAGGAACTCTACGCTCAGATTCAGGCAGAGAAGCAGCGCCTCATCCAGTCAGGCAAGCTCAAAAAAGAAAAGCCTCTGCCCGAAATCACCGAGGACGAGAAGCCCTTTGAGATTCCTGAGGGGTGGATGTGGGTGAATTTAGGGTCAGTTGTGTTGTTTGAAAACGGAGACCGTAGCAATAAATATCCAGTAGAAAAAGATTATACAAATTTTGGAATCCCGTTTTTTGGAGCTAAGGACATGGGAAAAACATATATGCAGTTTGATAATGTCCGTTATATTAGCAAGAATAAATTTGAAGAATTGGGAAACGGAAAATTGCACAATCAAGACTTCGTTTGTCTATTACGAGGATCAGTTGGAAAGGTTGCCATATTTAAAGCAGATACCAAACATCAGACGGGTTTTATTTGTGCACAAATGGTGATTATACGGTGTATCAATTTAAAAATGGTAAATTACTTACAGCATTTATTTGGAACTGAATATTATGCTAGAGCAATTGCAAAGAAAATAACAGGAACGGCAGTGCGACAGCTGCCAGCAAAAGAATTGGCAAAAATCTTCATTCCTCTCCCGCCTCTTGCTGAACAAAAGCGAATTGTGGAGAAGCTGGAGGAGCTGCTGGCGATGTGTGAGAGGCTGAAAAAATGATTTTTTATTATGGACCTCAAGGATATAAAGTTAGCATGGATTTATGTGAAGATTATAGCAATTTGGTACGTTATAGATTAAAGCAACAGGGAATAAAGACAAAGGCAAGGCAAGAATTTGAACTTTGGTATGAATATTTCAATCTGCGAAAGAAAATGATTACACCACGCAAACGCCATGTTTGGTACTCAAAGGAATTTCAATGTCCGGAAGAAAATCGAAAAGGATTAAATATCTTAATTGAAAAGTTAGAATCTGGGCAAGATGTTTCCGCATATCTAAATAAAGCATCGAGTAATCCAGATGCTTTTGATATGCTTCTGTATGATTGGGGAATTTATCATTTTCATTTAGGAGAAAAGAAAGAGCGGAATTCTAACTATATTGAAAGAACGGGGCCAGTGTTATTTGCGAGAATCGACCAGGATAATGCATATTTTATTCAAATCTATCGTCATGGAAAAGGTGTTGATAAACAACCATGGAGTCGACAAGAAATGATTAAAATTATACATGATAATTGGCCTCAGACTATTGAAAGATATCTGGTACCTGGAGTCCGCTGTATGACAGAAAAGATTTCTGATCAAATGCGCGAAACGCTTCGAAAGAATGGTATGTTCTCTTTTGTGGAAGTTTCAGAAAATGTGGTATATATGCCTATGGGTGGAGGATATGCTTCCTCTGGTCATAGTGAAGAAATTGTTCTTCTATGCAATAGGATTCACAACAATTTGAAATTGGCAGAATTGAACATTATTGGAAATTTGCCGACTTTTATTCATTTGATTGAGGAACAAACAGACAAAAAGATTGACCATAATTTACACTTTATGCTATGGTTTGTAAACAAAGAGGCTTTTGTTATAGATTTGGAAACAAGGGTGGCGCTTATAAAAGTTATTTTGTAGCTCCTAAAAATCACCCAAAACGATGCCGTCAAGCCATTTGTGTGTGAATTGCTTCGGAGTTTCTAAAAACGCCCTGCACGGTTTTTGCACGGAATCTGCACGGTTTCAGAGCTGTACACTGGTTGCAACAGGTGCAAAATTGGCATTTTGAAGCAAAGCTGGAAGGTGAATATCGTGCGTTTGTACGTCGTTAAGCGTTGATGAGACAACAATTCGAACATGGACGATTGGCGCACGGGTTGCGCTTTTAATCAGAGGGCCTGGGATTCGAGTTCCCACGAGCGCACCAAAATCCAACGAGAAATCGTAAGATTTCTCGTTGGATTTTTCTGTTTTAAGCTGCCTGCACGGCTCTATGTGGATAGGGACGCTTTGTGAGAAGGTATATCATTGGAGCCCTCCGATAAAGAGAGCCAAAGCTACAACCGGCAGCACCGCCCAGGAAATGTACCGGCCTGCTATTTCCCATTCGGATGGCTCCGCACGGTCTGCATCGCGGATACGAAAGGCCAGATTGAAACGGAACAGTTCGTCTGCAAATAAAACGGAAACCATGGTGGCCGCACAGATCAATATCCCACCGGCCCATAAAGGCCAGGCTCCTTTATGGGTCAGTTCGGGGCCGGTCATCAAATCCAGGATGGTGTAAGCAGAAGGCTCCATAGGGTCGATTCCATTCCCGCTGCCGTCCATAGTGATCATATTCTCCGCACCGCCATTGACGGTTACCGAAATGCCGGCATCTGCTAAACTGCCATCTGTATGATAAAGCAATAAACGACCGCTGAGATCTGTTATGCCGCCATAAAAAAGAAGCTTTTCACCGCAGTAAAGTTCCACGCCGGTCATCTGTGTGCGCATCTCGCTATTCTGTGGGATGGCAGCCGGATTCTCCCGAACGGTGTAGGGCCCGTAGGTCCGATCGCCGTATTGAAATGTCACCGTTTTATCTGCCTCAACAGCAAAACATGCCGGCTCTCCCTGGATCTTCCCGATGTAGAACGTACGGCCGTCTGCCTGTTGCGGGATGAGAAGCGCATTTTGGTAAAGAAAGCCCTTTCGGGAGGCAGCCATGAGGTAGACAGCAGTAAAAAGCAGCATCATAGCGGCAGTCAAAGCCAGAACGGCCTTCTGGAATCGATGCAATGATTGGATCCTTTTCATAACCATGTCCCTTTTTCGTCGGTTGGAGTTGTTCTATTGCATTACGGCTATCTTACGGCGTGCTTTGTTTGAAAACGGACAAATCGTAAAGAATCGCGCGCCTGCTTGCCGTTTAGATCTGCCTGCTGTCGCGGGATCTGGTGGCAGCATGGCACAGGTTATAGGTAAAGCGCAGGCTGATGGTCAGCATCTGTGCCGCCTCCACCGTGTAGACACAAGCCTTCGGCTCAGACTGTGTCGGGTCAGAGTTCGGAGACTTGACAGCATTTGTTTTGGGTGAGCGATTCCATTGTATCAGTTCCGGGGGGCAGGTTGCAAGGTTTCATGGGCGAAATTTACAGGTGCGATGTAGCTTTTTAGTGTTCCTCTTTTCATGGCTCACTGGTCCTTTTTGCTCGGGATGCACGGCATACTTATAGGCCGGTCCGTCCGGCACGCCATATTTGATGCTGTTGCCGATCAGGTTTGTCAGTAGCAGGCTCTGGTTGGCGTAGACGGTGCATCCCGCCGGCGTTTGGTCAGTGAGGCGGATGCCGGAGGCCGCGGCCGCTCCGGCCAACTCCTATACCTCGTCCTGGGTGGCGATGCCGGCGGCCTTGCCCCCCGCACCCTGAACCCCGACCGCGCTGCGCGATCCGGCACAAAAGCCTGGACCGTGCACCGACCGTGCAGAAACCGTGCAAGCGCTTGCGGACAAACAAAAAAGCCGCAAAACCTTTCGGTCTTGCGGCATTTTTGGTGCGATGGAAGGGACTCGAACCCCCGGCCTACTGATTCGTAGTCAGTCACTCTATCCAGCTGAGCTACCAACGCATATGTTCACTCGGAACAGGACATATTCTACCATCAAGGCGGGGTTTTGTCAAGGGCTTTTTTGAAAAAACTTTTCGGGATCTTATGGCCGCGCTGCGGGGTCTTATACGCCCCCGGCTTCCGCCGCCAGGCGGCGGGCAATGGCGCGGCCGGTGGGGGTGGCGGCCAGGCCGCTGGCGCCGGTCTCGCGCAGGTCGGGGGAGAGCTGGCGGCCCACACGGCCCATGGCGTCGATCACTTCGTCGCAGGGGATGGAGCTGTCGATGCCGGCCAGAGCCATATTGGCGCAGGCTACGGCGTTCACGGCGCCCACGACATTCCGCTTGACGCAGGGGACTTCCACCAGGCCCGCCACCGGGTCACAGACAAGCCCCAGCAGATTGCCAAGAGCCATGGCTGCGGCTGCGGCGCAGGCGGCAGCGGTGCCGCCTTTCAGATAGCAGAGGGCGGCGGCCGCCATGGCGCTGGCGGCGCCCACTTCGGCCTGGCAGCCTCCCTCCGCGCCGGCTAGGGTGGCACGGGCCGCGATCACCTGCCCGAAGCCTGCGGCCACATACAACGCATCGCAGATCGCTTCGTCGCTGGCCTGACCCTCCTGGGCCAGGGGCAGCAGCACCGCAGGCAGGACCCCGCAGCTGCCCGCCGTGGGGGCGGCTACGATCCGCTTCATGCAGGCGTTGCACTCGGCGGTTTTGAGGGCCTCGGCGGTAACGGCGGACAGATACGCCCCGCCCAGCAGCCGGCCCTGAGCGGCTGCCTGCTCCACCTTGGCTGCGTCGCCCCCCACAAGACCGCTGCGGCTGCGGCGGCTGGGGTCGTAGTCCCGGCTGGTCTGCTGCATCACCTGCCACAGACGGCGCATTTGGGCCCGGCTGGCCTCCTCGGTCAGACGGCTTTCGGCCAGGTCGCTGCGCAGCACCGCCTGGGCCAGGGTGCAGCTGTGCTCATGGGCGTAGGTCAGCATCTCGGCACAGGATAAAAAGGACATGGGGTTTCCTCTCTTTCTTTTTATACGTCGTCATCCACATTCAGGCAGGTGACTTTTCGGATGCCGGGCACGGCGGCCAGCTGGGGCTGGATGCCGGCAGGGATGTGGCTGTCGCATTCCAGCACCATCACGGCCTCCCCGCCGGGGGAGGAACGGAACACCTGCATGGAGGCGATATTGATCCGCCGCCGGGCCAGAGCCTGGGTCACCTCGGCGATGCAGCCGGGGGTGTCCTCATTGTGGATGATCAGGGTATTGGCGTCCCCGCCGAAGTCGGCGTTGACCCCGTCGATGGAGGTGACCCGGATGCGGCCGCCCCCTACCGAGGCTGCGGTCAGGTTCAGGCGCCGGTGCGCGCCCTGCAAGGTCAGGACTGCCGTGTTGGGGTGGGCCGAGCGCAGCTCCACCGGATGGATGGAAAAATGCAGCCCTGCCTTCTGGGCCAGGGCAAAACTATCGGGCAGACGGGGGTCGTCGGGCTTCATGCCAAGCAGCCCGGCCACAATGGCGCGGTCGGTGCCGTGGCCCCGGCCGGTGGTGGCAAAGCTGCCGTACAGGCCGATGTCGGCCTGCAGGGGCGCTTCGCCCAAAAGCTGGCGGGCGGTGCGGCCGATGCGGGCCGCCCCCGCGGTATGGCTGGAAGAAGGGCCGATCATCACCGGCCCCAATACGTCAAACAGGCGCATAGATGCTGTCCTTGCCTTTCTTTTGGGTGGTTTTGGCGCGCCTACCATGGGGGTATGCGCAGAAAATTACAATTTTATTATACCGCTTTTGCCCTATCTGTGCTATAATAATTTCAAATTGACTATATCGCGCCCGCAGGGGGCCGCACGGAGGGTAACATCGACTATGAAATTGGTAAATGTAGAAACGCCTGAAAAGAACGTCTGCAAAATGACCTTCAGCGCCTCAGCCGCCGAGCTGGAGGAGGCCGCCGAGGCTGTTTATCAGCGCACTCGGGATACCTTTACGATCAAGGGTTTCGCCAAAGGACAGGCCGACCGGGCCCAGATCGAGGCGGACCGGGGCGAGCATGTCTTTTGGTATGACGCCATCAACGACCTGATGGACCGGGACGTCCCCGCCCTGTACGAAAAGGCCCTGGCCGAAAACGATCTGCAGCCGGTGGACGAGCCCAGCTACGACCTGGTTAGCGTCAAAAAGGAGGATGGCTTTGTCGCCACCGCCACGGTGCCCCTGCAGCCTGCGTTCCAGCTGGAAAAGACCACCGGCTTTGAGGTGACCTGCACCATCCCCGCCACCACCGACAAGGAAGTGGACCGGGTGATCGAGCGCCGCCGGGCCGGCTTTGCCGAGCTGGTGCCCCACAAGGGCCCCGCCGTCAAGGGCAACATCGTCCACATGGACTACACCGGCTATGTGAACGGGGAGCCTTTCCCCGGGGGCAGCGCCACCAAGCAGGCCATCGAGCTGGGCCGCGGCCGTATGATCCCCGGCTTTGAGGAGGGCATCCTCGGCCACCAGGCAGGGGATGAGTTCGATCTGAACGTCACTTTCCCCGCCGCCTACCATGCCAAAGACCTGGCGGGCAAGGACGCGACCTTTAAGGTGAAGATCATCGACGTGTGCATCCGCCAGCTGCCCGCGTTGAACAGCGACTTTGCCAAGAAGGCAGGGAAGGTGGACACCATGGAGGAGTACCGGGCCCAGGTGCATGACCAGCTGGCCGCCCGCAAGCGCACCACCGCCATCAACCATGCCCGCAACCAGATCCTGATGCAGCTGGCCGACGCCGCCAAGGGCGATCTGCCCGAGATCCTGGTGGAGAATGCCTACCATGTTGAGATGCAGAGCGTCCAGCAGCAGCTGCAAATGCAGCGTCTGAGCATGGACAAATACCTGGGCCAGATCCACCAGACCCGGGATGAGTTCAAGGCCACCGTCCGCAAGGTGGCAGAGCGGAATACCCGCGCCCGGATGGCCCTGCTCCAGATCGCCGGGACCGAAGGGCTGGTACCCACCGACGCTGAGCTGGACCAGCAGTTGTCCAAGCGGGCCGAGATGGCCAAAAAGACCCTGGAGGAGGTCAAGGAAAAGACGGACCTGCGGGCGCTGCGCCGCAACGAGTCCATCCGCCGGGCCGCCGATTGGGTGATCGAGCGCTCCACCGTCAAAGAAGTGCAGGCATAAAGCCCTGCCGCAAAACCAAACCAGAAAGCACCTGCTCCGGCAGGTGCTTTTTCGTTTGCCTCCAGATCCCCTCCCCCAAAGTTAGGGAATGCGAACTAAAGAAAATAAAGAAAAAAAGGGAAAATTTGAAATTGGGTCTTGACACCGGGGGGGGTATGTTATGATAGGCACACAAAGGAAAGGACCTTCCTTTGAAC
>NZ_NFHX01000042.1:0-13596 GCF_002161515.1 Faecalibacterium sp. An58
GATGACGAGGAGTTTCAAAACCCGGTAGACCTGATGTTCGAGGACTTGGCAAAAGAGAAGCCCGACCACTTTGCGGTGCGGCAATATCGTCTTTACAAGCTGGCGGCGGGCAAGACCGCGAAGTCGATTTTGATTTCCTGCGGTGCTAGATTGGCCCCCTTCGACATCGCGGAACTGCGGGAAATTACCGCCTACGATGAACTGGAATTGGACACCCTGGGCGACCGAAAAACAGCGCTGTTCCTCATCATGAGTGACACAGATTCCACGTTTAACTTCCTGATTTCGATGGTCTACACCCAGTTGTTCAACCTGCTCTGCGAGAAGGCCGACGATGTGTACGGCGGGCGACTGCCCGTCCATGTGCGATGCCTCATCGACGAGTGCGCCAACATCGGGCAGATCCCGAACCTCGAAAAGCTGGTAGCTACCATCCGCAGCCGGGAGATTTCGGCCTGCCTGGTTTTGCAGGCGCAGAGCCAGCTCAAGGCGCTGTATAAGGACAACGCCGACACCATTATCGGGAACATGGACAGTCAAGTCTTTCTGGGCGGCTCGGAAAATACCACTCTCAAGGAGCTGTCGGCGACTCTGGGCCGTGAAACCATCGACCTCTACAACACTTCGGACACCCGCGGCAACAGCCCGTCCTTTGGCACCTCGTACCAAAAGACCGGTCACGAACTCATGAGCCGGGATGAGCTGGCCGTTATGGACGGCGGCAAGTGCATCCTGCAGCTGCGGGGCGTGAGGCCTTTTCTGTCCAACAAGTATGACCTGACCCAACACCCCAATTACAAGCTGACCGGAGATTACGACAAGAAGAACCTCTTTGACATTGAGAAGTTTCTTGACCATAGGCTCAGACTCAAACCGTCGGATGTGTACGATGTGGTGGATGCAGATAACGTATAATTTTTGAACCGTTGGCCCTTCCAAAGAGGGCCATTTTTATTTACCCCAGGCCCCAGGATACACCGGCAAATCAGCCTTCGCTGCGGTTGGCAGCTTATCAAAATCAACGATTTCAGGTGTGTATCCGACCGGCCACAAGCTCTTTATTGTAAGGAGGAGATCACCATGGAATTTTTCAATAGCGCAATCGAAGTCCTGCAGACCCTCGTGGTTGCTCTGGGCGCCGGCCTCGGCGTGTGGGGCGGCGTCAACCTGCTGGAAGGGTATGGCTCGGACAACCCCGGCTCGAAAAGCCAGGGCATGAAGCAGCTCATGGCCGGCGGCGGTGTCGCCCTCATCGGCACCACCCTCGTGCCCCTGCTGAGCGGGCTGTTTGGCTGAGCCAGCTGGATAGCGTAACCCTCTAACATGCTCCCACCCAGCGCCCCAAGCGGGAACTGCCGCCCACAGTACAGGGCTTCAAAATTTCGCCCGCGGCGTGCTGGGTAAGGCGGCATTCATCCAAAAACCAACCCATACAAGCACAATTTCAGGAGGACACAAACATGGAAATCTTTTCGATTGCAACCGCGCTCTTTCAGTTTCTCGCGTCCCTCATGAGCCTTTTGTCCCGCTTTCCGCTGATGGGCTAAGGAGGGCGGCCCGTGGACAAGGTACTCCAGAAAATCACCGAGTGGCTCAAGGAGATACTGGTCGGCGGGGTCATGGGCAACTTGTCCGGGATGTTTGATTCGGTCAACGAGCAGGTGGGCGAGATCGGCGAGCAGGTCAGCCTGACCCCCGCCGAGTTTTCGCCCCGGGTCTTTGAGATGGTCCAGGGGGTGTCCGAGTCGGCAATCTTGCCGATCGCGGGCATCTTCCTGACCATCGTGGCCTGCTACGAGCTGATCCAGATGGTCATCGACCACAACAATCTGGCCAACTTCGAGACTTGGACCTTCTTCCGCTGGGTGTTCAAGACCTTCGTGGCCGTCACCCTCATCTCCAATACCTTCGACATCACCATGGCCGTCTTTGACCTGGCCCAAACGGTGGTGGCTGAGTCCAGCGGCATCATCGCGGGCAACACGGCGGTGGATGACACCACCCTGCTCACCCTGCAAACCTCCCTCATGACTCTGGAACTGGGCGAGCTGCTGGCCCTCTACCTGCAATCCTTCCTCATCGGTTTTACCATGAAAATACTCGGTATAGCGATTTTCGTCATCGTGTATGGCCGTATGGTGGAAATCTATCGCGCGTCCAGAAGCGCCGCTTTTCATTCAAAGGCGGTGTGCGGGCATTTTGGGAACCCGGCTTTAGCAAGCCGGTAAAGAAAAGTATCAAAGACGTGAAAAGCGTCACTTTAGCGTCATCCGATTTACCCCGGAGGGAAACTACAAGGGGGACAATAGCGTATCGGAAAAATCGCAAGTTGGGAAAACCATCTACCCACGACTGAGCGGCAAGACGCAACATTGTGAATGAGGAGCAAGGCTAAACTGCTTTAAGGGCAGTCCGAGGCGGGATACTCGACCCGGCGGCGCAGGATGGTTATATTCGCCGTATGTCATAGCGGAATGTGACAGGTAAACACAGACCGCACGATACTTATGACAGCCAGCCGCAGTAAGCGGAAAAGGACGAAAACCCACTACCGACATCACAATACGCTTTTCCCAAAATGTCTAACTGGAGATTGCCTAAACCGGAACGCCGGAACTATCCGGCTATGCGTAATACCGCAAGGTGAGAAATTTCAAGGAGTAAAAACCCAAGAAAGATGACGCTGAATATCCGGCATGGCAACGGAGCCTCCGTAGTAGTCCGAGGGCGGGAAAGCTGTCTACATGGCGAAGGGAGGCAGGATGTCAACCAACCCATAAAAAGGAAAGGTGCGTGAGGCATTATGAGAAGTCCTGAAAATGTGTTGGAAAGCCTAAAATCCAAGGCGTGTAACAAGAGTTACAAGTACGAGCGGTTATACCGCAACCTGTACAATCCACAATTCTATCTGCTGGCATATCAGCGGATACAGGCGAAACCAGGCAACATGACAGCCGGAACAGACGGCAAAACCATTGACGGAATGGGAATGGCAAGGATAAACGCCCTCATTGAAAAGATGCGGGATTTTCGTTATCAGCCTAACCCGGCAAGGAGAACGTATATCCCGAAATCCAATGGGAAAATGCGTCCTCTGGGGATACCGTCATTCGACGATAAACTGATACAGGAGGTGGTGCGGCTCATCTTAGAGAGCATTTATGAGCCAACCTTTAGCAACTATTCCCACGGTTTCCGTATAAACAGAAGCTGTCATACGGCACTCAAATACGTGCAGAAATATTTTACGGGGACAAAGTGGTTCGTTGAGGGAGATATAAAGGGCTGTTTTGACAACGTAGACCATCATGTGTTGATTGCTATTTTGCGAAAGCGGATTGCAGACGAACATTTCATCGGTCTGCTCTGGAAGTTCTTGAAAGCCGGATATATGGAGGATTGGAAATATCACAATACTTATTCCGGTACTCCGCAAGGCTCCATCATCAGCCCTATCCTTGCAAACATCTACATGAACGAACTGGACAGTTATATGGCAGAGTATGCAGAGAAATTCAACTGCGGAAACCGCCGTAAAATCAATCCTGCGTTCAAGAAGAAGCTGGATGTCTGCCGGGGGAAAGAACAAAGGCTTAAAAGAAATCTCTCTAAAATGAGCGAGGAAGAAAAAGAAGGTCTAATTGCAGAAATCCGGGAACTGCGGCGTAGTCTGAAATCTATGCCGTATAGTGACCAGATGGACGATAGCTATAAACGGATTTGCTATATCCGATATGCCGATGATTTCTTAATTGGAGTTATCGGCAGCAAAGGGGACGCAGAACAGATTAAACAAGATGTAGGCTGCTTTATCCGGGAGAAACTTCATCTGGAAATGTCCAGGGAAAAGACATTGATTACTCATGGACATGACTTTGCGAAGTTCTTGGGATATGAGGTCACAATCGCCAAAGGCGAATACAACAAAAAGACCAAAACCGGGGCTACCAGACGGGTAAACAATGGAAAAGTCTTGCTCTATGTTCCCCATGATAAGTGGGTAAAACGACTGTTCTCCTACAATGCCCTCAAGATTAAATACGACAAACAAAATGGAAACAAAGAGGTTTGGGAACCTGTCCGGCGCACTCGCCTGTTGCACTTGGACGATTTGGAAATCTTAAACCAGTACAACGCAGAAATTCGTGGATTGTATAACTACTACCGACTTGCAAACAACGTGTCTGTACTCAATAACTTCTACTATGTAATGAGATACAGTATGCTCAAAACCTTTGCTGGAAAATATCGGACACGAATCAGCAGAATCATTCGAAAATACCGTAAAGGAAAAGATTTTGCCGTGGAGTATTTGCAGAAAAATGGCAAGGTCGGGCAGACACTGTTCTACAATAAGGGATTCCGCCGCGACACCAAAGTAGGCAAGGAAAATCCTGATATAGTGGCAAGAGCCGTTGAGAACTATGGAAGCAACAGCCTCATAAAAAGGCTGAAAGCCAACAAATGCGAGTGGTGTGGTGCGGAGAATATGCCGCTGGAAATGCACCATATTCGAAAACTCAAGGATTTGAAAGGCAGGAAACAATGGGAAATTGCCATGATCGGGCGCAAGCGCAAGACCATGGCGCTTTGCGTTAACTGCCACGACAAATTACACGCTGGAAAATTAGACTGACATCTGGAGAGCCGGATACGCTGAGAGGTGTAAGTCCGGTTCGGAGGGGAGTTCTCGGAAACCTACCATAGCAATATGGCAAGGCGCCGGGTTCTTACCCTACTCGCCGTAAGTTTGGCCCCCATCCCGTTCTCCACCTTCGGCAGCAAGGAACAAAGCCAGATCGGCCAGAACTACTTGCGCAGCTTGCTGGCTTTGGGGTTGCAGGGGTTCCTCATCATGATCTGCGTGGGCATTTACGCGGTGCTCATCCAGGGCGTGTCGTTTGCATCCGACCCCATCGCCTCTATTTGGGGCGTCATTGGGTACACCGTCCTGCTCTGCTTCACACTGCTCAAGACCGGCACTCTCGCCCGCAGCATCCTCAACGCCCATTAGCACCCTGCACCTATTATAAAAGGAGGAAAAATGGCAGCCTATATCTCTGTCCCGCGGGACCTGACGCGGGTCAAATCCAAGATTCTGTTCGGCCTGACCAAACGGCAGATCGTCTGCTTCGGGACCGGCGCACTGATCGGTGTGCCGGTCTACTTTTTTGTCCGAGGCAGCGGCAACCTGAGCCTCGCGGCCCTCGCCATGATCGCGGTCATGCTCCCGTTCTTCTTTTTTGGGATGTACGAGCGCAACGGCCAGCCGCCCGAGGTGGTGGCCCGGCAGTTCTATCAGGCCCGGTTTGTCCGGCCGAAAGTCCGGCCCTACCGCACCAACAACTACTATGCCGCCCTGATGCGGCAGGCAGACGCCCAGGAGGAGGTGACGCGCATTGTTCAAAAAGCGACCGAAAGACAAGCCCGCAGATAAGCCCTTGCTCAATAAGTCCGAGCGCAAGAAGATCGACCGCATCGTAAAAACGGCCCGCTGCGATGACGGCATCCCCCGCACCGCCCAGCAGACCATCCCCTTTGAGCGGATGTTTGCCGACGGTACTTGCCGGGTGCGGGACGGCTACTACACCCGCACCATCCAGTTTCAGGACATCAACTACCAGCTGGCCCTGCAGGAGGACAAGACCGCCATTTTCGAGGAGTGGTGCAGCTTTCTCAACTTCTTTGACAGCTCGGTGCATTTCGAGTTTTCCTTCGTCAACATGGCCGCCGATGCTGAGAGTTTCGAGCGCAGCATCCGCATCCCGCCTCAAAAGGATGGTTTCGACGACATCCGGGCCGAGTACAGTCAGATGCTGAAAACCCAGCTGGCCCAGGGCAACAACGGGCTGACCAAGACGAAATACCTGACCTTCGGTATCGAGGCGGCGTCCATGCGGCAGGCAAAGCCCCGGCTGGACCATTTGCAGAACGATATCCTCAACAACTTCCGCCGCCTTGGCGCGGCCGCCCGCGTCCTGAACGGCTGGGAACGGCTGCGCCTCATGCACGATCTGTTCCACATGGACGGCGAAAGCAAGTTCCGTTTCGACTGGAAGGACCTGCCCAGGTCGGGCCTTTCCGCCAAGGACTTTATCGCGCCGAGTGCTTTTGCCTTCAACACCCGCACCTGCCAGGTGGGCGGCCTGCACGGGGCCATGAGCTTTTTGTCCATCACGGCGTCCGACCTCAGCGACCAACTGCTGAAAGACTTTCTGGGAATGGAATCCAGCCAGATCGTGACCATGCACATCCACTCGGTGGATCAGAACAAGGCCATCAAGACGGTCAAGCGCACCATCACCGAGCTGGACCGCAACACGATCGAGGAGCAGAAGAAAGCTGTCCGTGCGGGCTATGATATCGACATCTTACCGTCGGATTTGGCGACCTATGGCCGGGACGCCAAGAACCTTTTGAAGGAGCTGCAGAGCCAGAACGAGCGGATGTTCCTGCTGACCTTTCTGGTGTTCAACACCGGGCGCACACCCCAGGAACTGGAGACCAACGTCTTTCAGGCGGCCAGCATCGCCCAGAAGCACAACTGCCAGCTCATCCGCCTGGACTGGCAGCAGGAGCAGGGCCTCATGTCCAGCCTGCCCCTGGCCCACAACCTAGTGGAAACCGAGCGGGCGCTGACCACCAGTTCCACCGCCATCTTTATTCCATTTACGACACAGGAGCTGTTCCAGGCGGGGCCCGGCGCACTCTACTACGGCCTCAACGCCCTCTCCAACAACCTCATCATGGTGGACCGCAAGCGGCTCAAAAACCCCAACGGCCTGATTTTGGGCACGCCTGGCAGCGGGAAATCTTTCGCAGCAAAGCGCGAAATTACAAACGCTTTCCTCTCCACAGACGATGATATCATCGTGTGCGATCCCGAGGCAGAGTACGCGGCCCTGGTGGAGCGGCTGCACGGTCAGGTTGTTAAAATCTCGCCTACCAGCACCCAATTTATCAACCCTATGGACATCAACGCCAACTATTCGGAGGAGGATAATCCCATCGCTTTGAAATCGGATTTCATCCTCTCCCTCTGCGAGCTGGTTGTGGGCGGCAAGGAGGGACTGCTTCCCGTCGAGAAAACCGTCATCGACCGGTGCGTGCATCAAATCTACCAGGCGTACTTTCAGGACCCGCGGCCCGAGAAAATGCCGCTGCTGGAGGACCTCTACAAGGCCCTTTTGGAGCAGGAGGAAAAGGAGGCTCACCATGTCGCCACGGCCCTGGAAATCTATGTCAAGGGCAGCCTGAACCTGTTCAACCACCGCACCAACGTGGACATCGACAACCGCTTTGTCTGCTACGACATCCGAGAATTGGGCAAACAGCTCAAAAAGCTGGGAATGCTTGTAGTCCAGGACCAGGTGTGGGGACGCGTCACGGCTAACCGCTACGGCGGAAAAACCACACGGTTCTACTGTGACGAGTTCCACCTTCTCCTGCGGGAGGAACAGACCGCGGCCTATTCGGTGGAGATCTGGAAGCGTTTCCGCAAGTGGGGCGGCGCGCCCACCGGGATCACCCAGAACGTTAAAGACCTGCTGGCTTCCCACGAGGTGTCGAATATTTTCGAGAATTCCGACTTCATCCTCATGCTGAACCAGGCTGCCGGCGACCGGCAGATTCTCGCCAAACAGCTCAACATTTCGCCCCACCAGCTGTCCTATGTGACCCACTCGGGCGAAGGCGAGGGGCTGTTGTTTTATGGCAACGTCATCCTGCCCTTCGTGGACCGCTTCCCGCAGGACACCGAGTTGTACCGCATCATGACCACCAAATTTTCCGACGGCGCAGGTGATGCCGGATGAAGCGGAAAACCACCCGCCTGACCTTCACCGAGGAAGAACTGGCAAACCCGAACGTCCGCCGCGCGGCCAAAAAGGCAACCCGCGCTGTCGACCGGGCCGAGAAAGCCAAGGCAAAACTTTCCACCCGCGCCCCGCCCAAGCGGGGCCTCAAGATGGACACCGACAAGGCCAAAGAGCGGAGCGCCCAGCTCCGCTTCGGCAAGGCGGAATTTGGGGAGGAAATTGTCAAGCCCAAGCGACGCAAGCCAGGTGCGGAGGCGCTGTTGGGCGGCGAAGCACACCGCCAGATCGACAAGCAGAACCAGGATGAAAACGCCGGCGTGCAGGCCGCCCACGAGGGGGAACGCCTGGCTGAGGGCACGGCTAAAAAGCTGAAAGACGGCAAGTACAGCAAGAAACTGAAAGCCTATAAAAAGGCCGAAAAGCTGGACAAAGCCGCCGATAAGGCCAACATCCAAGCGCTGCGGCGCAAGCAGCAAGCCGCGCAGCCCACATCCAATCCCATCTCCCGCTGGAAGCAGCGCCAGCAGATCAAGGCCAGCTATTACGCCAGAAAAACCGGAAGCAAGATGAGCGGCGGCGCGGCCAACACTGCTCGCAGCGCCGCCACCCGGAAGGTCAAAGCCGCCGCAGCCAAAGCGGCGCAGTTCGCTTCCACCCACGCTCACATGCTCCTGATGGGCGGCGTGCTGGTGCTGCTGATCCTGGTGATCTTTTGCTTTATCACGTCCTGCTCGGTGTTCTTCCCGGGCGGGATGGGCACGGTCTGGACCACTTCCTACACCGCCGAGGACGAGGACATTCTGGGCGCGGAGGCCGACTACCAGGCCCTGGAAGAAGCCCTGCGGGCCGAGATCGCGGCCATCCCCTCCAGCTACCCGGACTACGACGAGTATACCTGGGATTTGGCCCCCATCACCCATGACCCGCACGAGTTGGCCGCAGTGCTGACGGCCATCCACGAAGCCTACACCCGCGGCGAGGTGCAGGGCACCATGCAGTCTATTTTTGATGCCCAGTATGAGATCATCTTGACCGAGACCATCGAGATACGCACCCGGACCGAGACCCGCACCGGCACCGACCTCACCACCGGCGACACCTACACCTATGAGGTGGAGGTGCAGTATGAGTGGCGGATCTTGAACATCACCCTGCTGAATTTCGGGATCGACAGCGTGGCCCGCGGGATGTTATCCGGTGACGATCTGGACCGCTATGACATTTTGCAGGAGACTCAGGGCAACCGCCCCGAGCTGTTCGGCGGGGTGTCGGTGGGGTATGGTTCGGACGGCTCCGGCGAGGTGGGCATCGACTACGAGGTGCCGGCAGAAGCGATCAGCGACCCGGAGTTTGCGGCCATGCTGGAGGAAGCCGAGAAGTATCTCGGCACCCCCTATGTCTGGGGCGGCTCGTCGCCAGAGACAGGCTTTGATTGCTCCGGGTATGTCTGCTGGGTGCTGAATCAATCCGGCTGGGATGTAGGCCGCACCACCGCCAACGGTCTGTGGCAGCAGGCAGCCAAAGTGTCGGAGCACGAGGCAAAGCCGGGCGACTTGGTGTTCTTTGAGGGCACCTACGACACCCCCGGCGCGAGCCATGTGGGCATTTACGTGGGTGATGGTATGATGATTTCGGCGGGTGACCCCATCAAATACTCGAACATCCACTCAAGTTATTGGGACAAACACCTGCTGGGTTTTGGCAGGATTCCCAAGTGAAAGGAAGGTGCACAATGAGCGAAAAACTGGACAAGCTGCGGGTCGACCTGGCACGGGCCAGGGAGCGCCGCATCCAGCTGAACAACCGCATCGAGCTGCTGGAACGGCGCATCGCGGAGGCAGAGAAAGTAGAGGTGGCCGAGATGGTGCGGGTGGCAAACCTGACCCCGGAGCAGCTGGCCGCCCTGCTGCAGCAGAACGTCCACACCACCCCGAATCCCGCTGCGCTGGCGGCCGTTGGGGCCGAAATCGAAGAAGGAGGACTCGCGTGAGAAAATTTCTGAATAAACTGACCTGTATAGCCATGTCGCTGACCTGCCTGATGGGCTGCATGGCCACGCCCGCTTTTGCGTACAGCGGCGGAGAAACCGGCGAGAACGTCAAAGCTCCGTCTATTTTTGAGACGGAGGAAGAACCTGTCACTGTGGTGGAACAGGACGCTGGCCCCCTGACCCCCGAGGGCAACCTGACGGTGGTGGACGATTACCAGACCACCTTTTCGGACGGGACGGCCCAGCAGTTCATCACCCTGGTGAGCAAGTCGGGTGCCTATTTTTACCTCATCATCGACCGGGCCGCCGACGGCGACCAGACGGCACACTTCCTCAATATGGTGGACGAGGCCGACCTGCTGGTCCTGATGGACGAGGAGGACATCCCCGAACCGGAGCCGGAACCGGCTCCCGCCCCGGAACCTGAACCCATGCCCGAACCTGAACCTGAACCGGAAAAAGAGGAAGGCGGAGCCGGTAAATTCGTGCTGGTTCTGTTGGTGCTGGCAGGCATCGCCGGCGGTGGAGGCTACTTCTGGATGAAGCTGCAGCAGAAGAAGCGGGAGGCCGAGGAAAACAAGCCTGATCCTGACGCCGATTACCGGGAAGATGAAGAAGAAATCATTCTCCCCGACGGTGAACCCGAACCGGATGCGGCGCAGGACGAGGAAGCTGAACGGAAGGCATACCAGACTTCTGACGGCTACGAGGAGGATTGATAACATTATGGTTTAATCAGAGACAGCCTTTGGGCTGTCTTACATAGTGCCCAAATGTTATGAGTGACAAATAACATGGGAATATGATAAACTGAAATAAAGCAGAAGGTTATACTTCAGCATAAAAATTTGGATGTAATCTGAGAAAATACTCGAAAACAGTAGTTGCAACTGCCAGTTGACAGATTTCCAGGGGGACTTGGTGGTGTGCAACTGTTAAAATTGATAAACTGGAGATACCAAACGAAAGGAGTGGATTCATTATGATTTTAGCCGAAAAGATTATTCAGCTAAGAAAAGCACAGGGATGGTCACAGGAGGAACTGGCGGTTCGGCTGGAGGTATCCAGACAGGCGGTGTCCAAGTGGGAATCCATGTCCTCTATGCCCGACATTGACAAAATTATGAAGCTGAGTGAGTTGTTTGGTGTCAGTACGGATTATCTGTTAAAAGAAGATGCATCTCAGGAAACAGCTTGTGTCGATGAAAGAGAGCCTCTGTCTGTACGGGAAATTTCTCTGGAAGAGGCGGGAGCTTATCTTGCATTGGTAGAAAAAACTTCACTAAAAATATCGATTGGCATCGCACTTTGTATTTTGTCTGCCATACCTGTCATTCTGCTGCCGATTGCATCTTCTCAGCAGCGAATCCCCCTGGAAGAAAGTGCAGCGGCTTCTCTCGGAATTGTAATTCTGCTGTTGATGGTTGCAGCAGCAGTCACTCTGATTTTGTCAAGCGGTATGGCGCTGACTCCGTATGAATATCTGGAAAAGGAACCTATCAAAACGGAATATGGTGTTGCTGGCATTGCAGAGAGTAAGAAAGAAATGTATGCGCCCATCTATAAAAAGGAGCTTTTGACGGGAATCGTTCTCTGTATCCTCAGTGTACTGCCTTTGATGGGCGCTATTGCTCTTGGCGGAGAATGGTTCGTCAGCTGCTCCGTTGCCTTACTGCTTGTACTTGTAGCAATTGGTGTACGATTGATTGTCAGAACCCAATGTGTTTGGGAAAGTTATCAAAAGCTGCTTGAAGAAGGAGATTATACAAGAGAAAACAAGGCCGAGGAAAAAAGAAATGAACCATTTACGGTCTTTTATTGGTTCCTTGTGTTGGCAATCTATATTGGCGTTAGTCTTTATACGAACAACTGGGAAAAGACCTGGATTTTATGGCCGGTTGCTGCACTGCTGTTTTGTGCCTTACTAGGACTCAAAAAGATGCTGACCAACAAGTAGCAAATAGAAGAATATACCAAAATACGATTTACATAGCAGCCTTGCACTCCATGGTGCAGGGCTGTTTTTGTTTCTGAATGGAAAGGAGAACTTATTTTGCCTAACCTGATCGTAACCGAAAAGCCATCGACCTCCCAGGCCATCGCCAAGGCCCTGGGCATCACCAAACGCCATGACGGGTATCTGGAAGGAGGAGAATATCTTGTCAGCTGGTGTGTTGGTCATCTGGTGGAGCTGGCCCCGCCCGGGGCGTATGACCCGCGCTTGGAGCGCTGGGACCGCGCCGACCTGCCCATCCTGCCCGAGAGGTGGCAGTATCTTGTGAGCAGTTCCACCCAAAAGCAGTTTGACATTTTGTGCAAGCTCATGCACCGGGCGGATGTGGACCGCATCGTCTGCGCCACCGACGCCGGGCGGGAGGGCGAGCTGATCTTCCGCCTGGTCTATCACCAGTGCGGGTGCCGCAAGCCGGTCTCCCGACTCTGGATCAGCAGTATGGAGGACGCCGCCATCCGAGCAGGGTTTGAAAATCTCAAGCCCTCAACTGAATACGATTCGCTGTACAAAGCAGCCCTTTGCCGGGAACGCGCCGACTGGTTGGTCGGCATCAACGCGACCCGGCTTTTTTCATGCCTGCACGGCGTCACCCTCAACGTGGGCCGGGTCATGACTCCTACCCTGGCCATGACAGTGGAGCGAGAAGCGGCCATTGAGGCTTTCCACCCCGAACCTTTTTATATGGTAATGCTCAAGATGGAGGATTGCATGGCGTCCAGCGAACGATTCAAAGACAAGTCCCAGGCGGAGGAGTTACTGGCAGAATGCAGGAAAAGCAGCCAGACCGTTGTGCAAAAGAGCGAGCGCAGAGAGAGATCCGAGCGCCCACCGGCCCTCTATGACCTGACCACCCTCCAGCGGGATGCCAACCGGCTGCTGGGCTATTCGGCCCAGCAGACACTTGACTACACCCAGGCACTCTACGAGAAAAAGCTCGTCACCTATCCCCGCACCGACAGTCGCTACCTCACCGAGGACATGGCGGCGGGTTTGCCCGGCCTGGTCATGGACACGGCGGCAGCGTTTGGTTTTCGGGGTGCGGTTCCGGTCCACGGAAAGCAAGTCATCCACAACCAAAAGGTCAGCGACCACCACGCCATTCTGCCAACACAGAGCGTGGCCGGGGCTGACCTTTCTTCTTTGCCCGTGGGTGAGGCCAGTATCCTGCGTCTGATCGCCGCCCGACTGCTGTCCGCTGTGGGTGAACCCTACCGCTATGCCGAAACTACGGTACAATTCGAGTGTGCCGGGCAGACCTTCACGGCTAAAGGCAGGACGGTTTTGGATGAAGGCTGGAAGGCTGTGGAGCGGGCCATTCTTGGCGATACCACTAAAAAAGACAAGGAAAAACTGGGGATTTTGCCCGAGGTGCAGGGCCAAGAAACTCTGCCCATCCTGGACGCCGAGCTGAAAGAGGGCAAAACGTCCCCGCCCAAGCACTTCACCGAGGATACTTTGTTGGCCGCGATGGAATCCGCCGGCGCGGACAGCATACCGGAAGAAGCCGAGCGTCGGGGCATCGGGACACCCGCCACCCGGGCGGCCACCATCGAGAAGCTGGTACAGAAAGGTTTTCTTGCCCGGGAGGGCGGCGGCAAGGCAAAGCACCTTATTCCCTCCGAGAAAGGCCGCACCCTCATCGCCGCGATGCCCGAGCAGCTCAAATCTCCGGCTATGACCGCTGAATGGGAAACGAAGCTCACACAAATCGAGAAGGGCCAGTATGTGCCCGAACAGTTTATGGAGGAAATCGAATCTATGATGAAAACGCTTGT
>NZ_NFHX01000043.1:0-12293 GCF_002161515.1 Faecalibacterium sp. An58
CTCTATCTTTTATACACCATAAGGAGGAAAAATTCATTATGAAACTCAAGAAGATTGCTTCTCTGGCGCTGGCCGGCATCATGGCCGTCAGCATGCTCACCGCTTGCGGTGAGGGCACCGGCAACAATACCAATCCCCCGGCTTCCAGCACTCCTACCACCTCTGCAGGTCTGGTATCCGATGTTGAGGATGCAATTAAGGATCTGAACAGCACTCTCACCATTTCGGTTGATGAGAATAGCGCACTGGAAGATTACATTGCAAAATGGAATGAATATAGTACTGTTACTTCGGTTAATAACGACATTGCTAAAAAGGTTGTAAATACAATTTTCGGTACGGGCAGTGGAAGCACTGCATATAACTTCTATAATAAAAGCATTATCGGCGATTTGAGTGAAAATGTGAATAGTAAGACTCGTACTGACGGCCAGAAGTTTGTTTACTACAACCTGTACACCTTCGGCGCTGTGACTGCGGATGCCTGCCGCACTCAGGCAGTTAACGACATTGCCAAGTGCATGGAGAATGTGCGGAATGATTTCACTGCTACAGCAGGGGCTATGCGCAATGATTACACCATGTATGTCTATGAAGGCAGTGTGACTGACAACAGCAATAAGGTCAATCCTTATGTTCTGGTCGTTCTGATCTCTGAGACCAGCGCTGTCTGATTTGCATAGAAAGCCGAAATTTTGTTTACTTATAGCGCCCCCGGGGCACCATACCGGGAGATGATATAAGGGGCGCACAGGTGCCAGAGACCACCTGCACGCTCGGGTAAAACACCCATCCGATGTGGCGGCAAAGAGGAATAGAACCATATTCCTTCTGTTGTTGATCGCACCAAAACAAAAGAACTTTTGCGTCACGAAAGATAGGGTCCCTCTGCGGGGGCCGGCCATTTGGCCGGCCCCCGCATTGTTTTGCCCGCCTCCCCTGCCCTTTGCGGACAAAAACAAACCGCCCCGGCGCCGATCGCGCCGGAGCGGTGTTGCTGTTTTGGGTGGGATGGTCATTCCGGGTCGGAGCCGGAAGATTTTGAGGCCCCGGCGCCCGCCTCTTTTTTGGGAGGCAGCTGCAGCTCGGGCATCAGCTCGTCGTTGATGATGGTCAGCATCTCCTCCAGCTTGGCCACGTCCTCGGGCGAAAAGCGCTGGCGCACCCGCTCGATGACGGTGTGCAGGTATGCATAGCTGATGCTGTAATAGTCGATATACTTCTGGGTGGGGCGCAGGTGGTATTCCCGCCGGTCGGTGGTGGACTGGATCTTCTCCACATAACCCTTGCGCACAAGGCTGCCGATCTTATAGGCGGCGTTGGGGGTGGAGATCTGCATCATGCGGGAGAATTCCGCGATGGTGGGCTCCCCCAGGGCCATGATGCCCTCCATGCAAAAGGATTCCACGGTGGTCAGGGTGGCCTCCCGCGTGGCGAACCGGTGGAACACCTTTTGATAAAAATGCAGCTTGAATTTGGTGTATACGGCCTGGAATACGTCCTCCAGCATGGACTTTCCCCCTTTCTGGGTATATCTACACTTTGTATTATATCACAAATTTGAACAAAGTGAAACCCCTGCCGGGAGAAAAGTCCGGCTTTTATTCGGGCTGTCAGCCCTCAAACTGGGTGGTGGCGGGCTGGCCGTTGTAAAGGGCGCCGTCGGCCCGGTAGTATTCCCATTGGATGCTTCCGTCGGGCAGCGTATACTCTATGGCCCACACCTGGCCCTCCTCCACATCGTCGGGGTAGTTGTCATAGGGCAGCATATTGGCGATGGCGGGCAGGTTTTTCACATCGCCGTAGGCGTCCCGGACCAGCCAGAAGGTCCGGCTCCGGTACTGGGGAAAAACATAGCTCAGGTCCGTGGTCCCCTGGTTGACGGCGGTGTAATCCTTGCCGGCAATGGTGAGGGTCCGGGTCTGACCGATTTGGAGCGGCTCCAGATCGGCGCCAAAGCCCCAGGCTACCTGTACATCCAGATACTGCGAGCCATCGTAATAATAGAAAAAGCGCTCGGTGGAACCGTCCGGCAGGCTGTGGTCGTAGAGGAACACCTGACCGACTTCCAGTGCGGCCGGGAAATTGGAAATGGGGGTGAACGTCTCGTTGCGGGGCTGACCCAGTGCGGCGGTGTAGGCGTCGGGCACCAGCCAGTAGGTATAGCTCTCGCCGGTGGACTGCTGGACGGCCCGGAGCACCTGCACGGCGGTGAAGTCCTGACCGCCAATGGTTACGGGCTGGGTCTGGCCGGTCTGGCTGTCGTCGATGGTATAGGCGGTGAGGTCGGTGGTGTGCAGGCGGTCGCCGTAGATCTCCTGCAGCTGGCTGGCCATGTTGGGGTCGCTGGTGCCCTCGACGGTATCGCCGGGGTTGGTGTGGGCCGCGCCGTAGATGCCCATGATGCTGGTGCCGGCGGGCAAAGCGTCGTAGGCACGCTGGAAGTTGTGGACCATCAGGGGCTCCCGGAAGGCATAACTGCCGCCGTGATCCTCATAATAGGCCCTGCCCTGCTCGATCACTTCCAGGGTGATGCGGTAGGCCTCCGAGTCCTTTTGTCCGGTCTGCTCGAGATAGCGCAGATAGCGCGGGCCGCTGTTCTGGTAGGTATGGCCGATGTCGGTGCCGTGGAACACCGTCTCGG
The DNA here is from genome assembly GCF_002161515.1 of Faecalibacterium sp. An58. NCBI lineage: Bacteria > Bacillati > Bacillota > Clostridia > Eubacteriales > Oscillospiraceae > Faecalibacterium > Faecalibacterium sp. An58. The sequence continues at coordinate 2,645 of NZ_NFHX01000043.1, forward strand.
GATACTTCTCCTTGAAGGTGTGCCAGTAATCCCAGTAGATCGGTTGGGCTGCGGCGGTGTCGGCCATATCCTCGAACAGCTGGGTCAGGATGGCGTCATCCTCTGCCTGCATCCACAGGTTCAGGAATTCCGCATCGTAGTAGGGCCATTCAATGAACAGATGCCGCATTCCCTGCTGGTAGTACCGGTCCCAGGTCTCCAGTTCAACGGCCATGATGGAAGAATCGCCGTGGGATTCGCCCAACAGGTAGATCTGTCCGCCGGACCCCGGGAAGAAAAAGCCCGATAGGGTCATGACGATGGCCGTGAGAAAACTTACGATCTTTTGCATGAAACTTCCTCCTTATCGTTGAATGGGATGGGCAGGGGCGGATTTGGAAGGTATACCCTGCAAAACAGGGGGCCTTCGGGCCGCGCCGGTTGCAAGACGTGCGCTGGTGTGCTATAATCCGATGTGCAAGACGCAGGCAGGGCCGCTTTTGGAAAGGTATACCTTTTCAAAACGGCTTTTCTTTTTGCCCGGACGGCTGGAAAACCTTCCCCCGGATGGACCGGGCCGGCGCGGGGCACCCTACAAGTATTCTGGCAGAAAGGGGGCGCATTGCCGCGCCGGATTACAGAGAGCTTTACCTGGAGATGTTCCGCGCCAATGAGGCGGCCATCCGTCTGCTGCAGCAGGCCCAGGCCCGGGCCGAGGCGGCCTACTTGGCCCAGGACCCCCCTCCCCTCCGCTTGCAGGAAAAGGAGCCGCCGCCGCAGTAAATTCAGCCCAGCTTGGCCTGCGCCTTGGACAAAAACCGCGCCTCGTCGATGATGACCCGCTCATGGACGCCGTGGCCCACCGGGCCCTTGTCGTCCGCCATCGAGACCGAAAAAACCAGGGTCCGTCCATTGACCGCCAGCAGTTCACTGGTGCAGGTGACCGTCATCCCCACAGGGGTGGGGGCGGTGTGCTCCAGGGACAGTTTGGTGCCCACGGTGCCCTGTCCTGGCGCCAGATGGGGGGCCACGCTCTCCCAGCAGGTCCGTTCAGCCAGGGCGGCCAGAGCCGGTGTAGCGAATACTTCCAACGTGCCGCTGCCCATAGCCCGGGCGGTATTGGCGGACGTAACGGTGACGGCGGCCTGGCCGCTGATGCCAGCTTCCAGCATAGTTGTTTCCTCCTTTGATGCACAGCCGGGCCATACCCGGCGTTGATGATACCAGTATACCACAATTTCAGAATGTGCGCCTCCGCTTTTTACAGCAATGTATGCCTGTTTTGCTGCAAAAGCGGGGCGCTTGAGCGTGTCGTTTGACACGCTTTAGGGTGGACCAATTTCTGCCTGCATGCGCAGGTCAGAAATTCTTCCCCCTGGCTCTCTTGCGCTTAGCCGATTTTCGCAGCGCGCTCGTAAATTTGGACGGCGGCCCCAACTCCGCTTCGCTTGTTTCTGCCGCAGGCAGCGGCTCAGCTTCGCTGTCCTGTATGTGTCCTGTCCATCCGCACATGTCGGCTGGACAGGACTTTTTTGTTCATTTGATGGAATTTTCTTTGTGATTCTATTGACATTTGAAAAGGGCGTGCTATACTGTACATATGAACAGATGCTCATATATCAAAACAAAGGAGGCTGACCATGGAGCAGAACGAACAGGTCCGGGCCGCCGTGCCCGAAGCGATGCCGGACGATGAGGTGCTGTATGAGCTGGCGGATCTGTTCCGGGTGTTTGGAGATTCCACCCGGATCAAGATCCTGTATGCTTTGCACGACCAGGAGCTGTGCGTCCAGGACATCGCTGCGGCGGTGGCGCTGAGCCAGTCGGCGGTGAGCCACCAGCTGCGGGTGCTGAAGGATTCCAAGCTGGTGCGGTTCCGCCGGGAGGGCAAGACCGTTTATTATGCGCTGGATGACGACCATGTGCGGAGCATCCTGTCGCTGGGAATGGAGCATATCGAAGAATGACACCCTGCATCAGAAAGGACGGATACACGATGAAAAAGACCTACAAGATCGACGTGGACTGCGCCAACTGCGCCAACAAGATGGAGGCTGCCGCCCAAAAGACCCCTGGCGTCAAGGCGGCTGCGGTCAACTTTATGACCCTGAAAATGAGCGTGGAGTTTGAGGAGGGCCAGGACCCCAAGGCCGTGATGCAGCAGGTGCGTGCCAACTGCAAGCGGGTGGAGAGCGACTGCGAGATCTTTTTGTAAGGCGGGCCGGATTTTCCACAGGGGGCGGCTGTGAAAAAGGTGGAGTTTTCAACGTTTTCCACCGCTTTTTCCACCAAATTTTTGAGGAAAGCCAAAAATAGCGGGAAAAAGTGGTTTTTATCCCCGCTTTTTTGGGGAAAACTTGTGGAATCGGTGGAGAAACCCCGGCTTTTTTCCAAAAAGCTGTGGAAAAGGGCGTTTTCGCCCGGGAGCGCGACGGTATAAGGAGGCGTTTTGTATGAATCCCAAGCAGAAAAAAATGCTGTACAGGATCATCGCCGCGGCGGTGCTCATCCTGCTGATCCAGGCTGCGGCGGCCACAGGGGCGCTGCTGGCGGCGCCGGTGCCCGCGGCGTTTTTGTACCTGGTCCCCTATCTGGTGGTGGGCTGGGATGTTCTGGTCAAGGCGGCCAAGGGCGTCAAGAACCGGCAGCCCTTTGACGAGTGCTTCCTGATGGCGGTGGCCACGGTGGGCGCCTTTGCCCTGGGGGAGTATATGGAGGGCTGCGCGGTCATCCTGTTCTATCAGGTGGGCGAGCTGTTCCAGAGCGTGGCGGTGGGCAAGAGCCGCCGCAACATTGCCGCCCTGATGGACATTCGCCCCGACTATGCCAACCTGGAAAAGCCGGACGGCAGTTTTGAGCGGGTGGACCCGGACGAGGTAGAGCCGGGCGCGGTGATCGTGGTGGAGCCGGGCGAGAAAGTGCCCATCGACGGGGTGATCCTGGAAGGGGCGTCCACCCTGAATACCGCCGCCCTCACCGGCGAGAGCCTGCCCCGGGAGGTCAAAGCCGGGGACGAAGTGGTCAGCGGATGCGTCAACCTCAGCGGCCTGCTGCGGGTGCGCACCACCCGTGCGTTTGGGGAGTCCACCGTCTCCCGCATCCTGGATCTGGTGGAGAACTCCAGCATGAAAAAGGCCCGGGCCGAAAACTTCATCACCCGGTTTGCCCGGGTGTATACCCCGGCGGTCTGTTACAGCGCCCTGGCCCTGGCGTTCCTGCCGCCTCTGGTGCTGCTGCTGGCGGGCCGGGACGCGGCCTTCGGGGACTGGATCTACCGCGCGCTGACCTTCCTGGTCATCAGCTGCCCCTGCGCGCTGGTCATCTCCATCCCCCTGTCCTTCTTTGGGGGGATCGGCGGGGCCAGTACCTGCGGCATCCTGGTCAAAGGCTCCACCTATCTGGAGGAGCTGTCCCGCACCGGCACGGTGGTCTTTGACAAGACCGGCACCCTGACCCGGGGCGTCTTTGAGGTGACCGGGGTGTTCCCTGCCCCGGGGATGGACAAGGATCTCCTGCTTGAGACGGCGGCCCTGGCCGAGAGCTATTCCAAACACCCCATCTCCCAGAGCCTCAAAAAAGCCTTTGGCAAAGCGCTGGACCCCGCCCGGGTATCCGGCGTGGAGGAGCTGGGCGGCTACGGCATCACCGCCCGGGTGGACGGCAAAGCGGTGGCGGTGGGCAACGCCCGCCTGATGGAAAAGCTGGGGCTGACCCCGCCGCCGGCCAGTGAGAGCGCCACCGCCATCTATCTGGCCATCGAGGGCGCTTATGCAGGGTATATCCTCATCTCGGACGTGGTGAAACCCTCGGCGGCCAAGGCCATCGCGGCCCTCAAGCGGGCGGGGGTGCGCCGCACCGTCATGCTGACCGGCGATACCCAGGCGGTGGCCCAGGCGGTGGCCGGGCAGCTGGGGATCACCGAGTACCGGGCCGGGCTGCTGCCGGAGGACAAGGTGACCCAGGTAGAGGCCCTGCTGGCCGAAAAGGCCCCCCGTGAAAACCTGGCCTTTGTAGGGGACGGCATCAACGACGCGCCGGTGCTGTCCCGGGCGGATATCGGCATCGCGATGGGCGCTTTGGGCTCGGATGCCGCCATCGAGGCCGCCGACATCGTGCTGATGGACGACGACCCCGCCCGCATCGCTCTGGCGATGGATATTTCCCGGCGGACGGTGCGGATCGTGTACCAGAACATCGTGTTCGCCCTGGCCATCAAGGCCGCCTGCCTGCTGCTGGGCGCGTTGGGCCTGGCGGGGATGTGGCTTGCCATCTTTGCCGACGTGGGCGTGATGGTGCTGGCGGTGCTGAACGCTACCCGCGCCCTCTACACCAAAGACCTGGCGCGCCGCAACGGCCTCGCGTAAGACACAGCCTTTGCCCCTGTCCCCTACCCGGGGATGGGGGCTTTTTTGACAGTCTGCCCATTTGCCGCCGTTTGTGCTATAATAAGACATACATCACGACTGGAGGCGGCTTATGTCCAAAAAGAAGATCCTGTTCATCACCACCGGGGGCACCATTGCCAGCGTGCGCACCGACCAGGGGCTGCGCCCTGTACTGACCAGCGAGGAACTGCTGGCCCACCTGCCCGGCCTGGCGAGCCTGTGCCAGCCCGAGACGCTGGCTTTGTGCAGCATCGACAGCACCGACATGAGCCCCGCCCACTGGCTGGACATGGCCCGGGCCATCGAGGACAACTACGACCGCTACGACGGCTTTATCCTCTGCCACGGCACCGATACATTGGCCTATTCGGCGGCCGCCCTCAGCTACCTGGTGCAGAATGCCGACAAGCCCATCATCCTCACCGGTTCCCAGCAGCCCATCTCGGGCCAGATCACCGACGCCAAAAAGAACCTGCGGGACAGCGTCCTGTGCGCCCTGGACCCCGGCAGCCGCGGGGTGATGGTGGTGTTCGGAGGGCTGGTCATTGCGGGCACCCGCGCCAAAAAGAACAAGACCATCAGCTACGACGCCTTTGCGTCGGTCAACTTCCCCCACCTGGCCCAGGTGCAGGGGGACCGTCTGGTGCGCTACATCGAGACGCCCCGGCCCACCGGCCCGGTGCTGTTCAGCCACAAGCTGGACCAGAAGGTGTTCCTGCTCAAGCTGACCCCCGGCATGGCCCCCGACCTGCTGCCCGCCATCTTCCGCCTGTACGACTGCGTCATTGTGGAGAGCTTTGGCGCGGGGGGCATCCCCCAGGCCCTGATGGACGGCTTTGCCCAGGGCCTGGGCCGCTACGAGGAGACCCGCAAGGTGCTGATCCTCACCACCCAGGTAACCTACGAGGGCAGCGACGTGGGCATCTATGAGGTGGGCCGCCGGGTGCGGGACCGGTTCGCCTTTCTGGAGGCCCATGATATGACCATCGAGGCCGCCGTCACCAAGAGTATGTGGCTGCTGGCCCAGAACTGCCCCACCTTTGAGTCGCTCCAGCGGCAGTTCTATTGGCAGATCAACTTCGATACCTTTTACCATTGACAGGAGGCTTTTATGAAAGAGGGCAAAAAACGGAACAAGCCCGCTGCAAGCGGGGTGATCACCCTGGCCTGTGCGCTGGCGCTGGGCGCCGGGGCCGGCTGGCTGGGCGCATGGGCTGCCGACCGCGTCGACTTCAGCCCGCTGCTGCTGGCGGGGACTCTGGTCCTGGCGGCGGCGGGCATGATGGGCCAGATCATCCTCCACGAGGCCGGGCACCTGCTGGGGGGCCTTGCCACCGGCTATGCCTTTGTGTCGTTCCGGGTGGGCAGCTGGATGCTGCTCAAGCGGGACGGCCGCCTGCACCTGGGCCGCTACACCCTGCCGGGCACCGGGGGCCAGTGCCTGATGGCCCCGCCGCCCTGGAAGGAGGACGGCTTCCCCGCCCTGCTGTACAATCTGAGCGGCCCCCTGGCCAATCTCCTGGCCGCCGCCGGCTGCGGCGCAGCGGCCTGGCTCTGCCGGGAAAAGGCCCCTTTGGCCGCCCTGCTGCTGGGGGTCTGGGCGCTGGTGGGGGCGTATCTGGGTCTGCTGAACGGCATTCCCATGAAGATCCAGGGGATGCCCAACGACGGCTACAACGCCCTGCGCCTGCGCCGGGACAAGGCGAGCCTGCGGGCGGTATGGGCGCAGCTGGCCATCAACATGGCCCAGACCCAGGGCCTGCGGCTGGGCGAAGTGCCGGAGGACTGGTTCAGCCTGCCGGGGGACGCGGGCCCCACCGACCCCCTGAAAAGCGCCGTATGGGTCTGCCGTTACAGCCGCCTTCTGGACCAGGGGCGCTACCAGGAGGCCGCCGCCCTGTGCGATACCCTGCTCAAGACCGGGGACCTGGCGCTGGCACACCGCTGCGCCCTCCAGCTGGACCAGGCGTTTTTCCGTCTGGCGGACGGCGAAAAGGACGCGGTGGCGAAGGCTCTGCAGGACCGTACCCTCAAGGCGTTCGCCCGGCAGATGAAGAACAATCCCGGGGTGGCCCTGGTGCGCTGGGCGGGCGCCGAGGCCCAGGGGGACGCCGCCCAGGCCCGGAAAGAGCGCAAGGCCCTCGAAACGGCGCTGGCGTCGTGGCCCTACCCCGGCGAGAACGAGGCCGTGCGGCAGCAGTTGCGCTGGTACGAGGAAAAACGGCGCTGCGCGCAAAACAAAGCATAAGCGTACAAAAAAGCCCCTATCCCAAAAGATAGAGGCTTTCTGTTTGGGTCTTAGCTCCGTTTGCGGGAGCAGGGGCCGGCTTCGCCCCGGGCCAGACGCTGCAGGCGGGGCTTGTCCAGGACGGTCAGGCCGCCCCGCCACAGCTTGACCAGGCCCTCCTGGGCAAAGTATTTCAGCATCCGGCTCACCACTTCCCGGGCGCTGCCCATGTAGCGGGCGATCTGGTCGTGGGTCATGGCGATGTCGCTGCCGCCGCTCTTGGCCAGCTCGTCCGAAAGGAAGATGGCCAGCCGCCGGTCGGCGCTCATGAACAGGATCTGCTGCATGGCCCACATGGTCTCGGAGTAGCTCTCGGTGGTCATCTGGTAGGCGTAGCAGCGGACGTAGATGTTCTCATCCATCACCCGCTTGAACGCGCCCGCGCCGATGCAGTAGGCTTCTACCGGCTCCTCGGCGTCGATGTGGACGTCGAAGGTCACCGCGTCCAGCACACAGCTGGCCGAAAGGATGCACACATCCCCCGCGAACAGCCGGTACAGCGTGACGTCCCGGCCGTCCTCGCTCAGCAGGTAGGCCCGCAGCTGCCCGGAACGCAGCAGCAGGATGCCCACGCAGTTCTCGGTGGGGCTGTGGACGTGGGCCCCTTTTTCATAGCGCACCGGCCGGGCAAAGCGGCACAGGTATTCCTGCTGGGCTTCGGTCAGCTTGTCCCAGAACGGGAAGCTGCAGGCCAGGCAGCCCTTTTCTGCGGCCTCGTTACGCTCCATAAAAACCGCCCTTTCGCAGGGCTTTGGCGGCCTCATTGCCGGCCACGGCCCCTTCGTAGACTGCCTTGGCCACCTGCAGCAGGCCGCCGGTGCAGTCCCCTGCGGCAAACAGCCCGGGAATGGTGGTCATCATCTTGTCGTCCACGACGATCTTGTTGCCCTCCACCTGGGCGCCCATCTTGCGGGCCAGGGCGGTGCTGCCCGCCACGCCCATGGCCACGAACACGCCGTCCACCGGCAGGACCTCGCCGCCGGCCAGCTGCACGCCGGATACCTTGTCCGGGCCCAGGATGGCCTCCACCGTTTGGGTGCGGACGGCGACTTCAGGGGGGAAGCTGGCGGTCAATTCCGCTCCGCCGGTCAGCAGGGTGACGCTTTTGGCCAGGGGCAGCAGAGCCGCGATCTCATGCAGGGCGTACTCGCCGCTGCCCAGCACCGCCACATCCTTGCCGCGGTAAAAGAAGGCGTCGCAGGTGGCGCAATAGCTGACGCCCCGGCCCTCCAGGGCGGCCAGGCCCGGCACCGGCGGTGCAGCGCGGGAAGCCCCGGTGGCCAGGATGACCGCGTCGGCGGGAAAATCCCCGGCCAGGGTCTCCACCGTCAGCTTGTCGGTGAAAGTCAGGCCCACCGCTTCGGTGTGCACGAACTTGACCCCCACCGCTTCGGCCCCCTCGATGCCGCGGCGCTCCAGCTCGGCCCCCGAGACCGGCCCGGGCACGCCGTAGTAGTTCTCGATGCCCTCGGCCCGCGCCAGCGCCCCGGGGCCCTTGGTGAGGACGGTGGTATCCACTCCGGCCCGGGCAGTATACAGCGCGGCGGATACGCCCGCCGGCCCGGCGCCGATGATCACAACATTTGCCATGGTAAAGCCTCCCTTTCGGTGTTTGGTTTTTCTTTAGTATAGCATATTTTGTATAGTATGGCATCTTTTTGCCCGCTTTTCCGTGACCGGCTTACAGAGCTGCGCCGTTCGTGCAAATCATTGAAAACATTGAAACCATTGATACCATTGAAAACATTGAAAACATTGATTTCGTTGATCGGTTCGGGGGCAAAGAAAAAGCCCCGCCGGTATCGGCGGGGGGTGGTGGGCCAGCCAGGACTTGAACCCGGGACCAAGCGGTTATGAGAAAGTACATTGTGCTGAAATGCTATTTTTCCTGTGCAATAACTACAAATTACATATCGTTTTATTGGCCGTTCTTCACATAATTTGACGTATCTTTTGGCCTCTTTTACTCTCCAAACTGCCCCTTCGTAGGTGAAACGGTAGGTGAAAAAAGTCACCTACCAAAACCGCTACTCGTATATAGGATTTTGGAAAGCAGCAATTCCGAGCACACCTGTCATTCGCTATGGATGAAAGGTGTGCTTTTCTATTCTCTCCCCTCCCCCAATCCCCCATATTAAGGAGGTGACGCCATGCCCGACTACTTTTATGGCCCCCAGGCGGAACAGTTTGCTTTTTACCGTATTCCCAAAGCGCTGTTCACTGACCCGGCCTTTCGCAGTATTTCCACCGATGCCAAAGTCCTCTACGGTTTGCTGCTGGACCGGATGAGTCTGTCCGCCCGGAACGACTGGCTGGATGAGCAAGGCCGGGTGTATATTGTGTTCACAGTGGAAGAAATCATGGAAAGCCTTGCCTGCGGCAACAAGAAGGCCGTCGGCCTTCTGCGCGAACTGGAAGTAGGAGCCGGTTTGATTGAGCGCCGGCGTCAGGGGCTTGGAAAGCCCAACCTGATTTATGTGAAGAACTTCATCGAAGGAAACTTCTTGAAGTGTCCGAATGACACTTCTGTGAGTGTCCAAAGTACAGTTCATGATGTGTCGAAAGGACACGGTAATAAGACTGATAAGAACTATACTGACCTGAGTGAGACCGATCCTTTCCTTTCGGACGTGGCCGCCGGAACGGAATCCGAAGGGAAAGATGACCGCACCCTGTATCAGGAATATTTTGCCCGGCAGCTTGGCTTCGATGCTCTGATTGCAAGCTATCCTGAAGATGAGGATATGCTGCGGGAGATGCTGGAACTGCTGGTGGATACCGTGTGCAGCAAGCGCCGCTTCATCCGTATCGCGGGCGATGATAAGCCCGCTGAGGTGGTGAAGGCCCAGCTCATGAAGCTGAACAACGATCACCTGCGGTTTGTCCTCATGTGCCTGAAAGAGAACACCACTCAGGTACGGAATATGCGGCAGTATCTGCTGGCGACCCTCTACAACGCCCCCATGACCATGCACAGTTCCTATGCTGCCCGGGTGCA
>NZ_NFHX01000044.1:0-11942 GCF_002161515.1 Faecalibacterium sp. An58
GAGGGGTACAATGCAATAGGACGATGAAATCATCGCTCCTAAATGCAAAAACAGCGGTCAAAAAACTTTCGGTGAAAATTTCAAAAAATTACGATTTTCTGTGAGAAATGGTTCCGATTTGACCCCTGATTTTCTCCTATTAATAGAGAGTGCTCCATATCGTCCTCAACCAGATTACATAAGGAAAGGAGGGGGTAAACCATGCAGAGAACAGCGGGAAAAGCAAAAATGACAGCACTCTATGAGAGACTGTCGCGAGATGATGACCTTGTAGGTGAGTCGAACTCGATTACCAATCAAAAGAAGTACCTTGAAGACTATGCCCGCAGAAATGGTTTGGGAAACATCATCCACTTCACGGACGATGGATATTCCGGTGTGAATTTCAATCGGCCCGGCTTTCAGTCTCTGATCGCCGAGGTGGAGGCCGGGAAGATCGGCACCATCATCGTTAAGGACATGAGCCGGTTTGGCCGAAACTATTTGCAAGTCGGATTCTACACCGAAGTGATGTTCCCGCAGAAGAACGTGCGGTTCATCGCCATCAACAATGGAATCGACAGTCAAAATGCTTCCAGCAATGATTTTGCCCCGTTCCTTAATATTATGAACGAGTGGTATGCCAAGGACACCAGCAACAAAATCCGAGCCATCTTTGACGCTCGAATGAAAGATGGGAAACGCTGCTCCGGCAGCATCCCCTATGGCTACAACCGGGTCAAAGACGATAAGCAGTCGATTGTCGTTGACCCGGAGGCCGCAGAGGTGGTCCGGCACATCTTCCAGCTTGCGAACGAGGGCAAAAGCCCCCGCGCGATTGCTGAAATCCTCTCGGAAGAAAAGGTGCTGATTCCCTCCGCCTATGAGAAGGAGAATCACCCGGAGCAGTACAATGGACAGCAGTTTGAAGACCCTTATATCTGGTCGGTATCGACTGTCAGGACGATTCTCAGCCGACAGGAGTATCTTGGGCATACGGTTCTTCACAAGTCCACTGTCAAGGATTTCAAAAACCATAAGCGGCAGGAAACAGGGGCGGATGAGCACTATGTATTCCCCAACACCCATGAGCCAATCATCTCGCAGGAGCTTTGGGACAGCGTTCAGAAGCAGAGAAAGCGGGTGCAGAGAGCGTCTGCATGGGGTTCACACAGCCACCGGCTGAGCGGTTATCTCTACTGCGCCGACTGCGGCAGAAGAATGACCTTGCAGACCCACTACAGCAAAACAGATGGTTCTGTGCAATACAGCTTCCGCTGTGGCGGCTATTCCAGAATGACAGATTCCTGTACAGCACACGGCATCTCAGCGGGACAGGTGGAAGCCCTGATTGCGACCACAATCAAGAGAATAACCCGCCGTGTTCTGACCGATGAACAGGCATTTGCCGAGGAGATTCAATCCCGCTGGAATGCCCAGCAGGATGCAAAGCCGCAGCAGAAAAAGTCCGACATAAAGCAGCTGCAAAAGCGATACGGGGAACTGTCTGACCTTGTTCGCAGCCTGTATGAGAACTATGTGTCCGGTATCCTCCCTGAACGCCAGTATCGGCAGCTCATGAAGCAGTATGACGATGAGCAGGCGGCAATCGAGGTCAAAATCTCAGAATTGGAGGAGCGCATTTCTGAGGAAAGCAAAGAGCAGCTCCAGATTGATCAGTTCATAGCACTGGTTCACAAGTATCAGGAGAGTGACGAGGTGAGCGATGCCATGTTCCGGGAGATGATTGATAAAATCATCGTGCATGAGGCAGAAGGTGTTGGCAATGCCAGAACACAGCAGGTTGATATTTATTTCAACTACGCCGGACAGATCGACATTGCCTACACCGAGGAAGAACTTGCTCAGATGAAGGAGCAGGAGGAACGCACCCAGGCGGAGCGGATCGCAAAGGAGAAGGCACGCTCCAAAGCCTACCGGGAAAAGCGCAAGGCGCAGAAGATCGCCGAAAACGGCGGCGAAATCGTAAAGAAAAAAGTCTGCCCCCATTGCGGCAAAGAGTACGTCCCCGAGAGTAATCGGCAAATTTTCTGCTCCCAGGATTGCCGGAAAGCTGCACATCAAGCTGAGAAGCAGAAGCAGCGGGAAGCCGAGCGTGGGGACCATTACTACCGTCAGCGCACCTGTGCGGTCTGTGGCAAGCTCTATTGGCCCACCCACAGCCAACAGAAGTTCTGCTCTGAGGACTGCCAGAGAATAAACCACAACAAAGTCACCCTGGAATTTTATCACAGGCGAAGAGAACAGGAGGCGTCAGCATGAAACTCAAACCGAAAGTCCATGACAACAGGAACCATCTGGATTATGTCCTGACGGACAATTATTATCTTCCGGCGCTGAGGCTGCCGGAAGATAAACGCCCCATCGGCCGCTGGGGCCGATTACATAAGGAATACCTGAAAACTTACAGGCCGGTCCTTTATCAAGCGCTGCTTCTGTCTGGCAAGCTGCATCCCATCCTGGCCGACCTGGACGAACAGGCCACTGAACGGTGCTGCCTGATTGTCCAGCAGATGGCCCAGGACGAGGGCATCACGGAGGAACTGAAAGCAACCGATCCGGTACGCTGGGTGCAGGCTATGAACTCCATCCGCAGCCGGGCCGAGGAGATCATCCAGACTGAGATGATCTATGTGTGAGGAGGGCAGGACGATGATTCTGGAAGCGATTTATAATGGGGAATTTTATCCCAGTGAGAAAGTGGTGCCTACTTCACCGGCATACATAGAAGCCCTCAAAACCTGTGAGAAGCTTATGGAGCAGCTTTCCAGGCGGCTGAGTAAAGAGGACTACGCCCTGGTGGAAGAACTGCAAACCCAGTCCTCCATCGCCCAGGGCGAGGAGAGTGAGTGCCACTTTAAGTACGGCTTCTCAGCGGGACTGCTGGTCCAGCAGGAAGCATGGAAACAAATAAGCAAATAAGATAAAAACAAGCAGCTTCGATATACTATATCGAGGCTGCTTGTTTTATGAGATTTCAAATATAAAATTTAATGTATTAGTATAGGAAACGTGTTATATAGTAAGTGAGGATTTAGTCGTAAAGAGAATGCCTGATAGCATCTCGATATACATTTTGCTCAGGCAAGTCGACCGCTGAAAATGCTTCTTGGACTTTATACACTGTTGTACAGTACTCCTCAATAATGCCTAATGGACGAATTGTTCCATCGGTGACAGGAACATCGGTCAAATAATCATATGCCACAAAATGAATTGCAGCAGGTTGAGTTGGAAATTGAGGGAGTTTCTCCTTGCCTCCTAGTCGTTCAAGAACTCTGTCGTAAACAGGCTTAGGACAAACAAAATATAGACCACTTCGGCACATTTCCTCACGCTGCAAAACTTGTCCTTTATAAATTATTTGAGGAATAATTCTTTTTGAAACATTTTCCCAATTGAGACCGACAGTGTCTTTTTCAATGGCGCGGCGTTCAATTAGCGCCCGACGAGCATTTTGATAAGAACCTGTTGTATCAATGGTTTGCACTTCTATTGCTGTAAACTCTACCAATTCACCAGAACCGTCCAACCTTGCAAGTATCCAGTCCACATAATAAGAACCTTTTCCTTTCCGTTTTGGAAGGGGGAGTTCGCCTCCCCATCCGTGTCCGAAAACGGCAATGGCTCCATTTTCCTCTTGGGCTTTAGAAACTGCCAGTCTGCCAGAATAAAGATTATAACTTTGACCAAAGGCTTTTTGCCCTATGGTCGAAAGCATCTTATAATTTTCTGCATAAATTCTATTTGGACAACATATTACATCTGGAGAACCAAGACTAACTTGGCGTATAGAGCAAACACCCGAAAGAGTACGATTGGATTTATCACCAAGTGCCTTTGTACAATATGAAGAAAGAAATGGACATACTTGCTTTGATGTGTTCTGTAGTGCAATATCAGAACAATCATTTGCTCGATAACCAAAGAACTCAGAAATATAGCCGGACATAAAATCAATCCTCGCTTTCTAAAACGGACCGTAAAGATAGGCCAACCGCTTGTGCCAACAATGGAGGGACGGCATTTCCGACCTGAGCGAATTGTTCAGCAAGATTGCCTGTAAAAACAAAATGATCAGGAAAAGATTGTAAGCGAGCTGCTTCACGAACAGTGAAGGAACGATTTTGTTCGTAGTGAAAAAAAGCCCCCCAATGAGGATCACATTTAGTTAATATGGTTGAAGCAAGTCCATTGGGCAAGACACGACCATATCTTTTAGTGTGATCGGATTTTCTTGCCCTTTGCATACCTTTAGGAAGAAGATCGTCCGGAATATCAGTCCAGTTTCCACCGGGTTTAATATATTCCAACCGTTTCAAATTGATTTCAGACAGTTTAGGGGCTTCATGGTTGAGTACACCAATCGATCCAAGTCGGGCTCTACGTTGATAGTCACAAAAAGCAGGACAACGATATTCTTTGACAGGAGCTCCTTGCTCTCCGCTTTTAAGAGGAGGCAAATCACCAATCGCTTCATAGACTGTAACAAAATTTGCGTTAGCCTCAGGTGATGGCTCTTTTATGATGGATTGACCATCAAATGTGCTGGTAAAATTGGCACGAATAGGAGCATGATAAATGGGTTCAGGGTAAGCATTAGCAGGTAATGTCTTTCCACGTAATCCGAGAATTATAGTCCGCCAACGCATTTGGGGAACACCATAAAATGGGGCACCTAAAATTCTTACATCAGCACCGTATCCTAGTTCTGCTAATGCATTTAAGATAGCATGGAGGGTTGCACCATGCTCAAAGGAAACCAAGCCGGGAACATTTTCAATTAAAACCGCTCTCGGCGCAAAAGCATCAACAAATCGAAGATATTCTTTGAATAAATGGTTGCGTTCATCTAAAACGGTTCGAATAGGAGCATTAATAGAAAATCCTTGACAAGGAGGACCGCCTGCAATTAGATCTAGTTCGCCGCGTTGAATGCCTAAGTGCTCTCTAATTTCGTTCGCGTCTAATTCGCGAATGTCAGAGGTAAATACAGTTGTAGAAGGATGGTTCTTTTTATAGGTCTGAGCATATACGGGCATAATCTCAGATGCAAATAGACTGTGAAATCCAGCTTCCGAAAGCCCTTCTGAAAGGCCACCGGCACCAGAAAATAAATCAATCATATTTAAATTATTAGAATGCATCAGTTAAATCCTCTTAATCTTTTTGCCAGTGGATTGTCCGCTAATTGAAGCTCGATGATGTCACTTAGATCACAGTCTAAAACAGCGTATATGCAAGCAAGAACGTCCGTAGTGACATTTTCATTTTTCCCGAGTTTTGCGATTGCTGATGTGCTAAGGTGAACTTTACAACGAAGATCTGTTTTGTTCATGTCCTTATCGATCACCAATTCTATGGTTTGTTATACCAAATTTCTTTTTTGACATACCACTTTTGCTCTAATCAAATAATTTTACCACACAATTTGGTAAAACGCAAATACTATTTACGATCACAAACAAAGGAGAAACTTATGAGTGAAAAGTCAGACTATATGGAAAACCTAAAGGAAAAGGCCGAGCAGAAACTCTGTTACTACCAACACCAGGAAAAAATGCTGGAGCGTCGGATACCGGAACTCACCCGCAAGGCCCGTACCCATCGACTCTGCACCCGCGGCGGAATGCTGGAAAGTTTTCTGATTTGTCCAGGGGAGTTGACCGATGACCAGGTGATGGAGCTGCTGAAAATCTCATTCCGTCAACGGGAGGTCGTACTGGCCTTGGCAAAAATGATTCACGATTTGCAAGAAGCCCGGAACGTTTCAGACCCTTTAGGATAAAGGGCGCAATTATACACCGTTCCGGTGCAATTGCGGTCTTGCAGACGGCTTGATGAAACCGGTCTGGCGTTCCGTTCGCCATCCCGATTCCATCCCAAGGAAAACTGCATTTTCCTTGCGCTGCTCCGCAGCTATCCTTTTGCAGCTCTCGCCCAGGAACGAAGCGCCCCCCGCTCCGTCCTTGGGCAGAGAGTACAACCGAATACGAATCCAGACCGTTCGTCAAGAGCAATCCTGACGGGCGGTCTTTGTTTTGGAGGTGATACTTATTCCGTGTCCGCATTTTCAAATCACGATCACCCAGCGCAGCAAGGGACAGTCTGCCGTTGCAGGTGCCGCCTACCAGAGCGGCGAGAAGCTGTTTTCTGAGTATGACCAGAAAACCAAAAACTACTCTGGCAAGCGCGGCATCCTATACACCGAAATCATGCTGCCCTCCCATGCCCCGCCGGAGTACGCCAACCGGGAAACCCTATGGAACTCGGTGGAGGCAGCTGAAAAACAATGGAATGCCCAGCTGGCCCGGCGCTTTGTGCTGGCCCTGCCCAAAGAAGTCCCGCCAGAGCAGTACCCGCAGATGGTCCGGGACTACTGCGAGAAGCAATTTGTTTCCAAAGGGATGATCGCCGACTTCGCCATCCATGACCCGAATCCACCCGGACACAATGTTCACTGTCATGTGATGCTGACTCTCAGAGCTATGGACGAGCATGGGAAGTGGCTCCCCAAGAGCCGAAAGGTGTATGACCTGGATGAAAACGGCGAGCGCATCCGGCTTCCGTCAGGAAACTGGAAAAGCCACAAGGAAGATACCGTGGACTGGAACGACCAGAAGTATGCGGAGGTCTGGCGGAAAGGCTGGGCCGATACAGTCAACTGCTACCTGGAAGCAGCAGGCCAAACGGAGCGGCTTGACCTGCGCTCCTATGAGCGGCAGGGTCTGGACGTGATCCCCACTGTTCACATGGGGCCTGCGGTAGTTCAGATGGAGCGCCGGGGCATCCAGACCAATATCGGAAATCTCAACCGGGATATCAAGGCAGCCAACCAGATGTTGTCCGCTATCCGCAAAACCATTCGTGGGTTGCTAGATTGGATTGAAGAACTTGTGCAGGCAGAGAAAGAACTGCTGAAAGAAGAAGCAGGAGCAACAGACCTCGGAGTGCTTCTCAATGATTATCTGAACCAGAGAAAATCGGAACGGAACGATTGGTCCTGGTCCGGTCAGCAGAAGGGAGACCTGAAGGACTTGAAGGATGTGTCAAGGGCTGTTGTCTATCTCCAACAGCATAAGATCTCGACCCTGGAGCAGCTGAACACCGTCCTGTCCGGCGTGAAGCAGAAAGCCAGCCAGGCCAGTACAGGTATGCGAAAGGCCGAGAAGCGGATGAAGGACATTGCCGGGATTCAGAATGCCGTTGCAGTCTGCCAGGAGCGGAAGCCTGTTCATGACAAGTATCTGAAGATCGGTTGGAAGAAGCGACAGGCCGCCTTTGCCGAGAGCCACCAGGAGGAACTGAAAGCCTATAACAAGGCCTACCGCTATTTGAAAAAGCAGCACGTTGATCTGAATGTGAATCTGGATGCCCTGGAGGCAGAGTACAGCAAACTGCAATCGGATCACTCAGCCTTTGCCCGGCAGCTGGAACAGGTGCAGGCAGAGTTGAAACCGCTGAATGAAGTCCGCTATTGGGTCGGTCAGGTTCTCGGACCGGAACGGGTGAAAGCGCTGGACAAGGCAGAAGGTAAGCAGTCGGTGGTGGAGCAGCTTCATCAGACCCGAGAGAAAACCGAAAAGAAAAAAGAAGAACAAAATATAGAACAGCAGGTATCTTTATGAGAGAACGAATCAAGGCTGCCATTCTTGACACAAAAGGATATGGCGCAGTATACTGTAATAAAATAACCGGAAAGGAGGGCGCACCCATGGCCTGTAAATCTCCCAATCTATTGCTGGATTTGGCCTTTCAGGGGGATAGTGCGCCCTTTTGGAAGGTCAAGACTGTGGTTTGATGCACATTTGACTTGAAAATCTGTGTACTATCTCCTTTTACTTGCAGACATCTGTGAGAAAAAGGAGATTTTTTATGTCTGTTGTCGGCCAGCAAAAGCATTTGCTTTGTGTCCTCATGGCAGCCTGCAGGCCCTGCGGCCCGCCAGGGTAGGGAGACGCTCGCAATCCCATGGGTGCGGCGTACCGTTTCTGTACAAACAGGCCTGCCCATCCCTTTGACGGGGAAAGCAGGCCCCAGCATGAGGTGCATCCTGTTTATGCTTGAAATGATAAAAGAGTTTCGGCTGTTTCGCAGAATCATTTACCACAGAGTTTGGATCAATCTGGGAGACAGTTTGTTTTATGTTGTTATCATGTGGGTTTTATATGATCTTACCAGGGACCCGCTTTATACTTCAATGGGCGGATTTATGTTCTCTCTGTCCGATGTCCTGAATTTCTTTTGCGGTCCGGTCATTGACCGTTCTGACCGGGGGCGGCTTCTGGTTGTTTCCAGCGGCATTCAGCTTCTTATTGTGGCAGCACTGTATCTTCTCTCTGCCGAGGGACACTTGTCTGTTTGGATGCTGGTGTGCAGCATTCCGTTTTTCAATTTGATGTCCAGAATGACTTATTCCATTCACAATGTCATGGTGCCCGGCATCGTACCAAAAGAGAACCTGGTGACGGCAAACTCCATTCTGGCTATGACCAGTACAGGCATTGACCTACTGTTCAATGCCATAACGGGTGTGCTGCTGGCCCTGCTGAGCCTGAAGCATATGTTTCTCATCAACAGCTCCATCAATTTGGCAGCCCTTTTTGTGGCAGGGATGGTAGGACGGGGCCTGTCTGTCGGGAGACGCCGGTCCGCAAATCAAACAGAGAACAAGACGCCGCCTTTCAGGAAATTTCTGGGAGAGTACCAGGAGGATTTAAAAAGCGGTTTTGTTTTCATTCGCAACAGAGTCATCCTGTCCCTGGTGATTCCGCTGGTAGGTCTGAATTTGCTGTACGCCATGATGGTGGTCAATCTGCCGGCCTTTTCTTCGGAAGTATTTGGGGCATCCATTGGATATGGACTGATCCTAGCCCTCTTTGCGGTTGGCTCCATCAGCGGAGTTGCTGTCAGCAGCCGGCTGATAAAGCGTTTTCCAGTGGGAAAGCTTTTGCCGGTGTCCTTCTTGTATGGCGGCGCATCCTGGGTTTTGATGGCGTTGGTGGTGGAGCGTTTGCCGCTGATGGGTGCAGTCCTGATTGTCATGGCGTCCAACGCCCTAGGAATGATCAATATTGTCTTTGGCACGGTTTTTCAGCAATTGCCTCCCAGACAGATGATTGGCCGTGTCAACACCGTCAACCTGAGCTTGATGGCCATTGCATCTCTCGGAGGGTCGCTCCTGGGAGGAGTTGTTGTCCAAAAATTCAATTCCGTTTTTCCTTTCTTGATTTGCGGACTGGGGTATCTGGCGATTGCCATGACGATGCGGGTCAATCGACTGGTTTATACTCTGCCCAAAACAGAGGATATGGATGAACAGATTCTGTCTCCCGATTTTTGATCCGGGGAAAAGCAAAGGCACCTGATTCGGAAGCGAGTCAGGTGCCTTTTAGTTTGGACTTTTAAAGGAGAAATATAGAGATGGAACGACCTAGGCTAACAGGAACACCGCTGCAGACGACTTCCACATGCACTTTTAGCATGGAGATTAAAAATACCTCCTATGCGGTAGGCGTTCACTTCAGCCAGAGGGAAAAAGACACTTTGGAGGACAAATCGTGCAATGATAAGAAAACGAGTGCCACTTCCATATTGATTTCTCAGCAGGGCTTCTGATGCAACAGAAAAAATTTGGACTGTTTACTATTATTTGTTTTGCGTGCCCCTGTCAATTAAAATCTCTTTGGCCACTTAATAAAATAAGTCGTTGCTTACCAAAAGGTGCAAATACTTCTTGATGTACACTGCCTACATATAAATTATCCCAATAGCCGGTTATATCTTCTGGCTGCAAATATACTAAAGAGTCAAACGGACAAAGAGATGGAATTGATGATTTGTATATAACATCTACATTATTGGGGAGAACAAACCACTTTAGCTTATTATTGTTATAGCAAAGCAGAATTTCAGATTCAGTTTTTGAGTTTTGAACAGCTTTCATTGCTGTAAGCGTGACAGATATATCAAATTCTTTTGCGATTGACGATATGGTTGAAAAATGCAATTCATTGTTTGGAAGATGTTCTTGTAAGAGATGAGTGGGGAGTAGATATTCAGAGGCAAATGTATTTGCTTCTTGTTCCTGATTAGAAGTGTTTAATTTCAAATCAGGGACTAATCCTATTTCGGAAATATTAGAGCAACAATATAATTGATTTTGGTGAAGAAAGTAATGACCGATTTCATGGGATATAACAAATTTTTTCCTGTGTGGGCTTGTTATATTTGAACTCACAAAGACCAATTTATGACCATTTAGGCAAATAAAATAAGCGTCTTTATGCAGAGACTGTGTATCTATAATTTCAATCTCTAATTCTTGAGATAAACTATAAGGGTCACGAGTAACCGGCGTGATAGCATTAGCGATTTTTAAATATTGTAGAATTTTTGTATTAATCATTGTGCTTACTTCTTTTGTTGAGTTCTTCTTGAATTGTAAGAAGATCAGATTTATCTAAAGCCCCCCCTTTCGCGGCCATAGCTAAGCTGCTCGTGCTGTTAAGGTAGGCATTTAGATCACTTCTAAAGAAACGCCATTCGCGACCGACCTTGTGGGCTTTGATACGACCATCGCGGATCATATTATATATGGTTTGATTACTAACACGCAGAAAATCTGCGGTTTCATCTAAGTTCAAAACAGCCACATGAGAATTGCCGGCATCTGTATTATCACTCAATGCATGAACCAAATTTTCAATTAGATGAAATTCTTCTGGGGTAAATATGATTTCACCACAATTTTCACAGCAATAGCCAGAAAGTCCTTTGAGTTCCAAACATTTGCCCTTATAGTGGAATGTCTTCACCAAATTGTTTCTAAATATCATAGTTTCTCCACATGTGGGACATTCACAGGTTTTCAAAAGGCGTTCCATCTTTCTCCTCCACAAATTTCTGAATTTCAAAATTAAAATAGTATAATACCGTTTTAAACTACTAGAAAAACTTAGCCAACAAATATTTTAATGCGCTTCCTTACCGGAGATGCGAACCAATGCGGGATCATCCAATCCACTATTTGTCCAGATATTATTGTCAACTAATTCTGCAGTTACCAAGTGAATGGTTGGAATAGAATCCTTAAATATTATGCTGCATACTACGATTAAAGGCATATTATATTGGGGGTCAAATATCAAAATACGCTCATCCTTATGACACCTACCGGGGATGGGACAAGGTGGCTGTATCTCTAGAACCTGATTTGTTGAGCTTTTTAGGACATCTTGGACATTTTTCAGTGAGATACCTCTGTCAATCATCTGAAATGTAGCGTGATACGACAAAGTCGGTTCACGATTTTTAGCCAGAAGTCGAATCTGCGGTAAGTACACTTTAGTAAATTTAACAGGAGCATAGGGGGAAGAAGGTTCCATGTGTATTATACCTCCGTTTTGTTTTATGGGGTTTTATAATATTTTATAGTTGTTATGGTTGAATTATAACAGGCAACTTATAATATGTCAAGGGTGCCTCTATTAAGAATGGACAAAAGGAGAATGATGCTATGAACCAGTCGACAACTGATAATGGTTGTCTCAAAATCGAAAGAACCAAAGCCCTCGTGCGCCAAAGCACGAGGGCTTTTCTCATGGAAAGGAGATGCCTATGAGCGATCAGCAGAGCATGAATCAACAGATGGAAAGAAAAGGAGGAATTGAATGAACGATATCGAACGCAACGGCGCTAACGCCGTCAATACACTGGATCGTCAAGCCGCCATCACTGGCGGCTCTTTTTCTGTGAAAATCGGCAAAACCCGATTTATCGTGCGTGTTCTAGCAGTGGAAAACAACGGAAAAACGCTGGAAACTGCAATTCGTGAAGCCTGTGTTCAGGACATTCTCAACGAAGCCAGACACTCTAATTTGGATCATTTAGAAAAAATGCGAAAAACCTCTTGACAACTTGCTTCCCGAGGGCACCGGCTA
>NZ_NFHX01000045.1:0-10490 GCF_002161515.1 Faecalibacterium sp. An58
CGCAATCGCTTGCGTCCTGTGAATTACTTTTTGGAATTTTAAGTGTTTCCAACACTTTAAAGGTTCCGTTACAAGTATTCGATATTGTTCAATTTTCAAGGTCCTGCGCCGCGCTGTCTTTCGACCGGCGACCTGTTTATTTTACCACATCCGCTTTTGCTTGTCAAGCTCTTTTTTTGAAGCTTTTCGCAAGCTCTTTTGCGTTTTGTGGGCGCCCCGTGGAGCGCTCGAATATAATACTACACCCGGGGACTTTTGTCAACCCTTTTTTGCAAGTTTTTGCCGCATCTTTTTCTCTTGCGCTTTTACCGGGCGCGTCGTACAATAAGAATGATCGATCCTTTTCCATCTAGAGCCAAAGCGAGGCCCGCCATGATCCTGACCGTCAACATCGGCAACACCCATATCACCATTTCTACTTATAAGGAAGGCGCTCTGCACTTTTCGGGCAAGCTGTCGGCCAGCACCGCCTCCACCGCCGACGAATACGCCATCCGGCTGATCCATCTGCTCACCCTGCATCAGAGCTCCCCCCAGCAGATCGAGGGAGTGATGCTGGCCAGCGTAGTGCCCGCCCTTACCGGCAAGCTGATCTCTGCGCTGCGGATGCTGACCAGCGTGCGGATCATGACGGTGGGCCCCGGACTGAAAAGCGGCCTCAAGCTGCGCCTGGACCAGCCCGCCCAGCTGGGGGCTGAGCTTTTGTGCGGCGTGGTGGCCGCCATGGCCGAAGGCCCCGCCCCCATGGCCGTCATCTTCTCGGACACCGCCCTGTCCATCATGGGAGTCAACGCCCAAAAGGAAATGGTGGGGGGCGTCATCCTGCCCGGGCCGCAGCTCTCGATGGCCAGCCTGGTACAGAACACGGCCCAGCTGCCCCAGGTGGACCTGACCGCCCCCGCGCCCCCTTCGGTGCTGGGCAAGAACACCGCCGCCTGCCTCCAGGGCGGGCTGCTGATCGGCACCGCCTGTATGCTAGACGGCCTGGCCGAGCGTTTCCGGGCCGAGCTGGGACCCGACACACGGTTCTATGCCACCGGCAATCTGCCGGTCACCCTCCGCAAAGCCTGCCGCACCCCCATCCTCTACCGCGAACATCTGGTCTCGGACGGCCTGTACCGCATCTGGCTGCGGAACCGCAAACCCTGACCACACCACAAAACGGCGCCCGCCGGAGGTGATCCCTCCCTGCGGACGCCGTATTTTATTGAGCCTGCAAGATCTCTTTGATCTCGGGGATGCTGTGCCCTTCGGCCCGCAGCTGCCGGATCTGCCCGATCCGGTCCAGGCTGGCTTCCCGCTTGTAGCGCCGGGTCAGGTTGTCGCCGGCCTGCTCAAAGGGCAGCATCCCTTCCTCCGTATAGAATTTCAGGGTGCTGTACCGCACGTCGGTCAGCCGCACCAGCTCCCCAATGGTGACGTACTCCGCCTGCTGGATGACCTCCAGCTTTCTCTGACGGGACATACGCTCACGACCCCGCCGCCGCGGCGCCCCGGGCCGCGAAGGAATACATGATGATCTGCAGGTAGGTCATCATATCCCTGACCATCTTGCCCTCCGGCGACTGTGCCAGAGCCTCGATCTTCTGCCGGACCGCCTTCTGCTCGAAAGCGGAGAAATAAGCCTTGAGGCACTTGACCCGCTCCAGCAGCGCCACCAGGGCGGCCGTCTCATCGCTGACGGGGCCTTCCTCCAGCAGCTCGGCCCGCATCTGCTCCACCACCGAGCGCACCGTCTCGGGCCCCGGCAGGTAGCCGGCCTGTTTGCCCAGCAGCCCGGCCTTGCAGGCCGACGCCGCCCCCAGCTGCACCAGCGAGCCGCCCACGGCGTCCCGCAGCTCGTTGATGCGCTTGTCGGTCCAGCTGAAATTGTAGGCGTCCACCACCACATAGAGCTTGACCGACTGCTTTTCCCGGATGAAATCATAGAGGGGCTTCAAATACCCCTTGTCCTGGGGCAGCGCTCCGGCCGCCGACACCTTTTTGCCGTCCACCGCGATGCAGCCCTCCATCTGCAGCTCCAGCAGCGCCCCGGCCACCAGGCCCAGGGTCCGCTCCTCCACGCTGGCAAAGGGAAACACGCCCTTGTCATTGACGGTGCACACCATATATTTCTGTACGATCGACAAATCCTTCATAAAAAGTCCCTCCTGTACAGGCAGAACGGATGATGCAAGTGCAGTTACTACTTATCACTTACTACTTACGATTTAAGTATACCCAGCCGGGGCCTTTTTGTCAAGGGGGCTTTTGTTCAAAATTCCTATTTGCATTTTAGGCAAAAGTGTGGTATAATTCTTGACGCTGATACCCTGTCGGCAAACAGATGTGCGGTCGTAGCTCAGCTGGATAGAGCGTTGGACTCCGACTCCAAAGGCCAGAGGTTCGAATCCCCCCGGCCGCACCAACCAAAAAGCCCCCGCAGCGCTTTGCGCTGCGGGGGCTTTTCTGTTCCAGCCTGGACTTTTTCATCCAAAGCTCAGAGCGGCAGAGCCTGCATCCACTTCCCCAGCTCTGCATAAAAGCGGCCCACATGGGCGCCGTCCAGCAGGCAGTGGTTCAGTTCCAGGCTGACGGACAAGAGGGTGCGTCCCTCCTTTTTCTCCCAGCGGCCCCAGGTCACCCGGGGGATGGAGTCCGCCGGGTCTGTGTCCCGCTCATTGGTCACGGCGGTCAGAGGGAACCAGGGCAGGCAGGAAAAATACACCAGCTCGTCGGGGGCCCAGAGACCCTGGGGGGTGATGAAAGCCGTCTGGGCGGCCGAGCGGGCCTTGGCCTGCCGGCAGAAGGCCTCCAGGTCCTCCCCCGCCTCGAAGGTCACAATATGGAACTGCCCGCTGTCCGGGTGCAGGTCGGTGAAGCTGGGCACCAGCCGGTCCACCCTGACGATCTGCCCGCCCCGGTCCTTGTAAAGGAAGGCGTCCACCCGTTCCATGGCTTTGGTCACGCCATACACCATGGCCATATAAAAGGACAGCCCCCGTTCCCTGCACCAGGCCCGCAGGGGCGTCACGTCCACCGGGAAGGTCAACGCATAAAAGGGATGGGACATCCCGGCAAAAAAGTCATAGACCTCCCGCCGGGGCCAGGTATCTTTGTCGATGATCTGCATACAGCGCCTCCTTGCTGTGTTCTGGACACAGTATAGCAGAAGTTCCCCTTTTCCGCCATCTCTTTACAGCCAGCTGTGGTAGCGGCGGAGATACAGCTTTTTGGCCAGGCTCTCCAGCAGGATGTAGCCCGCCACGATCCCCGCCAGGGCGGCAAAGTAACCGGCGGGCAGGGCGGTCAGGCCCAGGCCCTCGGCCAGCGGGGTGAAGGGCAGCACCGTCACCACCGCCATGCCGGCCAGCGTCAGCCCGGTGAGGGAGGCCGAAGCGCGGCTCTGGAGCAGGGGCACCTTGGCGGTGCGGACCATGTGGATGACCAGGGTCTGGGTCCACATGGAGGCCACGAACCACCCGGTCTGGAACAGGGCGGCCCAGAGCTCCCGGGCGGCCGGGTCGGTCAGCTGGGTATACAGCTTGCCCCCCGCCGACGCAGGGCAGAACACAAAGTACATCAGCGCAAAGGTCAAAAGATCAAACAGCGAACTGACCGGGCCGTTCCAGGCCATGAAGCGGGCCACGCCGCCGGCATCCCAGCGGCAGGGCTTGCGCAGGTATTCCTCGTCCACGTTGTCCCAGGAAATGGCGGTGCAGGACAGATCGTACACCAGGTTGAGCAGGATCAGCTGCAGGGCCGTCATGGGCAGGAAGGGCAGGAAGGCGCTGGCCGCCAGCACCGACAGCATATTGCCAAAGTTGGAGGACACCGTCATCTTGATGTACTTCATCATATTGGCGTAGGTCTTGCGGCCCTCGATCAGGCCCTGCTCCAGCACCATCAGATCCTTGTCCAGCAGGACGATGGAGGCAGACTCCTTGGCGATGTCCACCGCCGTGTCCACCGAGATGCTCACATCGGCGGCCCGCAGGGCGGCTGCATCGTTGATGCCGTCCCCCATATAGCCCACGCAGTGGCCGTTCTCCCGCAGCAGCCGGACGATCCGGGCCTTCTGGGCGGGGGACAGCTTGGCGAACACCGACACCTCAACGGCACGGCGGGCCAGCTCCTGGTCGGTCATGGCGTCGATGTCGGCGCCCAGCAGCACCTGGCTGACCGGCAGGCCCACCTGGGCGCAGATGGCGGCGGTGACCTTCTCATTGTCGCCGGTCAGCACCTTGACCTCCACCCCGTAGCTGTGCAGCGCCCGGATGGCCGCCGGGGCGGTCTTTTTGGGCGGGTCCAGGAAAGCCAGGAAGCCGATCAGCACCATCTCCTGCTCATCCGCGGCCGAGAACTGGCCCACGGGGGCAGGATTGCTTTTCTGGGCCACCGCGATCACCCGCATCCCCCGGGCGTTCAGGCTGTCCGCCTGGGCCAGCACCGAGCGGCGCAGCTCCGGGGTCAGGGGCAGCACCCGGCCGCCCTGCTCCGCCCAGGCGCAGCAGTCCAGCATCTCCTCCACCGCGCCCTTGGTGACCATCTGGGTCTTGCCGGTGGGGTCCGACACCACCACGCTCATCCGGCGGCGCTCAAAATCAAAGGGCACCTCGTCCACCTTGCTGTAATTCGCCATCAGCGGTTCCGCTCCCAGCTCCTCCTGCTTGGCGATCACGGCCAGGTCGATCAGGTTCTTGAGCCCGGTCTGAAAATAGCTGTTCAAAAAGGCATGGCGCAGCACCCGGTCATCGGGCTGGCCGTCCACGTTCAGGTGCATTTCCAGCACCACCTTGTCCTGGGTCAGGGTGCCGGTCTTGTCGGTGCACAGGATGTCCACCGAGCCCAGGTTCTGGATGGCGTTGAGGTTCTTGATGATGACCTTCTGCCGGCTCATGGCCAGAGCGCCCTTGGCCAGGGAGGTGGTGACGATCATGGGCAGCATCTCGGGGGTCAGGCCCACCGCCACCGAAATGGCGAACAGGACGGCCTCCATCCAGTTGCCCTTGGTAAAGCCGTTCAGGAACAGCACCACCGGCACCATCACCGCCATAAAGCGGATCAGCAGTTTGGACACCGAGCCGATCCCCTTGTCAAAGGCCGTCTTGGGGGGCTTGTCGCTCATGGTGCGGGCAATGGCTCCGAACATGGTGCCGCTGCCCACCGCCACGGCCACCGCCCGGGCGCTGCCGCTGATGACAGTGCTGCCCTGGAAGGCCAGGCAGGGCACCTCGGTCAGGGGCAGGGCCTCCTCCACCGGCGCCGCCGCCTTCTCCACCGGCTCGCTCTCGCCGGTCAGGGCCGACTGGCTGATGAACAGGTCCTTGGCGTTCAGGATCCGCAGGTCGGCGGGGATCATATCCCCCGCGGACAGGTGGATGATGTCCCCCACCGCGATCTCCTCCATGGGCAGCTCCTGGCGCCGGCCCTCCCGCTCGATGCAGGCGGTGGTGTGGATCATGGCGGTGAGCTTCTCCGCCACATTCCCGCTGCGGGTCTCCTGCACAAAGCGCAGCACCCCCGACACCGCCACCATCACCGTGATGATGGCCACCGTCATATAGCTGCGCTGGCCCGGGGCCGCAAAGAGGATATCGGTGAACACCGACACCACCGCCAGCAACAGCAGCACCAGGGAGAAGGGGTCCGCAAAGGCTTCCAGCAGCCGGCGGGCGCCGCTCTTGCGCTTGGGCCGCACCAGCTGGTTGGGGCCGTACTGCTCCCGGGCCGCTTCGGCCTGGGCCTGGGTCAGGCCGCCGGCGCCGGTCCCCAGCTTTTCCAGCAGCCGGGCCTCGGTGCAGGCCGCAGCCTCCCGCAGCCGGGTGTCGGACTGTTTTGCAGCCGTGTTCTGCGCCGCTGCATACGCTTTGATCCATTTCATCATCATGGGTGGTTCCTCCTTTCTTGCCGGCGGGGTCTCCCCGCCCAGAAAGGGGCACAAAAAAGCGCCCGCTTTCTGCCTTTTCCGGCAGATCGCGGGCGCGTGCGCGCACCAAAACAAGGCCCCAGGCGGGGCCCTTTCCGCGCACCCGGACCAGTCTTGCGCAAGGGCCGTCCTGTGCCGGACGCAGCCTGTGCAAAACCGTCAAATGCGCATCAAAGGACCGGGACGCCTGTACCTGTCCTGGCCTGTGCTCGTTCGCCTGCGGTCTGCCCGCGTTGGTCTACTGCTGGGGTCCATAGCGTCCCACCTGCCTTTCCTGTCAAAAAATAAAGCCCGCCGGTCCATAGGACAAGCGGGCGTAAATCGACCTGTGTTCGCCTGAGCTTTAGCTTTGCAGGGCGGTGTAGCTGCATTATGATACGCCTTGTCATCGACGCATCCTGTTCAGACCTGCGCATGGTGTCTCCACCATTTTGCGGCAGCAGCCCATATCCCTGTAAGAGCCTTACCTATCAAACCACAGTCACTATACCATATTTTTCATCCTATGTCAACCATAGGTTTATGAGAAAAGTGTGAACTTTTTTTCACGCTGCACCCGCAGATTTCAAGGCGCCGCGCCGGCGCAGCCATACAAGGGCCCCCACGCAGACCAGCACCGACAAGAGCGACCCGGCAGCCGCCGCGCAGCCCATGGGCAGCAGGGTGTCGGGGAACAGCCGGCTCATGAAATAGGCCCCGGGGATCCGCACCAGGACGATGGAAATGGCGTTGTGGACAAACGAGATGCCCGACCGGCCATAGGCGCAGAAGTAGCCGCAGAAGCTGAAATGCACCCCTGCAAACATACAGTCCCAGATATAGCTGCGGATGTACTGGCTGCCCGCCGTCACCACGGCGGGGGTGCTGTCGAACAGGGCCACGATCCCCCCTGCCGCGAACTGCACCGCAACGCCCACCGCCAGCCCGAAGGCCAGACAGAGGGTGCAGGCATAGCGCAGGGTCCGGGCCGCCCGGTCGTCCTTGCCCGCGCCCACGTTCTGGGCCGCCAGGGCCGACACGGTGGACAGCATCGAGGAGGGCACCAGGAACACAAAGCTGATGACCTTTTCTACGATGCCCACCGCTGCCGCATCGTTCAGGCCGCGGTTGTTGGCGATGATGGTGATCAGGATGAAGGACACCTGCACGAACCCATCCTGCAGGGCCACCGGCACGCCCACCCGGAGGATGGGGGCCAGCACCTCACGCCGGGGGCGAAAGCAGTCCTTTTGGAGGGACAGGCCCGCCTTTTGGCGGGTGATGAACACCAGGGACACCACCACGCTCAGCGCCTGGGACAGGGTGGTGCCCAAAGCCGCCCCCGCCGGGCCCATATCCAGCCCGCCGATGAACAGATAATCCAGACCGATGTTGGCCGCGCAGGCCACCGCCACAAAGTACATGGGGCTTTTGGAGTCCCCCAGCCCCCGGAAGATGGAGCTGATGATGTTGTAGGCGGTGATGCAGGGGATGCCCACAAAACAGATGGTCAGGTACTGCACCGTCCCCTCCACCGCCTCGGCAGGGGTGGACATGGCCTGGACGATGGGCCGGACCAGCGCCAGCAGCAGGGCGGTCAGGGCCACCGACAGGGCCATGAACAGGGTGACGCTGTTGCCGATGGACAAAGCGGCGCGCCGCCGCTCCTGGGCGCCCACCGCCCGGCCGATCGAGATGGTGGCCCCCATGGCCAGGCCCACGATCATCACCGTGAGCATATGCATCACCTGGCTGCCGATGGATACCGCCGTGATATCCGCCGTGCCGCTGAACTGCCCCGTAATGAACAGATCCGCCATCCCATACAGGGTCTGCAAAAAGTAGGCCAGCAGATAGGGCAGCGAAAAGCTGACGATGTTTTGGAATACGCTTCCGGTGGTAAGATCTTTTTCCATGTGCAGTACAGCCGCAGGCCGCGGCCCTCCCCTCCCCGTCTCGATTTTACTTCACTATCATAAATCGCGGCGACGAGATTGTCAAGAGGAGGCCCCCAAAAACGGCCGATGCAGGGCGGAAGGCGGGTTCATGCAGCCTTGTCGTAAATGCTCATCTGCTGCTTGTAGATCCGGACAAAGTAGATGATCTCGGCGATGGCCGTCACGGTCCAGGAACAGACGAACAGCAAATAGAGGGACTGCAGGGTGCCGAAATAGGCAAAGACGGTATAGACCCATACCACCCGGAACACGCAGGAGCCCATGATCACGATGAAGGTGGGCACAATGGTGCGGCCCAGGCCGCGGGAGGCGGCGATGGTGCAATCCATAAAGGCCGAGATGGGATAGCACAGCCCCATGATCACCAGGCGCTGCATCCCCGCGTCGGCCACCGCCTGTTCGGTGGTGAACAGGGCCAGGAAGGTCTGGCCAAAGAACACCAGGGACAGCCCCATCACCGCGCCGATCCCAAAGGAATAGCCCAGCGAGATGAAGTAGCTGCGCTTGACCCGGGCCCGCTTGCCCGCGCCGAAGTTCTGGCTCATAAAGCTGGCGCAGGCGGTGTAGAATGCCGCCATCACATCGTATACCAGAGGGTCGGCGTTGGCCGCCGCCGAGTTGCCCCGGACCACCACCGTGTCAAAGGTGTTGATGCTGGCCTGAATGAACAGGTTTGCCAGGGCGAAAATGGCGTTCTGGCAGCCCGCCGGCACGCCCAGGCCCAGGATGCTGCGGGTCATGGCGGGGTCAAGATGCAGCTTTTCCCGCCGCAGGCCGTAGCAGCCCTCCACCCGGGTCAGGGCCCGCAGGATCAGGAAGGCGGACAGATACTGGGTCAGGATGCTGGCCAGGGCCACGCCCGCCACGCTCATCCGGCAGACGATGACAAAAAACAGGTTGAGGATGATGTTCAGGATGCCCGCGATGGTCAGATAGACCAGGGGCTTGCGGGTATTGCCCACCGCGCTGAACACGCCGTTGCCAAAGTTATAGATGGCCATGGCGGGCATACCCAAAAAGTAGATCCGCAGATAGAGGATGGCTCCGTCGATCAGGTCGGGCTTGGTGCCCAGCAGCCGCATCAGGGCCGGTGAAAAGGCCACGCCGATCACCAGCAGCAAAATACCCGCCGCAATGCAGACCAGAAGGGACGAATGGACCGATTTTTCCACGTCCCTGGGCTGTTCGGCGCCGTAGAACCGCGCCACCAGCACGTTGACGCCGCCGCCCAGACCGATCAGGAAACCGGTCATCAGGGTGACAAAGATGGTGGTGGAGCCCACCGACCCCAGCGCCTGGGAGCCGGCGAAGCGGCCCACCACCGCGATGTCCGACATATTGAACAGCGCCTGCAGCAGGTTGGAACAAACCAGCGGCAGGCTGAATACCAGGATCTGCCGCGCCAGCGGGCCTTCGGTCAGATTCTTTTCCCCAGAAGCCATACACGATCCTCCTTGCGATACGCTCCTTTTGCCAGGGCGGCCGCCTATCCCGCGCAGCCTGCCCGGGACAGTATAGCGCGCCGGGCAGGCGCCGTCAAGAGGGTTGCGCCCGGACGCCGGATATGGTATCCTGAAAGCATCAAAGCAAGGAGGAAAACCGTTATGCTCTCTGAACATACCATCGCACCCGACTTCACCCTGCCCGACGCAGAGGGCCGCCCGGTGAAGCTGTCCGACTTCCGCGGGCAGAAGGTGGTTCTCTACTTCTATCCCCGGGACAACACCCCCGGCTGCACCCGCCAGGCCTGCGCCTTTGCCGCCGCCTACGACACCTTCCGCCAGAGGGGCGTGGTGGTAATCGGGGTCAGCAAAGACACCCAGGCTTCCCACCAGCGGTTCGCCGCCAAGCACCAGCTCCCCTTTATCCTGCTGTCCGACCCCGACCACGCCGTGCTGGAGCTGTACGACGTCTGGAAAGAGAAAAAGCAATACGGCAAGGTCAGCATGGGGACGGTGCGTTCCACCTACCTGATCGGGGAGGACGGCATCATCCTCAAGGCCATGCCCAAGGTCAAGCCCGACACCAACGCCGCCGATGTACTGGCGGCCCTGGACGCGCTGGAAGGCTGACGTTCCGGCGCCAGGGACACCCATTACCCATTATAAAAGGAGGAAACCATCATGCCATTCATCGACCTGCGCACCACCGTTCCCACTGCCCCCCAGCAGCGGGAAGCCCTCAAAACCGCCTTTGGCCAGGCCATCACCGCCCTGCACAAGACCGAGACTTACCTGATGGTCTCCATCCAGGACAACAGCGAGCTGTGGCTGGGCGGCCAGAAGCTGGACAAGGGGGCCTTTGTGGCCGTCAGCCTTTACGGCTCCGCCTCGGCTTCCGACTACAACCGGATGACCGCCCTTGTCTGCCGCATCCTGTCCGAACAGCTGGATATACCCCCGAAAGCCGTCTATGTCACCTACCACCCCGTCAGCGACTGGGGCTGGAACGGCCGCAATTTCTGATCTTCCCGGGCTGCCCCGTCTTTGGATGCGGGCAGCCCTTTTTTGTCCCTGCGCCTCATAAAAACAATGCGGGGGCCGGCTTTGCAGCCGACCCCCGCAGAGGGACCCTATCTTTCGTGACGCAAAAGTTCTTTTGTTTTGGTGCGATCAACAACAGAAGGAATATTGGTTCTATTCCTC
>NZ_NFHX01000046.1:0-9676 GCF_002161515.1 Faecalibacterium sp. An58
GAAAAAGTCCGGCTGCATCGTGGAACGCCGGGGCAAGCACATCACGCTTTGCGCGCCTGGCTGGAAAAAGCCGGTCCGGCTGCGCAGTCTGGGTAAGGGCTACACACAGGAGGATTTGACCGCCGTTCTGGCCGGGACCAGAGAGCACACACCCCGCAAAGTGACGGCTGCCGCTCCTGCAGCGCCCAAGGTCAACCTACTGGTGGATATTCAGGCCAAGCTCCAGGCGGGCAAGGGCAAAGGTTATGAGCGATGGGCCAAGGTATTCAACCTCAAGCAGATGGCCCAGACCATGACCTATTTGTCGGAGCATGACCTGCTGGACTACGCCGCGCTTGCGGCAAAGACTGCGGCAGCAGCTGAAAAATACAATAACCTGCAAACGCAGATCAAAACAGCGGAAAAGCGGATGGAGGAGATCGGCACCCTGCGGACGCATATCATCCAGTACGCCAAGACCCGCGACACCTATGTGGCTTACCGCAAGGCGGGATACAGCAAAAAGTTTCTGGAAGCCCACCGGGAGGAGATTGCCCTGCACAAAGCGGCTAAAGATGCTTTCGATAAGCTGGGCCTGAAGAAGCTGCCCAAGGTGAAGGACCTGAACGCTGAATATGCAGAAGTGCTGAACCAGAAGAAAAAGCTATACCCAGAATACCGCCGCGCCCGGGATGAAATGCGGGAGCTTTTGACCGTCAAGGCCAACGTGGACCGGGTGCTGAACATGGAAGCGCCCGAGGCCGGGCGTGAAAAAGACCACAGCCAGCGTTGAGCAGGCTGTGGTCATGATTTTACAAAGCGTTCGCAGAACGCGCAGCCGCAGAAGGGACTTCTGCGTTCAAATGGGGTTTGGGGTGTGCACCAACAAGCATCCTCTGGCTAAATGGATAGCCAGAGGAATTGCTTGCCAGTCTTATCGGAAATTTCTGATAACCGGTATTATCCCGAATTGGACGAATCAGCTACTCAGGAGTTTAATGTTACAGATTAAAGCGGAGGAATGTACCCAAGTTGAATAGCCTTGGTTATAGCTTCTACCGCTGAGGAAACAGCTAATTTTTCAAATATATGCTGCAAGTGATTCGAAACGGTTCTCTCACTCATAAAAAGCCGCTCGGCAATTTCCTTCCTCTTAATGCCATTCGCCAGCATACGCAGAACCTGCTTTTCGGTTTCTGTCAGTTCCTCTACATAGACCCCATCTTTTTTAAAGTAGGTGGAACCATTATTTATTGCTTCCAGAATGTGCAGCAGTTCTTCTGGTTCAATATCCTTGTTGATAAATCCTTTTGCCCCCAGTTTCTTAGCTTCTTTGCGATAAACTGGAAGGTCGTAGCCTGACAAGATAACAATTTTCTGGCTGGGATACTTTTGCAAAAGGTTCTGTGCCAAAAGCAAACCATCTTCTTCGGACAGTTTTCCGAGATTGATGTCCATCAGCAGAATATCCGGCTTCTCCCTTTCGATCGTTGCCTCTATTTCATCAACAGATTTGATATTTGAAAATTGTTCGATGGATGGAAAGTCTGATAATACAATCGCCAGACTTTGAGCAAAAAGCGCATGGTCATCGACCAACAAAACTCGCATAGGATTCATCTCCTTTCATGGGTGTGCGGATGTCAACATTTGTCCCACCTTCTGGATTTGCTTTGATTGTCATGTGTCCATTCAGAAAAGTCACCTGCTCATTGATAGAAGATAGCCCATGATGCGGGGATGGATTGTCCGTCGTTACTGAAAATCCATCACCATTATCGGATACTTGCAGGGCAATCATGTCATGCTCTTGTTGCAGTTTTACTTCAATCCTTGTTGCATGAGAGTGTTTGAGGGCGTTTACGGTCAATTCCCTCGCAAATCGGCAGATCAACATGGTATATGGCTCTACCAGAAAAATATCGTCCTTACATTCTAAGGCAACGGTGGTGTTACTGTCGTTAGTGATGGAGTCAAGGACGCTTTGCAAATTTTCCTTGAAGGTCAAATTCTTTAACAATTTCGGATGATATGCCTGCATTTGGGAACGTATGGAAGATGTCAGTTTCCGCAGCGTATCATCCAGCAGTTGCTGAACTTCAGGCTTCCCGGCTTTGTGCAACAGGTTTTTCATCGAGAGGATGTCCTGCAAAATATCATCATGCAAATAATTGGTAAATTCCTTTCTCAACGCTTCTTCATGTTTGAGTTGTGCTACGGTATATTCGTAAAAAGAAGGAACTGCATCTGAGGCATAATTATCCAATTTGCTTGCCTGCCAAAACAGTAGCAGGCGATAAATCAGTCCACAGAAAACGAGCAAGTAAAGCAACGTAACTGCCGTTAAAATGGGCAGGCCAAACCACCATACGATCAGTATAAAGCTGGCAATGCACCCGAAAAGGAAAATGGCTATTGTGGGCTGGCTTAATGCAAAAAAAGGCTTCTGTGACTTTGCCCGAAAAATGATACTGTGGATACTGACAAATGTAAGTATGACAATCAGGTATAATCCCATCTGTTCAACATAGTTTTCTTTTCTGAAAAAAACTGCCGTGTAACAAATAAATGGAAGCAAAACAAAGATCACAGAAAATAGGAGCTGTTTTCTTTGGCTCCTTAAAACAAACCATACTCGTTTATGATGGATTGCAGATATAGCAATACACCAACCAAAGGAAACTATAAACTGAATGTTGTAGAGGGCATAAAACCACACCCTGTCAAAGAAAAAGCTGATAGTTGCTGTAAAGCAGATTGCAACTATCCCGGACAGAAATAGTTTTCTTCCCTTGTAATTTGCCCCTTGAAAAAGAAACGCCTGCACGAAGTTCACCAGTTGATACAGGCAAATTGGTAGAATAACAATGGATGCCGCATCTGCAAGGGGGTAGGCAGAAAATAGAGATAGTCCAAAATGCCATCCAAATACTACAAGGAGAATTGCAAATTTTGATAGGACAGGATTTCTTTTTAGGTTTTTACCGGATATGTAGTATCCGTCAAAAAATAAAAGTGTCAGAAGTATAATGTGAACGGTATTTTCCGCTGGTATTTTAGCTCCGACAGTATTCATTACACAAAGAAACACGATAAGAAATAGCTGATTAAGTATCATCAGACCTTGTCTTATCATATATTTTCGTTTCACGGTGGCACCTCCCATCTGCATTTATTCTACTCGACATGGACTAAATCTGCAAGTGAAGCAAATGGGTAGCCGCAGGCGGCTGGTCTCTGTAAGGAAACCAGCCGCCTGCGGTAAATTTAGTTCATGGCTGCTTTATAGCAGGAGTGTTTCGTAACTTCATAGTAGATAAAGTAAACAATGGTAAAAATTCCAATAGCCAAGGCAATAGGCAGAACAACCTCACCAGCCTGGCCCAGTACATCATCCATCAATGCCGATTTGTAACATATAATGGCAAAAATGCTGTGCAGCATACCTATCACATAAGGAATCACAAAGTAAATCTGAATCTGACGGCGGACGCATCGCTTTATCATATTTTTATTATATCCCATGCGTTGAAGGATATTGTAATCATCCCGATCATAGGTGACCGCAGACAGATTTTGAAAGTAGAGGATACTGCCAGTTGCAATTAGAAAGATAATCGTGGCAAATGCTATCAGCAGATAGGTAGAGCTGTTAAGCTGAATGATTTCCGTCTGCCGTTGCCAGGCACTTGCAAGATAGATGTTGTCCGGCATAGCATCTTTCAAAATCGTATAGGCGGTTCCATCAGAACGGGTATCTCCGCCATTGATGCTTACAACGGTGATTTTTTCAGGCTGTCCGTTTGCGATGGTCTGATAAAGTTGGTCTGAGACTACAAGCGTGGCAACACTATTTGCGAATCCAATCGGGTTATCCAAAGTGGTCTGAACAACGGTCACATCAGTTGAAACACCATTTCCAATGTCCAGATGATAAACAGCGCCAACATCAGCGTTATCAGGGTCGGGCCGGTATTTCACCAAAACACATTCCGTATCACTAAACTCGGAAATGGAACTTTCTTTTCCCTGGCGATTTAGTAAAGTATTGTAGTCGGTCAGACTCATACACTCAAATCCGGGTGTACGTACTCCTTCACTGCTAATGCTGTATTCATCGGGAAGCCGATCTGACGAGGCTGTGATTTTTAGCAAGTCGGTTTCTTGTACCTGATATTCCTGCCCGTTTAGTCCTTCTGCCAGTGCTTCCAGTGCCTGCTTGTTCCGTTGTTCGTCCTCAACCCGGTATTCGATAGAGGAAGGAATAATTCGTTCCACGGCTCTGTAAGGATACCAAACCGAAAGCGTAGTTGCTCCGAAAACGGAAAGCGTTCCTGCAACCAGCAGAATCAAAAGAATCAGCGACTTTGCATTGGAACGGATACGGTGCATAAATTTGGGAGCAACAATAATCGTGTTTTCCCGGTACAAAATGCTATGACGATTTTTGATGCACTGACATACGAAAGGCACGAAAGAATAGATGGTCAATACTGTGCCAACTACTACCAGTACCAGCGTCAGCAATGCAATAGGGTAAAAACCAATCGTTGTCCAAACAGACTGAGCCCCCCGAACCATATCCAGTGCCAGAGCATACCCACCGAGCAGAAAAACAATTCCGATGATGGAGAAAACGATATTCGTGTGGACAGGCTTCTCCACCTTTTTTTCCAAGCGCACCAGATCCAAAAGGGTTGATTTTAGAAGCAATCCTGCATTGGAAAGTGTAAGGGTAAGCAGTACAGCAAGGATAAACAGGAAGATTGAGCTGACGGCCTGTGGATTGATAAACGGAATTGCCCCCATATCAATCGTCAATCCAAGTAAAGCAACAATTCCTGCCGTTATACCAATGTGCAACAAGCTACCAGCTAAAATGCCGACGAACATTCCGCCAAGGCAAACAAAGATATTTTCTATGGTCAGCAGGCGAAGCATATCCCCCTTTCGGTATCCAAGCAGAGCATAAATGCCCAATTCTTTCATCCGGCGGCGCATGAAGAAGTTGTTTGAGTAGAACATATAGAACACAACAAACGCCATGATAAATACCGCAACTACGCTGCACATCATTTCTACACGGCCATCCGACGAGATTTTTTCCATGATAACCTCGTTCATGGAAAAAGAGGTAAAGCAGAAATAAATCATCAAAACGAAAGAAACGGAAACAAGATACAGAGAATAAAAAGAAAAGTTCCGTTTCAGATTTTTTAATGCTATTGTTGCTAAATTCATATAATCACCCCCAGTTACCGCTTCTCGTCCTGGCGGGCCGATTCCTGCATGATAGCTTCATAGAAATGCCGCCGTTCAGCATCATGACGTTGTAGTTCAGAGATGATATGTCCATCTTTGAAGTAAAGGATGCGATCCGTATAGCTGGCAGCATAGGGATCGTGGGTTACCATGAGAATTGTGGTTCCCAAAGTATGGTTGACTTCTGTTAATGCTGTCAACAGTTCAGTGGCAGAACTGGAATCCAGTGCGCCGGTGGGTTCGTCCGCAAAGATTAGCGGAGGTCGTTTTACCATTGCACGAGCCGCCGCCACACGCTGCCGCTGGCCGCCGGACAATTCGCTGGGATACTTTTTTAGCTGGGAGTCAATTCCAAACAGTTCGGCCAGCTCTTTCACCTTTTTGTCAATCTCTTTTGCCGGTTTGTGCAGCAAAGTCAGCGGGACGGCAATGTTTTCTCTCACAGTCAAGCTATCCAAAAGAAAATATTCCTGGAAAATGAAGCCTAAGTTATTTTTACGGAAATCAGCGGCCTGTCCTTGACCGAGTTTTTCAATATGAGTTTTCCCCATAACAATATGCCCGCTGGTCGGAATGTCGATTGTAGAAAGAACATTCAGAAGGGTTGTTTTACCAGACCCGGAGGCCCCCATGATGCCCAGAAACTCACCCTTTTCAACTTCAAAAGAAACATGGTCAAGGCCGGGCTTGGGCTGGTTCTTATAAACTTTGGTTACATCCATAACTTGTAATAGCGTACTCATATACATTCGCTCCTTTCGTGGTACAACTTCAGTATAATTTTCCGCGAAGGAAAAGGCATGAGTAATTCGCGCAAATAGAAAATGCGTGAATTACTCATGCCTTCTCGTTTATAACAATGTAAAATTGATTTCGATAGTAGTGGTTCTTGCCGGGCGACGGCAAAAGAAAAAAAGCCGTCGTTCAGCAGGCAATCGCCATGCCCTAAATACACCTACGGCGGCTTTGACAAAATCAAGGCCGCCGTTCCTTATGCCCAAAGAGTGACGACCCTGTTTCAAAAGTGACGGCGGCTTTAGGAGGGAGCCGCCGTGAAGCGAGAACAGCTTCGACATAATTCGGCAGGAATTTACCTGCCAAAAAAAGCTTGGCCGCCAACCGGCCCCCATCTGCTTATCTAAACACGCTGGATTCACAAACCGGCTGTGTCGCATAGCCAGCCATTCTTATATACTGCTGACGGCGGTGTCAGTTCATACAATGCGCAGCATTACAAAAACACAGATCTGCAAAATGGCTTCGTTTGCAGGTCCATTTGTCATGCCTGCTTTTGAGCGCAAAGTGTAAAGTACGATTTTTCTCGGTTTAACTCTTGACATCTATTTGCAGGTTTGCCAGTCTTATCCCGAATCTGGACTCGTTAAAACATGAACGGGCTATTTTCTTGAATTTCGTCCAGGCGTGTGTTATTATAAAATCAGTAAGTTATGACTAGCTGATTGGAGTGAGTATAATGGGAAATGCCAGTTTCAATCAAGACTGGTACGGTATGCAGGCCAAAGTTCTGACGCAAAGTGATGATTGTGTGGTCGTTGATTATGGTTGCAATGGCCGTGGTATTGTGAAAAACTATAACTTGTTTGAGGGTATACAGCTTTGCTTTCTCGACTTTGAAACGGATGGAGCAATGAAGGCTCAGAAGTTTAATCCAGATATTATTCAGATTACGCATTGTCAAACCGGACGCTATGAATGCGAATTTGCCAATCATACTGTGTCGTATTTACCAGAGGGCTATTTTAGTGTTGCAGCAACAGAGCGTTTGCCGGTTTCTTTTTCTTTTCCGCTGGGAAAATATTATGGCGTCAGTCTTGTCATAGACCGGCAGGCACTTTCGGTCGGAACGCGTCGGATGATGCAGACAATTCCCATTGACCTTGATAAGATCGGAACTACACTGGGAATAGAAACAAAATGGTATGTCAATGAGACCCCGCCACAATTAAAGCATCTTTTTTCAGAATTGTATACTGCGGCAGAAATGGAGCCTATCGGCTATTTCAAAATTAAGGCCATCGAGCTTCTGTATCACATGGATCAGCTGACACAAGTCAACGGGTGCGATCTAAAATATTTTGATAAGAAGCAGATACAGACTACAAAAGCTATTCGGGAATACCTTATTTCTCACTTGGATGAGAAAGTTTCACTGGAACAGTTGGCAAAAGAGGCACACTTGAACCTCTCCGTTTTTCATCTGGTGTTTTCCCATATCTATGGGGACACACCGTATGCCTATCTAAAAAAATACAAAATGAATTTAGCAGCCCAGTGGCTTTCGGAAAATAAAATGAAAATCGGGGATATAGCTTTAGAACTTGGATACAGCAATGCCAGCAAATTTGCTAAAGCGTTTCAATCTGTGTATGGGATGCTCCCAAAAGACTACCGGAAAAAATAGATAGGAGGAACGGGCTGTTTTTCAGGTCTTTCCAGAGAAATGGAGCAGAAAAAATTTACGCAAAAAGATATAATGAGCCGGTGCGGTTAGTTTATGCTAACGCATCGGCTTTTATTTAGGAGGTGGTATCCCTGCTGACCATAGATACTCGAATCAAGTTGCTTTTATTTTTACTTATCAACTTCATGGTATTTGGCTTGAAAGATTTTGTCCTTGGCAGCGTGTGTTTTTCCTTTATCTGCATTCTTTCGTGCCTGATGGGGCAGAAAAAGATTGTATTGAAATACATCATCTTTTATGTGGTAATTGCGGCCATACAGCAGCTTTGCGCCTTCCTTCCCCAGGCCATCGAAACTATTTTGTCGATCTTCACATTGTTTATCCGGGTAATGATACCCGTGGTACTCTTTGCTTCAACTTTTATCGCTACAACGAAAGTCAGCGAATTGATTGCGGCCATGTACTCGCTAAAAATTCCTCGGAGCATTACCATTACATTCGCTATGGTATTGCGCTTTTTTCCTACTTTCAGTGAGGAGATCCACAATATTTATGACGCGATGAAGTTAAGAGGCATCGCCCTTTCGTGGAAAAATGTATTCACGCGCCCCATGCTCATTCTGGAGGCAATCGCTATCCCCATCGTGATGCGCTCTGCTTCGATTGCAGAAGAATTATCTGCTTCTGCGGTGACGAGAGGCATTGATAATCCGGCGCAACGGACTTCGTTCATTCAGCTAAAAGTTCATGCTAAAGATTGGATGGTACTGTTCTTCTTTCTCGTTGCCTTTGTGGTGCTGTTTTTCTGCAAATATCAGATATATGGGAGGATATGATGATGATTGATATTGACCATGTATCTTTTCAATATTCCGGTGCTGAACGGGAGAATCTGCAAAATTTTAATTTGCAGATTGAAAAAGGGGAGTGTGTTGTCCTTACTGGCGAATCTGGATGTGGAAAGACTTGTGTGACCAGGTTGATAAATACACTTATTCCCCACTTTTACGAAGGGGAAATGTCCGGGACGGTTCTCATTGACGGAGTTGATACCCGCACGATCCAACCGCACGATTTGTCGGACAAGATAGGCTCTGTCTTCCAAAATCCACGCAGTCAGTTTTTTAGTCTGGATACGGACAGCGAGATTGTGTTTGGTATGGAAAATAAGGGGATGCCCTATCAAGTGATGCTGGACCGTTACCAACAGACTATCCGGGAATTGCATATTGAGAAGTTAAAGGATCGCAACCTGTTTGACTTGTCCGGCGGACAAAAGCAGACCATAGCATTTGCCAGTGTTTACGCATTAAACCCTGATATTTTTGTTCTGGACGAGCCTTCCTCAAACCTGGACCCGGAGGCCATTCAAGAACTACGGCGGCTACTTTTGCTGATTAAGGCGCAGGGAAAAACGATTATTGTATCCGAACACCGCCTTTACTTCTTGAATGGGATTGCCGACCGCATTGTCCTTATGGAGCATGGTAAGCTGAAACAATCTTGGTCCGCCAGTGATTTTGCTTTACTCAATACCGAGCAAATCAAGGCGCTGGGGCTTAGAAGCTATACGCCTACAAGGTTAGAGCTTCCCGAAACAACACCCTCTCGAAACGATACCCCGGCTGTCGAAGTCAGAGATCTCGCGATTGGATATGAAAAGGGAGAACCCGTGGCGCAGCACCTAAACTTTTGTGTCTACCCTGGAGAAATTGTCGGCGTGGTAGGGAAAAATGGTTGTGGCAAATCAACTTTGGCCAGAACCCTATGTGGTTTGCAAAAGGAACTGCATGGAGAGGTTCTATACAAAAACAGTACGGTTCCAAGTAAACGGCGGATCAAGAAAGCGTATCTTGTCATGCAGGACCCGGACTATCAACTGTTTACTGATAGCGTGTTAGCGTTCAGCTGAAAAAACCATTTGGGGTTCAATAGAAATCACCAATTCCGGATCAACAGAAAAAGCCATTACCCCAAACCTTTCAAATCCTTTATACTGAACGGTGACCAAAC
>NZ_NFHX01000047.1:0-8740 GCF_002161515.1 Faecalibacterium sp. An58
TGTTTGGTCACCGTTCAGTATAAAGGATTTGAAAGGTTTGGGGTAATGGCTTTTTCTGTTGATCCGGAATTGGTGATTTCTATTGAACCCCAAATGGTTTTTTCAGCTGAACGCTAACAAGCGATAGGATCACCTCCCTGTGTTCGGGTTGATTTTGGCGTATTGTCACGCATTAAAACGCCGTTTCCGGGGGAAAAGGATAAATGTATCGCGTACCCTTTGACACCCACGAAAAAAGCCTTGATTTATGCGGGTTTGAAAGGCTCTAAAGCGTGACATCTCTGCCTTTGTTTCCGCTTTCTCTCGGCGGCTTTGATTTTCTTCATGCGCCCGGCGCAGTCGGGGCAGTATTTTCCCCGGTTGGATTTGGGGACAAAGGCCGCCCCGCAGACGGCACACCGTTTCCGGCTTCCCCGGCACAAGAGGGCTGCGGCCAGCTCCCCGTCAAGGGGCAGGACAGCCACACGGAACCAGTGGCACATGAGGGAAAAGGAAATGCTCTGGACGCACACGCAAGGCTCCCCGTCGTCCAATAGCAGGCAGTTCCCCTCATCGTAGTTACAGCACTCATGTACCAGCCGCCGCGCCCGCCGGTGCTGGCGGTAGTCCATGTGGGGCAGGTTATCGCTCATGGCTCTGCTCCTTTCTGCGGTGCGGCTCGTCCCGGCGCAAAATCTGGTCGATGTTCCGCTTGACGGTCTGCAACTCCTTGAACCGCTGTTTCTGTTCGTGATAGGTGTTATACAGGCCGTCTTTCTCGGAGATAAGCTGCTCGATCTCGGCCTGCAACGCTTTCCGGGCGGGCAGCTTGGTAATGCCATGCGCCTTGAAATACCGGGCTGCTGCGTCGGCTATGATAAAATCGCTCTCATGGGCCTGCCGGTATGCGGCGCGGGCTTTCTCGGATTTCTGTGCCCGCAGCCCGTCGCGGGCGGCCTTGGTCTGGGCGTAGGCCAACACCTGCCGCTGCAACTTCTTTTTCCCTTGCAGCTTCGTTTCCAGTGCTTTCAGTTCGCCGCTGGTCTGGCGCATTTTCTGATAGGCGGTGTCAACGGCGGCTTCTAACTGCTCCGGGGAAGTAAAGCCGTATTGCTGGTAGACGGACAGCGTTTTGGCGGCCTGCTTCAGATTGTGTATCTTCGCCCAGCGTTCATAGCCCCGGCCTTTGCCCTCGGCCATTTTCTGCTCAATGTCCACAAGCCGCTGCACTCCGTCCTGTTTCGGGGCGGCTATCTCGGCTCTGGCAACCTGCAAGCGGTCTTTTATGGTGCGTGGGGGATCGGGGGATCTGGCTGGCGCTTCGGCTGCTCTGGCGGCGTTTTGCTCTAAAACGGCAAAGACAGCGGCGCGGTCAAAATCGTCGCCCAGCTTCCGGGCGGTAATTGGCTTTGTCCTGTCCGGCGTGAGGTAGGAAAGCCGCCCCCGGCTCTCCTTGACGGTCACACCCTCCTGCAGCAACAGAGAGGAAAACTCGTCAAAGCTGGCGGCGGTGGCAAGGGCTTTCCGTAGGGTCTGCCGCAGCTTCTCCTTGTTCGTTTCAAACTTGGTCTGCCGGGGCGTGATACCGCCTGCAATCATGGGGGCGTTCTGCTTATCCAGCGCGGCCTGTCCCTTTTTCTGCGCCCAATACTCTCGGTCTGTGACGCGGTTCTTGCTGCCGTTCAAGAGGTCGATTTGATAAAGCCCCTCCCGGTGGCACATCTCCATGACTTCGGACTTGAAGTAGCGCAAGGCCGCGTCGGTACAGCGGTGCTTGCACCCGGCTTTCGTGTCGGCTGGCCTGTCCATGTAGGGCAGGAACGGCACTTCCTCAATCCGCAGGCTGTTAATGACGATATGCACATGGATATTGCCGCTGTGGTTATGCCCGTCCGGGTGAGTGCATACAAGGGCTTGGTGGCCGGGGAAATGTTCGGCGCAAAACTTCTCGCCCAATGCCTGCGCCCGGTCTACGGTCAAGCCGTTGTCCGGCCCGTCCCGTGGGTCAAAGCTGATGATATAGTGGTGGCTTTTCACATCTTCCCGCCGCTGGTTTTTCTCATAGCGGAGATTTGCCCGCATACACGCAACGGCAAAATCCTCCCCGCCGCAGTTCAGCGTGGACAGCCGGTAGTCCTCGCGGGGGATAAGCCTGCCGGTTTCATCAAGGACGGGCTTCATGGTAAACTCGTCATGCTCAAACAGCAGATACTGTTCGGCGGCTCCGTAGTCGGCGTT
Source organism: Faecalibacterium sp. An58 (assembly GCF_002161515.1). Taxonomy (NCBI): domain Bacteria; kingdom Bacillati; phylum Bacillota; class Clostridia; order Eubacteriales; family Oscillospiraceae; genus Faecalibacterium; species Faecalibacterium sp. An58. The sequence goes on from NZ_NFHX01000047.1 coordinate 2,218, forward strand.
TTTAGAGTTGATATGCTTGAGTGTTGCCAACCGCGTCACCTACTTTCTGTAAGACTTCATACTTGAGGGCGGCAAGGTCGGCTATGGCGGCGCGTACCTCGCCGGACAGCGCGTTGTAGGGTGCGCCGTACTCGTTCAGACACCGGGCTATCTGGTTAAGGTTGCCGCCGATTTTGCCGTACTCGGCTGTGAGTTTCCCGACAGCGGAAAGCAGCTCGTCATTGACCGCTGATACATGGATAACGGGGCGTATGGCGGTGCGCCGTATCGCCTGCCGGAGAAATTCGGACTGGCTGATACCATAGGGCGCAAGCCGCGCTGTGAAGTCGGCGTATTCATCTTCGGACAGCCGGGTTTTCACAACGCGGCTGCGGTGGGGTGTGTTGTATCGCTTCGGCATAGGCTGAAAACCTCCTCTCACTATTCCTATTGCTGAATTTTTTCGGATTTTGGGCGGAGAATTTTTCCCCTCACTCCTCCTATTGGGCAACTTTTTTCTACTTTGGGCGGAGAAATCTCTCTACCCCTTTCATTGCTGAACTTTTCGGGAAATAACAAAAATTTTTTTGCGTTTGGGGTAAAAAACTCTCTACTTCTCCCATTGGGCAACTTTTTGGAAAATAACAAAAACTGTTTTCAGTTTTTTCGCCCGCAAGGGCGCAAAGCAGGGTTTGGGGAAGGCACTCCCCAACAAGTTTCCCGCGAGGGGCAAAACCGCAGAATTGCGGATTTTGGCACCGTGGTAGAAACTTGCTCTCCGTGACTGCAAACTTTCTCTCACTTCCGTCCGCCACTTTTTTGGAAAACTGCAACCACAAAAGTTTGTTTCTCTTTTTCTGCTACTACTAATCCTGTAAAGGGCATTCCTGCCCGCTTTCGCTAAAATGACACCGGACGCAGTGGTTTCTACCCGGTGTTGGAGAAATCCTTTCTCTTTGCCCTCTACTACGGGTAAATGCTCCAAATGCCAAACACCAGGGCAGAAAAATTCCCTCCTCGCTTACTACTACAACCGGCAGGGGGCAAAATGGCCGGGAGCGGAGCCGGACAACAAAAAAAGCAGTAAATCTTTTTCAAGACTTACTGCTTTCGCTGGCCGCGTCGGTGGCGGCTGGTATTCAGTTTTTATGACTTGTCCGGTGGTTCGTCAAGCCGGAACTTGAATTGACAGTCAATTAACCGCTGCTTTACATAGTCCTCCACCTCGGCGTTGACCTGCCCGTTCACTTTTGAGAAATAGCGGATATATCCGGCGTAGTGGAGCAGGACAGCGTTCACGGCTTCTGGGTCGCCCTCACGGGCTTTGAGGATTGTTTCATAGGGGAGAAGTCTACTCATACCGGCTCACCCCCATTTCTTCGCGTAGCCGCTGCAAGGCAAGCTGGATATGCCGCCCCGCTGTGCTGCGTGACCGGCCAATACACGCGCCGATCACGCGCTGCGGCTGGCGCAGAAAGTAATAGCGCAGGATTTCTTCCCGCGTCTGCTCCGGCAAAACAGAGATCGCGTCGGCAAGGGCGGCGTTGCAGAGCAGGACGGTCTGACCGCAGACGGTAAATGGGTATTCCTCGTCCGGCTCCGACGCGGCAAACTGGACAAACTTCTCGTTCATCAGATAGTCAAGGGAAACTTGCCGTTCCCATTGCCGTTTAAGCTTCAAAATCTTGTCCAAGGCGGCACAGCGGATAACAGTCTTGCAAAAGGCGTTGTACCTGCGCTGGATATATTCTTGATAGGCTATCTGGTCGGTCATGGAAATTCCCCTTTCTGAATAATAGTGCGGGGCGGTGGCACTTCTTGCTGTCGCCCCTTGATTGCCTACCAGCAAAGGCGGGCGGGGCTGTCAACGGCTGCGCATATGCGCCGTTCATCTTGACCGTTGACTGGCTCGGCTGGGTTTGCTATTTACCCGACAAACTTGAATTTATTTTAAGCTATCACGTTTTACCTTCTTAAGCCTTACTATCATTACCATAGGAATTTCTTTGTTGGTTTTAAAACATTCTTCATAAAATCCATCAATGACAAATCCAGCTCTAAAACAAAGGTTAAAAATATCTTGTATGGAACGATGATAATAAATCTGCTCTTTCGGTTGCCCTTCAATCGCTATATCATAGTAACTGTGCGGTGTCATATATTTTTCAGTCAACGTGACAAAACAAGGGTGTTGCGTTGCAAAGACAAAAATTCCGCTTTCCTGCAACAGTTCATAAACAGCCATAAGAAGTGGTTCAATATCCGTAATATCCATAATTGCCATATTAGAAACTGCTTTCGTAAAGGCTCGATTTCTTTTTAATTCTAATATACTTTTTCTATCGGTCGCATCCGCCACACAAAATTCAATTTGTTTTGCATATTGTGATTGCCGTCTTTTAGCCAATTCTATCATTTTTTTGCTGTAATCAAAAGCGACAACCGAAGCGCCTCTTTGTGCAAGATACGAAGAATAATTTCCATTGCCACACGCAATATCCAAAATGTAATCCGCAGGATTAGGAGATAGAAGTTCCGTTACTTTGGGACGCACTACCTCTCTGTGAAATTCATTAGATTCGTCACCCATTGCATTATCCCAAAATTGTGCGTTCTCCTCCCAGATTTTTTTACTTTCCTCTGTTCCCATGTTCTCTCCCACTCCCCAAATTTGCTTTTTTGCTTCCATTAAATCTTCCTTACTATATTCCATTGTTACCCTCCATAACTTCTGATTGTTGCCGTCTTGACGATTATGTATCTTTACATTACCTTCTGAAACATATGGCGCACCTTGTCCAGGCGGCTGTTTGGACGGCGGGGCTGGATGACCGGCTGACCGACAGCGGCCTGATATCCTTTCAGCTCTGTAAGGCATACGCTCCGCCCGTTGGTGTAAAAGGCCAGATCAGTACGGTATGCCTGTATACAGCGGGCGGGAATCTCGCCAGTAAAGACAACTTCATCCTTTTTTACCTGGGCCGTTTCGATGGTGGCACAGTATTTCGGTGCATCATGATAAGCCCTGGAAAGGTATTCCTGGGGCGCATAGAGGATGAAGGAGAGATAAGGTTCCAGCAGCTGCGTCCCCGATTCCTTCAATGCCTGTTCCAATACAATCGGGGCCAATGAGCGGAAGTCCGCCGGCGTGCTGACCGGACTGTAATAAAGCCCGTATTCAAAGCAAATCTTACAGTCCGTTACGTTCCAGCCGAACAAGCCCTGCTCCAGCCCGTAACGGATACCATCCCTGACAGCGTTTTGAAAACTCTGGTTCAAGTATCCCAGCGAAACCCGGCTCTCGTATTGTACACCGGAGCCAAGCGAGAGTGGTGTAACAGACAGTCCTATGGATGCCCAAAACGGGTTGGGCGGCACCTCGATATGGATGGTGTGGCTGGCTGCTTTGAGCGGCCGCTCCATATAAATGACGGAGGGTTCCTTTACCACTGTTTCAAGCTTGTATTTTTCCGACAGCAAAGCGGAAACAACCTCCAACTGCACCCGGCCCAAAAAAGAAAGAATGATCTCATGGGTGATGGAATCCACTTCGCAACGCAAAAGCGGGTCAGTATCCGCAAGTTGCGTAAGAGCGTCCAGCAGCCGTTCTCTTTGCGCTGCCGTTTTCGGCGCAATCGTCGTCCGCAGCATGGGGAGGGGGTCCTCGCGCCACCTTTTACGAGGGAGCCGGGTTTGGTCCCCTAATACATCGTTTAACCTCACGCTGTCGCTGGGAAGGATAACAATTTCACCCGGATAAGCGGTGTCTGTCCGAACAATTTCCCCTTTGGATGGAATACGCATCTCTGTGATTTTCAGCTTTTCTCTCCCGGCCAGGGCCACCGTATCCCGCAGGCGCAGCGTTCCGCTGTATAGCCGTAGATAGACACGCCGCTGGCCGCAATCTGTATACTCCACCTTGAAAACGCTGCCGCATAGGGCGGCGCTCCCCTGTTCCCCAATCGGTTGGAACAGCCCTGTCACCGCATCCATCAACGGTTGAATGCCAAGGCCCTTTTTGGCGCTGCCATAATAGACCGGGAACAGGGAGGCGTCTTGAACCCGCCGCTGTTCCTCCCGCACAAGTTTTTCCCGGCTGATTGGTTCTCCTGCGATATACTTTTCCAATAATTTATCGTTATTTTCGATGACCGCATCCCATGCTTCTATGTCGGTATTTTCCTCCAGGACTATTTCCGGGGACAGCGACACCGTCTGCTTGATGATAATATCGGCGGAGAGCTTATCCCGAACAGACTGAACCACGCTCTGCAAATCAACGCCAGCCTGGTCGATCTTGTTGATAAAGATAACGGTGGGAATGTTCATTTTCCGCAGGGCATGGAACAGAATACGGGTCTGGGCCTGCACGCCATCTTTAGCGGAGATCACCAAGATGGCCCCATCTAAAACAGCCAAAGAGCGGTACACCTCCGCCAAAAAATCCATGTGGCCGGGCGTATCCACAATGTTGACTTTACATCTGTGCCACTGGAAGGAAGTGACTGCCGCTTGAATGGTAATCCCACGCTGCCGCTCCAAAAACATGGTGTCCGTCCTCGTTGTCCCTTTTTCGACGCTCCCCGGTTCTGAAATGGCTCCGCTGGCATATAGCAGGCTCTCCGTCAAGGTCGTCTTTCCAGCGTCTACATGGGCAAGAATTCCAATATTGATTATTTTCATGTGATTGTCCTCCCTTTACTGCCCCGAAGGGCATAAAAATCCCCAGCAGTAAAATACTTTTACCACTGGGGATGATAATTTGCGGACATACACATATACAGCATACACCTGTTTGTGAGTGCTGTTTTTGGGGATATGTCAAAATTGATAAGGCAAAAGTATTCTTAAATTGGGTACAAAAAACTAAGCCCCTACAAAAGGGACTATCATAATCCTTTGTTCCCACTATTTGATTATAGTTTTATTTAAGAATACCTTGCCGCATATTTTTTACTCCTTTTCTGGACTTGAATTATTATATCACATCAGTTTTAGGAAAACAAGTATCTAAAAGAAATTTTTCTTCCCCTTATATGTAACAATCATACCGGCTTCCTAACGTTCAGAATGGTTTCTACTGTCTGCTGCGGTGTTTGGTTGGAATTGTCCAACCAAAAGCCGATCCGTGGTGTTGTCTGCATTTTACTAAATACAAATTCAATGTATACAGAAAGAAATATATAAGGAGTGGGAGGGATTCCGCCGTAGTCGGCATTGTAGGAAAATCCAAAAGTTTAGATTTTCTCAAAATGCTTATCTTTTGGTCTTTGGTTCGGAATAGTGTAGTGCTGGCGGTCTATCTATTGTTTTCGGTTGCTTGCTTCTTTACCGTACATGAGCATTCGAGCCGGGGTTGTCGGACCCATAACCTTCCAGCAGGTTGACGCCGCCCCACACACAGAGGGCACCGCCGAGGCCGATCACGATAGTCTGTAAAGTGTCAACAGCAGAGTTGAAAAATTCCATGGTGATCTCCTCCTTACAATAAAGAGCTTGCGGCCCCGATACACACCTGAAATCTCGTTTTTTATAAGCTGCCAACCGCAGCGGGGGCTGATTTGCCGGTGTATCCTGGGCCTGGGGTAAATAAAAATGGCCCTCTTTGGAAGGGCCAACGGTTCAAAAATTATACGTTATCTGCATCCACCACATCGTACACATCCGACGGTTTGAGTTTAAGCCTATGGTCAAGAAACTTCTCGATGTCAAAGAGGTTCTTCTTGTCGTAGTCTCCGGTCAGCTTGTAATTGGGATGCTGGGTCAGGTCGTATTTGCTGGATAAAAAGGGCCGCACACCCCGCAGCTGCAAGATACACTTGCCGCCGTCCATAACAGCCAGCTCATCCCGGCTCATGAGCTCGTGACCTGTCTTTTGGTACGAGGTGCCAAAGGACGGGCTGTTGCCGCGGGTGTCCGAAGTGTTGTAGAGGTCGATGGTTTCACGGCCCAGAGTCGCTGACAGTTCTTTGAGGGTGGTGTTTTCCGAGCCGCCGAGGAATATTTGGCTGTCCATGTTCCCGATGATGGTGTCGGCGTTGTCTTTGTACAGAGCTTTCAGCTGGCTCTGCGCCTGCAAGACCAGGCAGGCAGAAATTTCCCGGCTGCGGATGGTGGCCACCAGCTTTTCGAGGTTCGGGATCTGCCCGATGTTGGCACACTCGTCGATGAGGCACCGTACATGGACCGGCAGCCGCCCGCCGTACACATCGTCGGCCTTCTCGCAGAGCAGATTGAATAGCTGGGTGTATACCATCGAGATCAGGAAGTTGAAGGTGCTGTCGGTGTCGCTCATAATGAGGAACAGCGCTGTTTTTCGGTCGCCCAGGGTGTCCAGTTCCAGCTCATCGTAGGTGGTAATTTCCCGCAGTTCGGCGATGTCGAAGGGGGCAAGGCGAGCACCGCAGGAAATCAAAATCGACTTTGCGGTCTTGCCCGCCGCCAGCTTGTAAAGACGATATTGCCGCACCGCAAAGTGGTCGGGCTTCTCTTTTGCCAAGTCCTCGAACATCAGGTCTACCGGGTTTTGAAACTCCTCGTCATC
>NZ_NFHX01000048.1:0-8584 GCF_002161515.1 Faecalibacterium sp. An58
GACCCCGCACCCCGCCCCTGACGCGGCGCCCCAAGCCGCCGTGCCCGTCACCGACGGCACCCCCGCTCCCAGCCGCCAAAAAAACGCGGCGTCCTTTTTGAACGGGGATACCCCCGGTGTGATGGCCAGCTACGGCCTGGGCGCCCGGGAGCCGGACAGCCCCATCCCCACCCAGGAAAGCGAAGATCTGGTGCGCAGCCTGGCCGCCTGGCGGCGGGAAGCCCCCTATGGCTGACCGGCCCGGCCGGACAAGGACAGCCCCTGCCGTTTTGTATGCGGCGGGGGCTATTTGGGTGGAAAATTTCTGAACTTTGCCTTCTGCGGGGTTGCATTCCGGGGCGGCTTCCTTTATTATGATAGAAAAGCCCCTGTGGCATCATCCCATACAAAAGAAAGCAGGTAAATGGCAATGGCAGAAATCAAATACGACATCATCCAGCGCATCGCGGTGCTCTCCCAGCGGCCCCGAGGGTGGGAGCGCCAGCTCAACCTGATCAGCTGGAACGGCGGCGAGCCCAAGTACGACATCCGCGACTGGTCTCCCGACGGCACCCGGATGGGCAAAGGCATCTCCCTGAGCGCTGAGGAACTGGGGGTCCTGAAGGGGATCCTGGAGGAGATGGAGGAGATCACCGTCCCCGAGGAGCCCGATCTCCCGGAGGAGTGAGATGGACAGGCGGGAAGAATTTCTGTCCATCTTCCGCCAGCATGTGACCCGGCCCGGAGCCGAACGCCTGCTGGACTGGCTGGACACCAAGACCGACTTTTTCACCTGCCCTGCCTCCACGCGGTTCCACGGCGCCTGCGAGGGGGGGCTGTGCATGCACAGCCTGAACGTCTACCACGCTTTGCACGACCGCTTCTTTACCGAAGGGGAGAGCGAGGAGAGCTACGCCATCTGCGCCCTGCTCCACGACCTGTGCAAAGCCAACTACTACAAAGCCTCCACCCGGAACGTGAAGAACGACGCCACCGGCCAGTGGGAAAAGGTGCCCTACTACTCCGTGGAGGACCAGTTTCCCTACGGCCACGGGGAAAAGAGCGTCTTTCTCATCGAGCGGTTCATGCGGCTGAAGGTGGAGGAGGCGGTGGCCATCCGCTGGCATATGGGCGGCTTTGACGACGCGGCCCGGGGCGGCAGCTTTGCCATCTCGGAAGCCTACGACCGTTACCCCCTGGCCATCAAGCTGCACATCGCAGACCTGACCGCCACCTATCTGATGGAGCACCGCACCAGCGCCGTGCGCTGAGCGCCCCATACCGGCATACAAAGACCGGCCCCCAGAGGAAGCAGCAGCTTCCCATGAGGGCCGGTCCTTTCTTTTTATGGTCGGGGCAGAGCGCGTCAGCCCTGCTTGTCCCGCTTTGCCTGCCGGTCATGCAGGTAAGAGGAGCGCTTGAGGGGGATGTGTTCCTGTTCCATCAGCAGGTCCAGCTGGCCCAGCACCTGGGAGGTGATCTCATCCAGGGGGCCGCCCTTGCGCCGCGCCTCTTTCCCGGGTGCGGTGCGGGGCTCGGGAGACTCCAGAAGCTCCATGGGGGCATCCAGCCAGGAAGGGGCGTCCTCCCCTTCGGCTCCCTGTGTGGCGGACGGGGGCGGCAGCTCCTCCGCAGGGGCCGGGCCTTCGCCGTCGGGCCAGAAGGGGCCGCGGGCCTCCTCGTCCGCCGGGGCAAAGCCGAGTTCCCGCGCTTTGTTGCACAGGGCCGTCAGCTCGGCATTCTCCTTCTTCAAAGAAAGGATGGTCCGCTCGCAGGCAAAGAGCTTGGTCTCATACTGTTTGATCTCCTGATGGGCCTGAGCCAGCCGCCGGGTCAGAGCCTCCAGCTGGGTCTCTCCCGGCCTCGGCTCGTCGGGCGGCACAGATGCCTCCGGCCGCAGCTTGATCTCGTCTGTCGTCAATGCCAGCACCCCCTCCAGTCGGCGCAGCCTGCGGCGGGCCTGGCGGGCCTGCCGGGCGCACTGTCCCCATGCACGGTCGATGCACAAAAGAAGATCCTTCTTTTCACGGCGCTGGGCCGCCAAAAGCCGAAGCATCTCCTCCGTCATAGCCGCTTCCTTCTCGTCTGTGTGTTGCTTGTGCGGTTTACTTGCGCTTGTTCAGGATGGCCAGCAGCTCATCGTAGTAACGGTTGTCGCTGTTCTCCTCCTCGACCGCAGAGGCAGGCTTGGCCGAGCCGGGCGCGGTGCCGTCCGCATTGAACACTACGCCGCTGCCTGTGCCGGCGCTGCCCCCCAGGGTGCTGCTGCCCGCAGCCGAAGCGGTGCTGCCCGCGCTGGCGTTGTCCAGCGCAGAGCGCAGTGCGTCCCCGGTGCGGTTGTCGAAGCCGGTGGCCACCACCGTGACCCGCATCTCATCCGAGAGGTTCTCGTCAAAGGCGGTGCCCCAGATGATGTTGGCGTCGGGATGGGCGCTCTGGGTGATGAGGCCGGCAGCCGTCTCGATGTCCTCCAGGCCGATGTCGGGGCTGGAGGTGATGTTGATGATAACGCCGTGGGCCCCGGCGATGCTGGTCTCCAGCAGGGGGCTGGACACGGCGGCCTTGGCGGCATTCTCCGCCTTGCCTGCGCCCTTGGCGCTGCCGGTGCCCATGTGGGCGTAGCCGGCGTCCTTCATGATGGAGCGCACGTCGGCAAAGTCCAGGTTGATGAAGGCCGGCACATTGATCAGGGCCGAGATGGACTCGACGCCCTGGCGCAGCACGTTGTCGGCGGCCTGGAAGGCGTTCATCAGGGTGATCTTCTCCTGGCTGATCATCTTCAGCCGCTCGTTGGGGATGACGATCAGGCTGTCCACGTGCATCAGCAGGTTGGCGATGCCCTGTTCGGCCAGGCCCATCTTCCGCTTGCCCTCAAAGGCAAAGGGCTTGGTGACGATGCCCACCGTCAGGACCCCCAGGTCATGGGCCACCTCTGCCACCACAGGGGCCGCACCGGTGCCGGTGCCGCCGCCCATGCCGGCCGTGATAAAGACCATCTGTGCCCCTTTGAGCACATTGGCGATCTCGTCCTTGCTCTCCTCTGCCGCGCGCTGGCCCACTTCGGGGTCGGCGCCGGCGCCGCGGCCCTTGGTCAGCTTGGAGCCCAGCTGCACCTTGATGGTGGCATGGTTTTTGTTCAGGGCCTGCTGGTCGGTGTTCATCGCGATGAACTCCACTCCCTGCAGCCCATCGGCCACCATCCGGTTGACGGCGTTGCCGCCGCCGCCGCCCACGCCCACCACCTTGATGGTCGTTACGTTTTCGTCCATTTCTTCGTCAAGCATCAAAGCCATAGTCTTGTTCCTCCGTCAGGCAATATGGTCACTGGACAGCCCCCGGGCACGGGTCCCCCTTCCCAGGCGGCCCAGATAATACTCTAGTTGAGTTATACAAGTTTATCCTATCATCTTTTGGCTCCGATTGCAAGTTATTTTTTCCTTTTCAAGTCCCTTTTTTGCAATTTGACAATTTGGGCGCACATTTCTTATCCAATTCGTGCCCCCAGAGACCGCAGCATTTCCTCCAGGCCCCCGTATCCCCGGGCGATATATTCCCTCCCGGCGATCCGGCTGGACCCTCTGGCCCCCAGGGCCGCCACCACCAGCGCCGCTCCGCCCCGCAGGTCCCCGGCGGTCACATCGGCCCCATGCAGCGGCCTGCCCCCATGGATGTGCAGGGTCCGGCCCCGGACCGACACCGCCGCCCCCATGGCCTCAAAACCTCCGGCGCAGCCAAACCGCGCCTCAAACACATGGTCCACCAGCACCGTCTGCCCCCGGGCGCTCAGCAGGGCGGCCGCCACCAGAGGGGCCGCGTCGGTGGCAAGGCCGGGATAGACCCCCGTCTCCAGCAGGCCCACCCCCCGCAGGGGCCCGGCCCGGCCCACCGAGGCCCAGCCGGCGCCCCGCAGCACCCAGCAGCCCGCCTGCTCCAGCACATCCAGCACCGGCGCATAGAGGCCGGGGCTGCACCCCGCAATGGTCACCCGCCCCCGGGCCGAGGCCACGGCGCAGGCCAGTGTGGAGGCAAAGATGCGGTCCGGCATGGGACGGTAGGCCGTGCCGTGCAGCCTTCGGCCCCCTTCGATGACGATGCGGCTGGTGCCCGCGCCCTCCACGCAGCCCCCGCACCGGTTCAAAAACTGCGCCAGATCAAGGATCTCCGGCTCCAGAGCGGCGTTTTCCACCACCGTCCGGCCCCTGGCCGCGCACCCCGCCAGCAGCGCCGTCTCGGTGGCGCCCACACTGGGACCGGGCAGGCTCAGACAGGCGCCGTGCAGCCCCGACGGGGCGGACAGCACCAGCCGCTGGCCCACCTGGCACACACGGGCGCCCATCTGCTCCAGGGCGGACAGGTGCCAGTCCACCGGCCGGCTGCCGATCCTGCAGCCGCCGGGCAGCCAGGTCTCCACCCGGCCCAGCCGGGCCAGCACCGGCGCCGCAAACAAAATGGAGGCCCGCATCCGCCCGGCCTGGGCCTGGGGCAGACGGCAGCGGGAGGGCGGCCCCCCTGCCAGGAGGTTCGGCCCCTGCCACCGGGCCTGACAGCCCGCCGCCCGCAGGATGGCCAGACAGTCCTCCACATCCGACAGGCGCGGCGGCCCCAGCAGCGCCGCCGGACTGCCGCACAGCACGCTGGCCGCCAGCAGGGGGAGCACGCTGTTCTTGGCAGGGGGCACCTGCGCCCTGCCGTACAAGGGCCGGCCGCCCTGCACCTTGATCCTACCGCCCATAAAAATACCCCCGTTTCGCAAAAGATACCCTACGGTATGCAAAACGGGGGCGCTGTGTGAGGAAATACCCGCGCGAAATAGCCTTGCGGGCCGGGGTGCGAATTACCTGCGGAATTTGTCAAACGGGGGCGGGGTTCAAGCCTCCTGCCGGGACACCGACAGCACGATGCCCATCTCCCCCAGCAGCATCATCAGGCTGGTGCCCCCGGAGGAGAAAAAGGGCAGGCTGATGCCGGTGTTGGGGATGGTATTGGTGACCACCGCCATATTCAGCGCGGCCTGCATGGCCACCTGCACCACAAAGCCGATCACCAGCAGCCCGCCAAACCGGTCGGGGGCACGCAGGGCCAGGGTGATGCCCCGCAGCAAAAGCAGGACGAACAGGGCCACCACTGCCAGGGCGCCCACAAAGCCCAGTTCCTCGCAGAGGATGGCAAAGATAAAGTCGTTCTGGGGCTCGGGGACGAACAGATGTTTTTGGCGGCTGTTGCCCAGGCCCAGGCCGGCGGCGCCCCCCGAACCGATGGCATAGAGGCTCTGGATGGTCTGGTGGCCATCCCCCAAAGGGTCCGCAAAGGGGTCCAGCCAGGAGGCCAGGCGGCTGGCGGCATAGGGCACCAGGTCCGGCATCACCGCCACGGCGGCCCCCACCGCGGCCACGGCCCCCGCCCCCGCCAGGGCGAACCACCGCAGCCCGGTGCCGCCCACAAACATCAGCACCGCCCCGATGCCCAGGATCAGCACGGTGCCCGACAGGTGGGGTTCCAGCAGCATCAGCACCGCCACCGCCCCCAGCACCAGGCCGAAGGGCAGCACCCCCACCCCAAAGCTGCCCATCCGGCTGGCGTTGAGGGAGATGATATGGGCAAAGGTGAGCACCACCGCAAACTTGGCGATCTCACTGGGCTGCAGGGTGCCCACCCCGGGGATCACCAGCCAGCGCTTGCAGCCGTTGTACTCGGGCATGAACAGCACCACCGTCAGCAGCACCAGACTGAGGCCCATCAGGGGCCAGGCCAGCTTGTGGTAGATGTGGTAATCCACCCGGCTGGCCAGCCACATGGCGCACAGCCCCAGAGCCGCATACAGCAGCTGCGGGCGGATATAGGCGTAGGGGTCACCCCGGCGGTAGAGGGCCACCGCATAGCTGGCGCTGAACAGCATCACCAGCCCAAAGGCCACCAGGGCCAGCACCAGGACCAAAAAGGGCAGGTCCAGCGGGGGCTGGGCGTGCAGCCGGGGGGATCTGTCCGGAGCGGGCCGGCGCAGCCCTTCCCAGCGGGTGGTAGCGTGTTCCATCTGCATCCGGAGGCCTCCTTTCTCTGTGCCTTTATTGTACGCAGCCGGCCCCGCCCTTAGTCATGGACCGGCCCTGCGGGCGCATACACTGGAACGAAAGGAGGGACGCCCATGCCTCAGGAACCCATCCTGCCCGGCCGCAGCTTCCGCCTGCGGGCCAGGCTGGTGGCCGCAGGGTTCTGTCTGCTCTGCTTTGGGGGCCTGGCCGCGCGGCTGGCCTGGCTGCAGCTGGCCGACAACAGCCTGTATGTCCAGCGCGCTCTGGGCCAGCAGCTGCAGGATACCACCGTGCCCGCGGGACGGGGCCGCATTTACAGCGCCGACGGGGCGCTGCTGGCCGCCAATGCCTCCTGCTGGACCCTACGGGCCTCCCCCCGGGAAATGCCGGAGGAGAAGCTGGAACTGGCCGCCCAGGGCCTGGCTTCCATCCTGGAGCTGGACAGCGCCAGCCTGCTGGAACAGTTCAGCCGCCGGGACTCCAACGACTGTCTGCTGCGCTACCGGGTGGACCGCGCCACCGCCGATGCGGTGCGGGATTTCTGCCAGCAGAACGCGATCACCGGCATCCGCATCAACCAGGATACACGGCGGTGGTATCCCCAGGGGGAGCTGCTGGCCTCGGTGCTGGGCTTCACCAATGTGGACAACGCCGGCGTCTCGGGGCTGGAGCTGGAGTACGACAGCCTGCTGGCCGGCCAGGACGGCGTGGTGCTGACCGCCGTCAACGCCTGGGGCTACACCCTGTCCCAGAGCTATGCCATACAGCAGCCCCCGGTGGAGGGCAGCAGCCTGGTGCTGACCATCGACACCCATATCCAGCGCTACCTCGAAAACGCCCTGGGCTACGCCGTACAGGAGCACAGCGCCGCCGCCCGCGGGGTAGGCATCGTGCTGGATGTGAACACCGGGGCGGTGCTGGCCATGGCCACCACCCCGGCCTACGACCCCAACCAGCCCCGCGTGGTCTATGACCCGGCCGCTCGGGCCGCCGTCAACGCCCTGTCGGGCCAGCAGCGCGCCCAGGCCCTCCAGCTGACCCAGCAGACCCAGTGGCGCAACAAGGCGGTCAGCGACCTGTATGAGCCGGGCAGCGTGTTCAAGCTGATCACCTGCGCCGCCGCCCTGGATTCCGGGGCCGTGCAGCCCGAGGACACCTTTGTCTGCGGGCCCTATATCTCGGTGGCGGGCACCCGCTTCCACTGTGCCAACCGCAAGCGCCACGGGGTACAGACGGTCACCCAGGCCCTGATGAATTCCTGCAACCAGAGCTTCATCCAGATGGGGGCGCGCCTGGGCAAAGAGGCCTTTTGCAGCTACTTTGCAGCCTTTGGGCTGCAGGGCGCCACCGGCATCGATCTGCCCGCCGAGCCCGCCCACAGCCTCTATTACACCGCAGACCGGATGGGCCCGGTGGAGCTGGCCTCCTGCTCCTTCGGGCAGAGCAGCAAGGTCAGCTTTATCGGGATGGCCGCAGCGGTGGCCGCCATCGTCAACGGTGGCCGGCTGATGCGCCCCTATGTGGTGGCCGAGGTATACAGCCCCAGCGGGGAACTGCTGCAGCAGAACGGTCCCACACAGGCCGGGCAGGCCATCCGCCCCGAGACCTCTGCCCTGATGCGCCAGATGATGGAAGCGGTGGTGGTGTCGGGCGGCGGCCAGAAAGCTCAGATCCCCGGCTACCGGGTGGGCGGCAAGAGCGGCACCAGCCAAAAACTGGACAGCGACGACCCCACCGCCCGCATCGCTTCCTTTGTGGCCGTGGCTCCCATCGATGACCCCCAGCTGTTGTGCCTGGTCTGCATCGACGAGCCCCACAGCTGGACCACCGCCGGCGGCACCATCGCGGCCCCGGTCTGCGCCGAGGTGCTGGAGCAGGCCCTGGTCTATCGGGGGGTGCCCCGCACCGCCGTCCCGGCCGCCCCCGCCCTGGCCGAGCTGCCTGCGGACGGGGACAGTTTGAGCGGCGAATAATATCTACACAGGCAGCAAAAGGCCCCGCGCCCTTCCCAGGGTGTGGGGTCCTGCTGTCCTTATCGCTTCTGGATCTGGCCGCTGGTATGGAGGATAAGGCCGGCCTTGGTGTAGGTGTCCGCCCAAACGTCCTCCAGCTTGATGCTGCCGAGCACGCTGCCGATCTCGAGGTCCCCGGCTGTCACCTGCTTCAGGCTGGCGTCGCCGACGGCGCCGCTCACCGACAACGCATCGGCTTCCACATTGTGGAACTGGCCTGCGCCCTTGGCGTGCAGTCGGACGACCTGCTGTTCGACCGTGGCAGCGAGCGCAGCCGTGTCCTGGCCGAGCTGTCCGATACGCTGGACCGCTGCACCTCCCAGCAGCTGCGCATCCTGACCGACATCGTCAAGGCCGCCAAGATATCGCTGGACAAGTACCAGCAGCCCTAAACGCAGGCAACGGCTGTGCAGCACTCACGATCTGTCCCGCCCTGCACGGCACGCAAAAAGCAAAACCCCCAAGGCATACGCCTCAGGGGTCTTGTTTTGAGAGAAGCCGGCATCTACCTATTTTCACAGGCCGTGTCCAGCCAACTATCTTCGGCACAAGTGAGCTTAACTT